>NZ_DASWNO010000175.1:0-33551 GCF_036399195.1 Brevundimonas sp.
ATCGACGCCCTCGCCGAACTGTATCCGCACATCCCGGTCTGCATGCACCAGGACCACGGCAACGGCCCCGCCACCTGCGCCACCGCCATCCAGTACGGCTTCACCTCCGTGATGATGGACGGCTCGCTGATGGAGGACGGCAAGACGCCGGCCGACTACGAGTACAACGTCGCCGTGACCAAGAAGGTCGTCGAGATGGCCCACGCCTGCGGCGTCTCCGTCGAGGGCGAGCTCGGCGTGCTCGGCTCGCTGGAGACCGGCATGGGCGAGAAGGAGGACGGCCACGGCTTCGAGGGCAAGCTGGACCACTCGGCCCTGCTGACCGACCCGGATCAGGCCGTCGACTTCGTGCGCGAGACCCAGGTCGACGCCCTCGCCATCGCCATGGGCACCAGCCACGGCGCCTATAAATTCAGCCGCCAGCCCGATGGCGACGTGCTGGCCATGAACGTCATCGAGGAAATCCACCGCCGCCTGCCCGACACCCATCTGGTCATGCACGGCTCGTCCTCGGTGCCGCAGGACCTGCAGGACATCATCAACCAGTACGGCGGCCAGATGCCCCAGACCTGGGGCGTGCCGGTCGAGGAAATCCAGCGCGGCATCAAGCACGGCGTGCGCAAGATCAACATCGACACCGACAACCGCATGGCCATGACCGGCGCGATCCGCAAAATCTTGTCCGAGAAGCCCGGCGAGTTCGACCCGCGCGCCTATCTGAAGCCGGCCAAGGAGGCGATGCGCAAACTCTGCCAGGAGCGCTTCGTCCAGTTCGGCTGCGAGGGCATGGCCTCGAAGATCAAGCCGCTGTCCACCGCCCAGATGGCCAAGCGCTACGCCTCGGGCGAGCTGAACCCGCAGACGGGCGGGATGTCGGCGGCGGCCTGAGTGCATCCCCGACCCGGGCTGCTATCCCTCCTCGTCCTTCCGGGGCCGCGAAGCGGAACCCGGAATCCAGGAGATCGGGCTGCGACGCCTGAAGCATCTGTTTGCCTTACCCTGGATTCCGGGTTCTGCCCCGGCTTCGCCGGACCAGCCCCGGAAGGACGGCGGGGAGCGGGATCCTAAACTGGATACCGTGCCGACAGCTCGAACCGCACGCGGTCGGCTTCATCCCGCGCCCACTCAAGGGCCCGCTCGGCGTCGCGGGCGCGCCGCCTCGCCTCGCGCAGCTCGCCCCGGACCTCCACAATACGCTCACGGATTCGCTCCCGCTCGGCGTCGGTCTTCCCCTCCTCGCCGAGCTCGCGCTGCTTGGCCTGAAGCTTGTCCTCCCGATCCTCGATCCATGACACGGCGCTGTTCAGTTCGGACGACGCCGACTCGAGCGCGGACTCGGCGGCGTGAAGACGCGAGCCGTCGCGGAAGGCGGGCAGAAAATCGGCTTCTTCCTCCGGCTGGCACACGCCGTGGTAGCTGCGTCCGCGACGCCCCTCCTCGAAACCCCGCTCCAGGCGGCAATAGCCGCGCAGCCCGTCCTCGCGCGCCGAGCGGTAGGGCGTCACATCCGGCGCGACCCCATGCTTGGCGCACGCCTTCGCGTGGTCGTCCAGCCGGCTCATCGGCAGGCCCGCGGACCCGTCCCGCAGCCCCTGTCCGCCCCAGTCGCCGACGAGGCACTGGTCCTCGCTCATCGTCGCGCAGCTCCCGAGCAGGAGCGCGCTCCCCCCGACGGCGACACCGATCATCCACCTGTTCATCTCGACCTCCCCGGCTTCCACCGTCCCCCGTGGTGAAGCTTCGTGCTAGGAAACGCCGTGGCCGATGAACAGACGCTGACCGACGACGACGAGCCGATCGCGCTTCAGGCCCGCTACGACGGCCCGCCGGTGCGTCTCGACAAGGCCTTGGCCGACGCCTTTCCCGGCCTGTCGCGCGCGCGGCTGCAGGCTCTGCTGGCGCAGGGGGCCGTTACGCATGACGGGCTTCCGGTCTCAAGCGCTTCAGCCAAGGCCACGCCGGGCCTTTACGAGGTCCTCGTCCCGCCCGTGGTCGCCGCCGATCCTCGGCCCGAGCCGATTCCGCTGACGGTGCTGTTCGAGGACGCCGACCTGATCGTCATCGATAAGCCCGCCGGCATGGCCGCCCACCCCGCGCCCGGCAGCGAGACCGGCACCCTCGTCAACGCCCTGCTCGCCCACTGCGGCGCGACCCTGTCGGGCATTGGCGGGGTCGCCCGGCCGGGCATCGTTCACCGGCTCGACAAGGACACCTCGGGCGTCATGGTCGCCGCCAAGTCCGATCGCGCACACGCGGGCCTGTCGGCCCTGTTCGCGACGCACGACATCGAGCGAACCTACATCGCCCTCACCCGCGGCGCGCCGAGCCCGGCCAAGGGGCGGATCGAGACCCTGATCGGCCGCTCGTCCTCGGACCGGAAGAAGATGGCGGTGCTTCGCAGCGGCGGCCGCAACGCCGTCACCGACTATGCGGTGCGGCAGGTCTACGGCCTTGCCGCAAAGCCCGGCGGCGCGCCCATGGCCGCCAGAGTCGCCTGCACCCTGCACACCGGCCGCACCCACCAGATCCGGGTGCATCTCGCTTCCAAGGGCGCTCCGATCCTCGGGGACGCCGTTTATGGCTCAGGCAGTCCGGCGGCAGCCGTGCGCGCGGCCATCGCCGAAGCCGGGCTGACGCGGCAGGCTCTTCACGCGGCGGTGCTGGGTTTCATACACCCGGTCACGGGTGAAGCCCTACGCTTCGAGACCGCACCTCCGACAGACATGGTCAAGCTCGAGCGCTTACTGCAGGCCCTCTAGATCTCCACATCGTCCAGCGACATGACCGACATCACGAACAACGAAGACACCCATCGCTACGAACTGCCGGTCGGGAGCGACGTGGCCGTCATCACCTACAACCTCTCCGGTCAGAACCTGATGATCACCGAGACCCTGGTGCCCCGGGCGCTGGAAGGTCAGGGGATCGCGAGCCGGCTGACCAGGCACGTCATCGCGGACGCCCGGGACCGCGGCCTGCTGATCCTGCCGGTCTGTCCCTTCTTCGCCGCATACCTGCAGAAGCATCCGGAGAACGCCGACGTGGTGCATCCCACCTACCGAGAAATCCTCCGCCTCGCGTAGTCAGTCTTGATAAAAGACCCACCCTCTGATATACAGCCTTCATTCGGTGCGTGGCGCCGGGGCAACGGTCACGCTTCGGTGTGACGATCCGCCTCTGACAAAGGCGGAAACCCGTCCCTATTTCATCGGTTGAGGGGTGAGGCGACGGCGCACAATTGGGTGGCCGCCTCCGAAGAACCCGCTCTTTTTGACGGTCGGAGGGACCATATGGCTGTAGCTAGATCACTCGCGGTGATGTCGCCTGAACAGGGGCTCTCGCGATACCTGACGGAAATCCGCAAGTTTCCGATGCTGGCGAAGGACGAGGAGTTCATGCTCGCCAAGCGTTGGACCGAGCACCAGGACCCTGAGGCCGCCCACCGTCTCGTGACGTCTCACCTGCGCCTCGTGGCCAAGATCGCCATGGGCTATCGCGGCTACGGCCTGCCGATCGGCGAGGTGATCTCGGAAGGCAACGTCGGCCTGATGCAGGCCGTCAAGAAATTCGATCCGGACAAGGGCTTCCGCCTGGCGACCTACGCCATGTGGTGGATCCGCGCCTCGATCCAGGAATACATCCTGCGCAGCTGGTCGCTCGTGAAGATGGGCACCACGGCGGCCCAGAAGAAACTGTTCTTCAACCTGCGCAAGGCCAAGAGCCAGATCTCGGCCTTCGAGGAAGGCGACCTGCGGCCGGAACATCTCTCCGCGATCGCCACCAAGCTGGGCGTGTCCGAGGAAGAGGTCACCAACATGAACCGCCGCCTCGGCGGCGACGCCTCGCTGAACGCGCCGCTGCGCGCCGACGGCGAGAGCGAGTGGCAGGACTGGCTGGCCGACGACACGGCTGTCTCGCAAGAGACCCAACTCGCCGAGAGCGAAGAGAAGTCGATCCGCATGAGCCTGCTCCAGGAGGCGATGCAGGAGCTGACGGACCGCGAGAAGCACATCCTGACCGAGCGCCGGCTCAAGGACGACCCGGTCACGCTGGAGGAACTGGCGGGCCAATACGGCGTCTCGCGCGAGCGCGTCCGCCAGATCGAGGTGCGCGCCTTCGAGAAGCTGCAGAAGGCGATGCGGGCCGCCGCCGAGGAACGCAACCTCGTCGACGTCTGATCGGACGGCGATCCACCACGGTCACGGCCCCCTCGCGGGGGCCGTTTTCGTTTCAGGTCACCGCCGCCGCCGTCTGATAGCGCTCGTCCCGCCAGCTTTCGCTGTCGAGGATGTCCGCCAGGATTTCCACGGCGTCCCAGACATCGGCGTACCGGACGTACAGCGGCGCGAACCCGAACCGGATCACATCGGGCCGCCGGAAGTCCCCGACGACCCCCCGCGCGATCAGATTCTGCATCACCGCCCAGCCGTTCTCACAGGCGAACGAGACCTGCCCGCCTCGTTCGGCGGCGTTCCGGGGACTGGCCAGCGTCAGCCCATGCCGCCCGCAACGCGCCTCGACTCGGTCGATGAACAGATCCCCCAGCGCCCCGGCCTTGGCCCGGACCGCGGCCATCTCCACGCCCTCGAAGGCGTCCAGAGCCGCGTCCAGCGCCGTCATGCTGAGCACCGGCGGCGTTCCGCACAGCCAGCGCGCGACGCTTGGCGCCGGTGCGTAGTCGTCGATGAAGTCGAATGGCCGGGCGTGTCCCATCCAGCCCGACAGCGGATTCTGCAGCGCCGCCTGATGTCTCTCCGCCACGAAGACGAAGGCCGGCGCGCCCGGCCCGCCGTTCAGGTACTTGTACCCGCACCCCGCCGCCAGATCGGCCCCGTCGCGGTTGAGCGCGACATCCAGCACGCCGCAGCTGTGGCTCAGGTCCCAGAGGCTCAGCGCGCCCGCCTCGCGGATCAGCGCATTGGTCGCCGCCATGTCCCGCACCGCGCCGCTGCGGTAGTGGACGTGGCTCAGCAGAACCATCGCGGTCGTTTCGTCCAGCGCCTCCGCCATCCCCCCAGGCTCCACCGCCCGCAGCTCAATGTCGGGGGCCAGGGCGGCCAGACCCTGCAGGATGTACAGATCGGTCGGAAAGTCCCCGCGTTCGATCACCACCGCCCGGCGCTCCGGCGGCTGCGCCCGGACCGCCGCGGCGGCGAGCTTGAACAGGTTCACCGAAACCGAGTCCGCCGCCACGACCTCACCGGCTTCCGCGCCGACCAGTCGCGCAACGCGGCCCCCGACGCGTTGCGGCATCCCGATCCAGTCGTGCCGGTTCCAGCTGGCGATCAGGTCCTCGCCCCACTCCCGCTCGACCGCCCCCCGCACCCGTTCCACCGCCGACTTCGGCAGCGCCCCCAGCGAATTGCCGTCCAGGTAGATCACGCCCTCCGGCAGGCTGAACCGCTCGCGGGCGAAAGCCAGCGGATCGGCCGCATCGAGTGCGAGACAGGTCTGGCGCGTGGTCATGCAAGGCTCCGGTTGCCGGACGGCTGACGCTCTCTACAGTGCCGAGCGCGCCGGAGGAACGGCGACCGACGAGGCCGGCTCTTCCATGCGTCCTGCGATGTCCCTGCTGTCCATCCTGCTCGCCCTCGGCGCGTGCGCGCCTCAGCCGCCGGTCCTGCCTGATCCGGTCGAGACCCGGCAGCCGATCACCTTCAGCCAGCTCCTGGCCATGCCCCGGCAGGCGGCCGACCACCGCATCGCCTACGGAGCCGACCCCCTGCAGTTCGGCGAGTTGTGGCTGCCGCGGACCGGCGGCCGCCACCCCGTCATCGTGCTGATCCATGGCGGCTGCTGGCGAGCGGACCTGCCGGGCCTCGAGCTCATGGACTACATGGCCGCCGACCTGCGCGACCGGGGCTACGCCGTCTGGAACATCGAGTACCGCCGGATCGGCCACCCGGACGGCGGCTATCCCGGCACGTTCACGGATGTGGCGGAGGCCCTGGATCACCTGAGGACGCTTGCCCCAACGCATGGCCTCGACCTGCGCCGGGTCGCCGTCTCCGGGCATTCCGCCGGGGGCCACCTTGCGCTCTGGGCCGCGGGGCGGGATCGCCTGCCCCCATCCAGTCCCCTGCATGCGCGCCCGCCGCTCCCGGTGCGCGGCGTGGTGTCTCTCGCCGGCATCGCAGACCTCGCCGCCTATCGCGCGACAGGCCCCGACGCCTGTGGCGGACCTTCCACGATCGACGGACTGGTCGGCGCGCCCGGGACCGAGGGACGCGACGTCTTCGCCGACACCTCCCCGCCTGCCCTGCTGCCCCTCGGCGACCGGCAGGTCGTGATCTCCGGCGCCCTCGACCACATCGTGCCGCCGACGTTCGGACAGGCCTATGCGGAGACGGCGGCCGCTCGCGGCGATGCGGCGACCTCGGTGGTTCTTGCCGGCGCGGGTCATTTCGAGCTCATCGACCCGACCTCGGCCAGCTGGCCTCGAGTGGTCCGCGCCTACGATGATCTGCTGAAGTAGCGGCTCAGCCCGCGCGGGCCAGAGGCTCGACCTGGTGCATCGCCAGCAGGCCGCCGATGGGCGCGGATAGCGTCTCCTTGGTCGCGGGTCCCGACGCGAGGGTCACCTCCAGCGCGCCGACCGCCACCACCAGTCGGCTGTCCGAGGCCTTCATGGCCACCGCCTTCAGGTTGGACGCCTGTTCCCGGATCGCCCGCACCGCCTGCATGGGATCGCTGTCGAACTTGTCCAGCGCGGCCGCGAGGATGCGCATCGCCTGATCCTTGGCGGCCGCCAGCGCCTCCGCGCCCGTGGCGGGCCTGTCGGCCTTGCGCTTGCCGGGGCCGGAGAACTCTCCCGAGTTGAACCGCCGCCGGTCGGGACCGATGTAGCCGATCGCCTCGACCCAGTCCCGCGGCTTCAGCGCCACGTTCTCGACCCGACGGAACAGGTCCGCGGTCGTGTAGGGCTTCCTCAGGAACTCGTGGATGCCGGCGTCACGCGCGCCCTTGATGGTCGAGGCGGTCGCCTCGGCCGTCACCATGATGATGGGCGCCTTTCGGCATTCGAAATGCGACCGTCGCAACTTCCTGGCCAGCGCCTCGCCGTCCAGTCCGTCACCGCTGCGTTCGGTGAAGACGAGGCCCGGCTCCAGCCCGGCGGCCTCGGCCATGGCGCGCGCGCCATTCGGCTGAACCACGATCTCGGTCGAGCCCAGGCCCTTCATGATGTCGGTCATCAGCCGCGCGGCGTGCGGATTGGGGTCCACGATCAGGACGCGTTTGATCACCGGTCCCAGCCTGGCCAGCACACGACGGTCGACAGCGAACAAGGGGACCCCTCCAATTCCGGCGTCATGCTTAACCGACGCGGGTTAAGGCTCGTTGAACGCCGAAACCTGGGTCTCAGCCCCGGAAGGGGTCATGCATCATGATGGTGTCGTCGCGCTCGGGGCTCGTCGACAGCAGGGCGACCGGCGCCCCGATCAGTTCCTCGATACGGCGGACGTACTTCACCGCATGGGCGTTCAGGTCGCGGAAGCTGCGCGCCCCCGCCGTGCTCTCGCTCCAACCCTCCAGCTCCTCGAACACCGGCTCCGCCGCCGCCTGCGCCGCCAGGCTGGACGGCAGGTAGTCCAGCACCTCGCCGCCGATCCGGTAACCGGTGCAGATCTTCAGAACCTTCAGCCCGTCCAGCACATCCAGCTTGGTCAGGGCGATCCCGTCGATGCCGTTGATCGCCACCGACTGCCGCACCAGCACCGCGTCGAACCAGCCGCAGCGCCGCGCCCGGCCCGTGTTGACCCCGACCTCGCGCCCGACCGTCGCCAGATGCTCGCCCACCGCGTCGTTCAGCTCGCAGGCGAACGGCCCCTCCCCCACGCGCGTGGTGTAGGCCTTCACGATCCCCAGCACATAGCCGACGCCCTTGGGCCCAATGCCCGACCCCGCCGCCGCCTGTCCCGCGACGGTGTTGGAACTGGTCACATAGGGATAGGTGCCGTGATCGACGTCGAGAAACGCGCCCTGCGCCCCCTCGAACAACACCCGCTTGCCCGCCTTCTGCGCCTGATCCAGCACCCGCCAGGCTGGCTGCACATAGGGCAGGATCTTCGGCGCGATCTCCAGCAGCGAAGCGAGCAGCGCCTCCGGATCGATCGGCTCCAGCCCCAGTCCCGCCCGCAGCGGGTCGTGATGCGACCGCAGCCGCTCGATCTTGACCTTCAGATCGTCGACGTTGGCCAGATCGCACACCCGGATCGCCCGGCGGCCGACCTTGTCCTCATAGGCCGGGCCGATGCCGCGCCCGGTGGTGCCGATCCGCGCGCCGGGCGCGCTCGCCGCCGCCTCGCGCGCCACGTCCAGGGCCGGATGGATGGGCAGGATCAGACAGGCGTTGTCGGCGACGATCAGCACCTCGGGGCTGATGCGCACGCCCTGAGCCTCGATCTTGTCGATCTCGCCGACCAGATGCCAGGGATCGACGACCACGCCGTTGCCGATGATCGACGGCTTGCCCTGCACCACGCCCGACGGCAGCAGCGCCAGCTTGTAGACCTTGCCGTCCACGACCAGCGTATGCCCGGCGTTGTGCCCGCCCTGGAACCGCACGACCATGTCGGCGCGGTTCGACAGCCAATCGACGATCTTGCCCTTGCCTTCGTCGCCCCACTGGGCCCCGACCACCGCGACGTTCGCCAAGACTGTTCTCCGCTGCCCGGGATTTCGGGATGCGGGCGCAGCCTATAGCGGGGGAATCGGCGGGTGTCGTCCCGAGGGCCGATTATTCCGCCAGAGCCGTCTCGAACGCCCAGTCCAGCCACGGCGTCAGCGCCTCGACATCCGCCGCGTCAACCGTGCAGCCGCACCAGATGCGCAGACCCGCCGGCGCGTTGCGGTGGCTCTCGATGTCGAAGGCGGCGCCCTCGTCCTCGACCAGCCCCTTGATCTGTTTCACCAGCGCCTGCCGTCCTGTCTCGTCCATCGCCGTGACGCGGGGGTCGACAATCTTGAGGCAAACGGAGGTTGTGGATCGCACCGCCGGATCGTGCGCGAGATAGTCGATCCACGCCGTGCGCCGTACCCATTCGTCCAGCGCCGCCGCATTGGCCTCGGTCCGCGCGATCAGGCCCCGCAACCCGCCCTGGGCCAGACCCCACTCGACCGCGTCTAGCCAGTCCTCGATCGTCCACACCGAGAATGTGTTGATCATCGACCCCGACGCCAGCATCCGGTCGAACCCATTGGCGTCGCGCAGCCGCAGCACCTTCGGCACGCTCCTTGGCGGCTCATAGCGGTCCAGCCGCGCGATCGCCCGAGGCGACAGCGCGGCAATGCCCAGCCCGGCCTCTCCGCCCAGCGCCTTCTGGAAGCTGAAGGTCACGACATCCAGCTTCTCCCATGGCAACGCCATCGCAAAGGCCGCTGACGTCGCGTCGCAGATCACCAACCCCTCGCGGTCCGACGCGATGAAGTCGCCACTGGGAGCACGCACCCCCGACGTCGTGCCGTTCCAGGGAAAGATCAGGTCCTTCGCCGGATCGACCCGCGACGTGTCGGGCCACTCGCCCCAAGGCGCGCTCAGCACCTCCGGCTCGAGCTTCAGATGCTCGACCGCATCCGCCGCCCACACCTTGCCGAAATTCTCGAAGGCGAGGACCTGAACCGGCCGTTCCCCCAGCATGGACCACATGGCCGCCTCGACGGCGCCGGTGTCGGACCCCGGCACATAGACCAGCGTCCAGTCGTCCGGGACCTCCAGCAGCGCCCGCGTGCGCTCCAGCCCATGCGAAAACCGCGCCACCACCTCCGGCGCCCGGATGCCGCGCCCCAGCAGGTCGTGCGGGAGGGCCTGCGACGACCAGCCCGGCCGCTTCGCCGTCGGCCCGGACGAGAACCACGGCCGCGCCGGCTTCACATTGGGCCGGTTCGCCATCAGTCCCGCCACGGCTTGAAGGGGCCGACGTCCCGCAAGGTTTGCGCCAGCTTGATCAGATCAGGGGCCTCGACCTCCGGCAGCTGGATCATCACCTTGGCCAGCAGGTCGCCCCGCCGCCCGTCCATGAAGGCGCCCCGTCCCTTCAGCCTCAGCACCTTGCCGGAGTTGGTGCCCTTGGGGATGGTCATCGAGACCGTGCCCTCCGGCGTTCGCACCGGGATCTTCCCGCCCAACACCGCGTCCTCCAGCGCCACCGGCAGGTCCATCGTCAGGTCCGCGCCGTCGCGGCTGAACACCGGATGCGGCGTGATCTTCAGGGTGATCAGCGCGTCGCCGGCCTCGCTGCGGCCCGACGCTCCCGGCGCCCCCTGACCTCGCAGCCGGATCGTCTGCCCGTCAGCCGCGCCCTTCGGAATTGTGACGTCCAGCGTCCGCCCGTCCGAGAACTGAATGCGGCGCGTCGCCCCCGAGATCGAGTCCTCGAGGCTGATCTCCAGCGTCGCCTTTACGTCCGCGCCGCGCCCCAGCCCGGCCCCGCCCGCGAAACCTCCGCGCGGTCCGGCCCGCTTGGCGCCCCCGCCGAACATGCCGCCGAACAGCTCTTCCAGGTCGATGTCCTCAACGCCGCCGGGTCGCGCGCCGCCCTGCCCGAAGGGATTTCCGCCCGGTCCCCGCCCGGGTCCGCCGCCGCCGAAGCCGCGGAACTGCTCGCGTCCGTCGGCGTCGATCTCGCCCCGGTCGAACTTGGCCCGCTTGTCCTTGTCGCCGAGCAGGTCGAACGCTGCCGTCACCCGCTTGAACCGCTCGTCGGCCTCGCGATTGCCCAGGTTCTTGTCCGGGTGCAGCTCCTTGGCGAGCTTGCGGAACGCCTTCTTGATCTCGTCGGCGCTCGCGCCCCGCGAAACGCCCAGCTCCTTGTAGGGATCGCCCGCCACCTGTGCATTCACTCCGGAGAAGTCAGTCCCCGTCAGTTAGGGCATCCCCGGGATTCCGCAAAGTCGGTGGCGCGAACAACATCGGCGCTTCAGGTGGCCAAAGCCGCGGTGGCCTCGGCGCCCCATCCAAATCCATCGCCCCACTGAGCCACGGCCACCACCACGGCCGGCCCGATCTCGAGGGGAAAGTCCGCGGTCACGTCCTCCGAAGCGTAGATCGCGCCCGGTCCGTCCACCTCCGCCGAGCGCACCTCGACGCCGTCCTCCAGCACGCGCACCCGGAACTTCAGAGCGGTCAGGGGCGCATCTTCCCCATCCCACCGGTCGCCGCCGACGCGCAGGCGCGGAATCCAGCCGATATCAAACCCGCCATCGTCCCGCGCCTCCACCCTCAGATGCGCCGGCGACCACGGCCGGTCATGCACCCCGGTCAGCTCGAACGTCGTCTCGCTGACACCGGCCCCGCCCGCCGGCCCGCCCGCCGGTCCCGCCCGCCAGACCAGCGGCAGACCCCGTTCGGCGCCGGAGCAATCCGCTCGCGGCGGCCTCGCGTCCAGCAGCACCACCAAGGCGCCCACCCCCGCGCCCGTCCGCATCGCCGCCTCCGTCCCCTGCTGGCCCCGCAGCAGACCCGACAGCCGCCAGACACCCTCCCCGATCAGCTCCGCTGTCCGGAACTGCGCCAGCTCCCAGCCCTGCTCCGTCTCGATGGCGACCGCGTTCGCGCCAGCCAGCACCGCCGCCGTGCCGCGGCTCTCCGGCGCCCGCCCCTCGACCCGCACCAGCAGCCCGCCCGCCTCGTCCCAGCGATGCCGCGCACCAGCCACCACCGGCTCGACCAGCACGCCGACCGTCGCCGGCTGAGCCGCCACCCTACGAAGGGTCATCGACAGAGCATCGGGCCCGGCGAAGACGCTCATGCTCCGCCACGGCTCCGCGGCCACCACCGCCAGGGGCCGACTGTCTTCCTCGCCGCCTACCAGCGGCGGCAGCTCGATCATGCGGAACAGCGGCGCTCCAACGATGGCGGCCGCCTCTCCGGCCCTGGGCGCGGAGTCGTCCTCTCCCGGCTCGATCGACGACACCCGCTCCAGCACCGCCGTGGGCGTCTCCTCCAGATCGACTCGGGCAACGCGCCAGCTGCCGCTCCGCCCCTCCACCGTCACGCCGTCGCCGGGCTCCAGCCTCAGCGCCTCCAGCGGCCCCAGCGACGCCGTCAGTCGCTCCGTCAGCCCCGTCTCCAGCGCCCGCGCCGCCGCCGTGCGCGCCAGCGCCATGGAACAGACCGCCGGGAGGTCCAGATCGACTCCGCCGCCCTCGCCCGCCGATCGCGCGACCGCGGACCCTGTCTGATAATCCGTGTCGCCGTCGATGAAGCGCACCCGGGCCGCGCCGGGCGCAGGCTCCAGCGCCCGCTCCGCCCGCAGCCGCTCGCCTTCGTCAGGCAGCGCCAACCGATCCAGCGAAAGCTCCAGCGCGGCCGGCCCCTCCGCCAGCACCGCCACCTTCCCCTGCCGCTCCGCCGCGATCAGCCCCAGCCCCGCCAGCAGCGGCTCCAACGCGTCCCGCGTCCGCATGGGCCGATCGACGACATAGCCCTGCACCTCCGCCCGGCCCGCCTCGACGCTGAACTCGCTCTCCTCCAGCCCGCCCCGGCGCAGCAAGGCCGCGATCAGGTCGCGCGTGTCTCCGCCCAGCCGCCCGTTCAGCCAGTGCCCGGTGCGCCACGCGCCGGCGTCCGCCCACACGTCCGACCGGCCTGGAAACGCCGGCCATGGCCGCGCGTCCCAGCACCAGGCGTCGGCCCCGTCCAGCATTGGCCCGCCATAGACCCCCGACACGGGATTGTTCTGGCCCTGCGCGAAATGCTCCAGCAGCGCCTCGAGCGCCCGCCTCTGCATCCGATCGTCGCGCGTCCCTTCCGACGCGGGCGGCAGGGCGCTCTCCGCGCTCTTCGGGTCCTGAAACAGGTTCGGCGCATTGCCGCCCCGGTCCACGGCCGCGCAGCCGAACTCGGTCAGCCGGATCGGCTTCATCTCCGGAACCCAGGCCGTCGGCGTGGCGCTGCGCGCGCCGCCCGGCCGGTCGTGATGGGCGTGGCTCCACCAGCCCTTCAGATCCTTCGGCCGGAACAGCCAGTGCTCGCCATTCGCCGTGTCGGCGATGACCGTCCGCACCTGCGCCGCCCGGTCCGCATCCGAGGCGTAGAACCAGTCAAACCCCTCGCCCCCCGCCACCTGCGCCGCCAGATACGCCGGATCGTCCGGTCCCGCGAACGCCGCCGCATCCACGCCGCCGCTCCCGCCGCGCCAGTCGCCCAGCGGCGGATACCAGTCGATGCCGACGTGATCGATGCTCGGATCCGCCCATAGCGGATCGAGATGAAAGATCGCGTCCGCCCCGTCGTGCCGCCCGAAATACTCCGACCAGTCCGCCGCGTAGCTGATCGCCACGTGCGGTCCGACGACTGCCCGACACTCCTCCGCCAGCGTCCGCAATGCCTCCACAGCCGGAAAGCCGCCCGCTCCGTCCCGCGTCCAGGTCAGCCCGCGCATCTCGGAGCCGATCAGCAGCCCGTCCGCCCCGGTCTCCTGCGCCAGCGCCGCATAGTGCAGCGCCAGCCGCCTCAAACCCCATCCGTCGGCAGAGCCGAACGCCGCCGCCACGTCCCCCGCGGCGTCGACGCCATCGCGGCCCTTCACCCGACCCCGCCACGGATAAGCCGCCTGCTCCGCCCCGCCATACGGATCAGCCAGCCCATTCCCCGGTGCGATGTCCATGAACACGAACGGATAGAGCGTGACCTCCAGCCCCCGCGCCTTCAGCTCCGCCACCGCCTGACGGACGCTGTCGTCCGAGGGCGTGCCCCCATAGGCCGGGCCGCCTCCGGACTGGCTGATCAGGTGCGCCTCCGCCCGCCCCAGTCCCGCGACCGACCAGCTCAGCGGCTCCGTCGCCTTGTCCCGCCGCTCCACGCCCGGACGGACGGTGCAGTGCCCCGCCCTGAGGTCCGAGCCGAACCAGCCGATCACGAGGCTGACACGCTTCAGCGCCGGCGCCTGCGCGATCAACTGGTCCAGCGATACGGCCAGATCGGTCAGTCCGGCGCCGCCGTGCACGTTCTCCGCCGTCGTGCGCGTCAGCCCGTCCCGACGCAGCACCGCCACGCTCGCCAGCACGAACTCGCCCGCGCCTGGGATCAGGCACACGCCCTCCAGGCGGTCCTCAAGCCGCGGCTCCGCTCCGCCCGCGCGGCGAAACACCTCGAACGCCAGATGGGGCGGACGATTGCCGTACGGACCCAGCGGCAAATCCTCGAACACGACATAGGCCGTTCCCCGATACGCCGGAGCCGTCGCCTCGACCGCCTCGATCAGCGGGTCCGGCGTCTGCTCCGCCCCGCCCCGGTGCACCCGCATTGTCACGCCCGACAAATCCATCGGCCGCCCGTCGGCCCATACGCGGCCGACACCGTCGATCTCGCCCTCGCACAGCGCCACGGCGAAGCTCAGCGAATAGTCGTACTCGACCGTCCGCGGCCCGCCCTTGCTCCCGGCCGAGGTCTTGCGCCCCTCCAGGAACCGGGCCGCCCAGATGATCTGGCCCGTCACCCGCGCCCGGCCGAATACGCATGGCGTCGGCGCGCCCTCGGCCGTCCCCTGCACCTTCAGGGTGTCCAGCCGGGGCCCTCTCTGCCGCGCCGGCTCCAGCCCGGCAACGACCCGCTGGTCGATCGCCCGACCCAGGGTCGAGCCGACTGCCGCGCCGATGGGACCGCCGACCGCCTGGCCGACGCTGCTCAGGACGACCTGCGCCATTCCGCTACCCCTCCGATCCTCTCGGACCCGCGCTCGGCCAGGCGAACGCCGCCGCCAACCGCCGGCGCCACCACGGCCCCATCCAGCTCTCGACCACGGCCCGGCCCCAGTAGGCGTGGATCATCCGTGGCTCGGCCCCGGCCAAGTCCGTCAGGATGGCGCAGTGCTTGATCGGGCTGCCGGGGGCCATGCGGAACAGCACCACATCCCCCAGCCCGGCGCGCGACAGCGGGATCTCCACCAGCCACCGCCGCGCCGCCTGCAGCAGCGTCTCCTCCCCGCCGACCTCGGCCCAGTCCGCCGCATAACCGGGAACCGCTTCCGGCTCAGCGCCGAGCAGCTCCCGCCAGACCCCGCGCACCAGCCCGAGACAGTCCGCGCCCTCGCCCTTGACGCTGGCTTGATGTCGGTAGGGCGTGCCGAGCCAGGCCCGGGCGGCGATTGCCGCCGCCACGCTCATCGCCGGCTCCGCCCGTCGTTCCGCCCGCCCTCGATCGGCGCCGCGGTCAGGAAGTCGTCGCCGGGGATGTCGGGAAAGCCCTGGAAGTTGATCCCGTTGGCGAAGGTCCCGATGCAGGTCTCCCAACGCTTGTCGCAATCCGCCCCGGGGATCGCGCCGAGATCGACCCGACACCGACCGTCGCCCAGGATCGCGTCGCAGGACCGGCCATAGGTCCGCCCCACCACCCGCTCCAGGCGCGCCAACGGCCCTTCCAGCTCAGCCGTGAACCCGCCGCCCTCGCGCCGAATACGCGTCATGGTCGCCGTCCACAGCCGTACCCGCAGGTCGAGCCGCGCCCAGTCCACGCGCCACAGCGCCACCGCCGCCCCGTCGTACAGGCCCGCCTCGACGTCGCTGTCGGCGATGCCGTCGTCGTCAAGCCCGCCCGCCGCGGCCGCAGACCCCGCGCTCAGTCCCACGGCGGTGTCCGCAGCGCCCGCGACCCACCCGCTCGCCGCTCGGCACGTCACGCCGTCCAGCGTCAGATCGCGGTCGTGATCGGTGAAGCCCAGAACCGCGCCGTCAGCCCGCGTCAGCATCCACACATGGCACAGTGTCGCCGCGCCGCTCTCGATGCGCGCGGCCAGTTCCTCCGGAACGTCTCTCATGGCTCAGATCCGCACTTCAATCAGCGGCGCCGCGGCCATCCGCCCTGCGTCGAAGCTCTCCAGCGTCACCTCGAGCCGGTCGGTGTCGAACCGCACCGGCACGTCGTACTCAAAGCCCGCCGTCACCACGGCCCCGACCGCCGGCCCCGTCGCCAGCGTGACGAGGCCGGTCGCCGTGTCCACGTCGAACGCCGGCGCAGCCAACTCATCGCCGTCGACCGCGATCCGCACCGAGCCGGCGACCGGCTTGGCGATGCGCCGTTCCACCGCCTCCGCACCGTCGCCATGGCGCTTCACCAACTGGAACACCGTGCGGCTTCCGTCGCCCTCGCCCAACAGCTGATCGGTTGGATCGACCCCGTCCGCCGGCGCGCATGACTTGAAGTCGGCGAAGTCGCGAAAACGGAACCCGCGCAGCCGTCCCCTGCGCGCCTCGAAGAAATCCGTCAGCGCCGCCATGTCGTTCAGCGACCTCAGGTTCGCGCCGATCAGGTATCGACGACGCCCCTGCGCCCACGGAGTCGAACGCCGCTCGAAGCCGGAGCCCAAGGTGACGATCTCGGTCCGCCGCTCCACCCCGCCCGTCGACCCGAACGCCAGCCGCGCCGGAAGCCTCACCTCGTCGAAGGCCATCCGTTCTCTCCTCCGGATTCGTGCGCCGACGCCCGCTTGTGGACCGAACGGGGTTCGTTCATCCTTCCCCGTGGACGGTTGTCCAGAGCACCGGGGAGGGCGCGCTATGAGCTACGAAACGTCATCGCAAATTCAGGGCTTCGACTGGCAGAAGCTGTTGTTTTCGTTCGAGGGCCGCACCCGGCGCTCGCACTTCTGGATCGGCTGGCTGATCTGTCTGGGAATCGGGGTCGTCACCGGTTGGATTCCGCTGCTCGGCAGCCTGATCTCCCTGCTGCTGATCTGGCCCAACCTCGCGATCACCGTCAAACGCCTCCACGACATGGGCAAGACCGGCTGGTTCGCCGCCATTCCCTGGGCCGTGACCATCGTCGGCGTCTGCGTCGCCATCGGCATGGTGGGCGTCAGCGCCCTGACCAACTCGGCTGCGCTGGAGCGCGAGGATCCGTTTGCAATCTTCGCCCTTATCGGACCTGCGTTCGGCGCTTTCGCGCTCGTGATGCTGGTCAACCTCGGCTTCCTGATCTGGATCGGGGCGACCGACAGCCAGCCCGGCGACAACCGCTTCGGACCGAACCCCAAGAGCTTCTGAACCCGATCAGTCTCACAGCTTGCGCGCGCCCAGTGCGACGGCGCGCGCAAGCATCTGGCTGATCTGCGCCTCCGAGCGCAGCAGACCGTTCGAGCCGCCGTCCATGCGGATGTTCACGGTCACGCCGCCGCCGCCATGCGGCTCGACCGAGCCGGCGCTTGCCGGCCTGAACACCTCGGGTCCGCGCTCGCCCACCAGATAGGCGCCGCCGCCGCTGACCGGTCCCCCGTCAGCCCGCGAGCCTGAAAACACCGTCTTCACCGCCTGCGCGATCGCCTCGGACAACCCGCCCCCGCCGCTCGCGCCCGAGGTCGCGCCGACCGCCGCCAGCATGGCGCGGGCCAGCTCGGCCAGCGTCACCTCGCCGTCCGCCGCCGCGCGTGTCAACGAACGGGTCAGGCTGTCGCCCGCCCGCGCGAAAGCATCCTGGATCGACGCCGCGGCCCGCTCCGCCGGCTCCCGCAAACCCTCCAGCGCCGCCGCGGCCTCCGCCGCCTTCAAGGGCACGGCGTCCAGCCCCTTCGGCTCGAACGAGTCAGTCATCCGGCCACATCTCCGTCATCCCCGTCAGCGCCGCCCGGCTGATCGGCGCGTTGACGCGCGCGTCCTCCGTCAGCATCCGCCACTCCGCCAGCGACAGTCGCCAGAACGCCGCCGGCGTGATCCCCAGCAGCGCCGCAGTGCGGATCATCGCGCCCCACGGGCTCGCGTCCTTTGTCACGCTCCCGCCGCTCCGGCCGAAGCGGAGAACGCCCGGGCCGCTGCGTTCGCCGCTTCTCTTGGATCGATCGCCGCCGCCTCCAGCGCGCCGGCCAGTTCGCCTTCCCCGCCCCCGCGCAGGAGCGCCGTCAGCACCACGACCAGATCCGCCGCCGACACCGCCTGCATGCGCCCCGCCAGTTCACTCACCGACGTCAGCCCCAGCCCCGCCTCGATCTCGGCCAGGGCGCCCAGGGTCAGGCATAGCGTCCGCTCAGCCCCGGCCAGCACGACCGTGACCTCGCCCCGCGCGCCGTTGCACCTCGCCGTCATCGCGATCGCCTAGAGCGCCGCGAAGGCGATCTCGCCCGCGCTGGCCAGGCTGATGGCGAAGGTCGCCTCGCCCTCGTGCTCGCCGCCGTACTCCAGCGCGGCGACTAGGAACGGTCCCTCCAGCGTGCCGAATTCCGGCACGATCAACCGCCAGTTTCGCGCGCCCTGATCGAAGAAGGCTTCCCGGATCAGCGCGTCCGAGGCGGCGTCGCGGAAAATCCCCTGTCCCGCCACGGCCGCGGACTTCACGCCCGCCCCGCTCAGAAGCTCGCGCCACCGACCTGCGCTGTCGCCGTCCGTCGCGTCCACCGTCCGCGCATTCAGGCTGATGGTCCGCGCCCGAAGGCCGGCCACGGTGGTGAAGACTCCCGTCGCGCCCTCGATCTTCAGCAGGATGTCCCTGCCGCGTTGCGCCGTCATGTCAGATCTCCTCCGTGACGGCGCGCACCCGCAGCGCCGCAAATGTCCTGTGGCCGTCCGCGGCCGGAAACACGTCGGCGAAGGCGACCCGCAAGCCCACCGTCCGCACCCCGTCAGCCTCCACCACCGCGTCGCTCAACCGCGCCCGAACGGCCGCCAGAATGGCCTTGGCCTCCTCCGACCCGCGAAAACGCGACGCCGCCGTCAGTGTCAGCACATGTTCGACCCCGCCCCCGTCCGCGCGCACCGGACGGCTCTCGCTCCGTCCGATCAGCAGGTGCGGCAGCTCCGATGGCGCCGCGGCCGTCTCCGAAATCCGCGCCGGCGCCCCCAGCAGCGCCTGCAGCGCTGGGTCCGCCCGCAGATGCGCGATCAGCGCCTTCTGCAGCGCCAGTTCATGACTCATCGGATCCGCTCCAGGTTCAGGATGGCCTGCCCGCCGACGGACTCTCCCGAGACGATCCGCCAGTCGCCGCCGCCGAACCTCAGCACCCGCCCGGGCGCCAGTCGCGCGTCCGCCCGCGTCTCCGCCGTGACCGACTCGATCGCCCGCCGCCCGCCCGCTTCTGACCGTTCGCGCCGTCTCCGCGCGCCCAGCTTCAGCCAGGCATGGCCCAGCAGCTCGTAGGACACCGCCAGCCCGCCATACGGCGTCTCCGCCTCGATCAGCTCGAACAGCTCCGCCAGCGTCTTCACAGCCGCACCGCCCGATACGGCGCGATCCAGCCGTCAACCGGCCCCAGCGGCATCGCGGAGTCGCCGCGCTCATAAGCCCGCAACGTCAGCATCAGGATCGCCAGCCTCAGCGGCGCCGGGCTGGTGGACGTCAGACTCAGCCCGACGTCCCTCTCCACCCGCGCCCGGGCCCCATCGATCAGCGTCTGGATCAGCCCGTCCTCCGCGTCATGCTCGACGCGCAGGAACAGCTTCGCCTCCGCCAGAGAGACGGGTGCGGTCATGGGCCACCTCAATTGTCTGAAAGAAAGTGGCTGGTGGTTGGTGACTGGTGATTGGCCGCGCATCGCGCCCCACCACCGCTCCAGCCACCAGTCACCGACCACCAATCACCCGGCGAGCGTCAGCTCGCGCTGAACTTCATCACCTTGATCGCGTCGAAGTTCTGCACGCCGCCGCCCACGCGCTTGGTCGTGTAGAACAGCACATAGGGCTTGGCCGAATACGGATCCCTCAGCACCCGCACCCCGGCCCGGTCGACGATGAGATAGCCGCGCTGGAAGTCGCCGAAGGCGATGGCCGCGCTGTTCGCCGCCACGTCGGGCATGGTCTCGATCTCGGTGACGCGATAGCCGAGCAGGCTCGCCGTATCCCCCGCCCGCTGCGCCGGCTGCCAGATGTAGTTGCCGTCCGCGTCCTTGAACTTGCGCACAGCCGAGACCGTCCTGCGGTTCATCACGAACCGCCCGTTCGGCCGGTACTGGGCCTTGGGCGCATAGACCAGGTCGATCAGCCGGTCGGTCGGGCTACTCCCGGCGAAGGCCCCCGCGCCGCCCGAGGCCACATAGCCGATCTCGCCCCACACCGCGCTGGCGTCGGCCACGATCGGATAGCTCAGAAAGCCCTTGGGCTTGTTGACTCCGTCGCCCATGACGAAGGCCGTGGTCTCCTGCGCCGCGAAGGCGTCCTCGACCTCGGCCGCCAGCCATTCGTCCAGGTCGATCAGGGCGTCGTCCAGCAACGACTGGGTCGCCGCCGGGTTGGCGTACAGATCCGCCGCGGGGAACTCGAGCAGCGCGAGCGTCGCCGGATCGGTCTCCGGCCGCGCAGCCGTCTCGGCGACCCAGCCCGAGGCTACGCCCGCCGTCGACACGGGCTTGCGGAACACGCCCGCGCCCACGGTCCGCACGGTGGCGATCTCGCGCATCGGCGACCCCGCCATCAGCCGGCGCTCGATCGCCCTCTCGGTCTGCTCCGGCACCACATAGCCGGCCGAGTTCGACGCCGTGCTCAACCCCGCCTTCAGCTCCAGCCCGAACGACGCCCCTGTCTTCAGATACCCGTCAAAGGCCGCCTTCGTCTCGTCCATTCCTCCCCCCATGGGGGAGGTGGCTCGGCCAACGGCCGAGGCGGAGGGGGCCTCGGCGCCGGACTCGATCGCCGGCCGCCTTCCCTCGCTCACCACCCGGTCCAGCCGCGCCTGCGCCGCCCCGACCGCCTGGTCGATCCGCGCCACCTTCTCCTCCAGCAGCGTGTCGGCCGACGCCTTCCGCTCAATCTCGTCCAGCCGGGCGTCGTTCGCCCCTTTGAACGCCTCGAACGCCGCCATCATCTCGTGCATGGCCGCGCGCGCCTCCGGCGAGGCGGAAGCCTGTTTGGTCTCTTTCATTTGTGCTCCAGTGAAAGGACGACGCATCGCGCCGTCGTCGCCCGGACGGTCAGCCGCCCGATTTCCTCGCAGGCCCCCGGAGGCGCCGTCAGTGTTCACCCGTCTTGAATCCGCCGTCCTCGACGCCCTCGCGTGGGACCTGCGCGACATCGCCCCTGACCTCGCCGGCCAGTTCGCCGACAGCCGTCCGGACCGCCGCCGGAACACCGGCTCGGGCCTTTTCACCGAGATCATTGTCGATCCGTTCCGCGCCGCTCCCCTGACCCAGCCCGACGGCCGTTTCGGCACGGTTCACGCCATGGTCGCCGACCTGCCCGACCCGATCGCCTTCACGGCCGAGCTGCGCCACGGCCGGCTGCTGGCGCTGCACGGCGACGCCTACGGCCAGGACACGCGCCACATCGACTTCCAGACCGCGCCCTTCGATCAGGTCTTCACCGTCGACCCCGACGGCGTGTCCCTCCCCTACGACGCGGGCGCGGGCCTGCCCGACGAGGCGGTTCTGACACTGGACCAGCCCGCGCCCCGACCGCCCGCCCCCGCAGCGGACACCCTGGCCCGGCTCGATCGCCAGCCTGATCCGGACCCGTTCGCCATGCGCGCAGGCGACGCTCCCCAAGCCGCCTCGTCGGCCGAGGACGACCTGTCCCTCCTCATCGGCGTCTGGGTCGCCATCGCCGCCCTCACGGCCATCCTCTTCATCGTCACCGACCTCGGCCTCGCCTTGCTGCTCCCCGCAGGCTGGGCCGCCGTCGCCGTTCGTCGCCCCAGGGTCCTCGCCGCCGTCAGACGCGGCCTGGAGACCTGGCGCGCCGCCCGGGCGAAGTCACAGTCCTGAACCGCGCGCCCGGCAGCATCGGAAACGTCACCAGCGACACCTCCCACAGCTCCACCTCGACCAGCACCCTCAGCCGCCCTTCGCGCCGCGCCCGGCTGCTGCGGAAGCCGATCGACAGCCCGTCCAACGCCCCGGCGCCGGCCAGCCCCCGGGCGAACCGCGCCTCCGCCGACCAGTCATGGATCCAGCCCCGGACCAACAGCCCGCGCTCGTCCTCCTCGATCTCGTCCCACACGCCGACCGCCGCCCGCCCCTCGTGCTGGTGCAGCATCCGCACGCCCCGCGCGCCGGTCCGCGCCAGACTCGCGGCGAACGCTCCTCTCGCCACCACGTCCCCGTTCAGGTCCGCCACGCCCCACAGCGACGCATAGCCCTCGATTCTCAGCCCCGCTTCGACCGCCGTGTCGCTCACGATCCGGTCTCCAGCCGCCGCTCCACCCGCTCCACCGCCGCCCGCGTGGCCAGGCTCTGCTCCTCCAGCCGGGCCAGCCGCTCCGCCACCAGCCGCTGCTCCCCGAGCCGTTCCTCCAGCGTCCCGATCCGCGCCGCCGCCCCGCCGGCCCACACCAGCCCGCACACCGTCTGCACCGCCAGCGCGGCGATCACGGCGGCCGGCATTTTGCGAATGTCGTTCATGCCTGCCTCCGATTGAGTGATTGGTGGCTGGTGGCTGGTGGCTGCTCGCCATCACATTGGCCCGCCGGCTCGCTCTGACCACTAGCCACTGGCCACCAGTCACCAGCCACCAACCACCCCTTCAATCCCCCACCCCCGCCATCCTTCGCCGCTCCTCGTCGCTCAGAAACGCCGCTGCGTTCAGCCGCGCCCACAGCGCGTCCCGCTCCGGCTGCAGCGCCGGCAGCGCCTCCAGATCGGCCTCGATCCGCACCCCCTTGAACCGCCCGCCCAGCCACACCGTCAGCGCCGCCGCCGTCTTGCGCACCAGCGGCACGACCGTCCCCCGCCAGAAGGCGGCGTTGGCCTCGCGATAGTTGGCGTAGGTCGCGTCGCCCGGAATGCCCAGCAGCTGCGGCGGAACGCCGAAGGCCAGCGCGATCTCCCGCGCCGCCGCGTGCTTGCCGGCGATGAAATCCATCTCGGCCGGCGTCCAGCTCATCGGCTTCCAGTCCAGCCCGCCCTCGAGGATCAGCGGCCGCCCGGCGTTCATCGTCCCAGCCTGGGTCTCGTTGATCTGGCTCCGCAGCGCATCGAACTGCTCGGCCGTCAGCCGCTCGCCTTCCTTCGCCCCATAGACCAGCGCCCCCGACGGCCGCGCCGCATTGTCCAGCAGCGCCTTGTTCCAGGCGCCAGAGGCGTTGTGCACGTCGATCGCCGCCGCCGCCGCCTCCAGCGGCGAGAAGCCGTAGTGGTCGTCGGTCGGATGAAACAGCTTCAGCTGCATCACCGGCATCCAGCCGTCCGCCCCTCGCCCGATCCGCACCGACCGCCCTTCGACCGAATAGTCATAGGCCTCGGCCCACCCTGCGCGGCCTGGAACTACCTTCACCCGGTCCGGCCGCAGGGTCCAAAGCTCCTCCGGCTCGTCGTCGCCCACCGCCTCGGCATAGGCGTTCCCCGCCGTCTGCAGCGCGCCATACAGACCTTCCAGCCACTCGGCCCCCGACTGCTCCGGGTTCGGCCGCGCCAGCAGCCGGGCCAGCGCATGATCCTCGCGCCTTGCGCCATCCGCGAACACCGCAAGCGGCGTCGCCGCCGCCGCCTCAGCGATCATGCGGATGCAGCGATAGGCCACCGGGTTCTTGCCGAACCCCTCGGCCGCCAGATGGGCGTAGTCCCTCGGCGTCCACCGCGCCCGCCCGCCGCTGGTCAGGGCGATCAGCGGCCCGCTCCGGCTGTCCTTGGTCTCGGGCGCAGCCTCGCGCCCGCGGCGGCCGGTCGGCCAGCGCAGCTTCGCCATCGTCTTCCTTCCTGTCAGGTTCAGAGCACCCGTACGCTCGGTCCCGGCCTCGGCGCCGGCAGCAGATGCGTCACTGCCCAGACCAGGGCGTCCGCCCGGTCCGGACTCGGCCCGCCGTCCGACGAGCCCAGCGCCATCAGTTCTTCCTCCAGCGCCGGAAAGGCGCCGCAGTGGACCACCCGCCCCTGCTCGTACAGCGCCGCCACCGGCTCCGCCCGCGCCGCCTTGCCCCGGTGGGCGTGGACCAGCTTGATCGGAACCTCGCAGCCGGCGTGCGCCAGCACTGTCCGCACCATGTCGCCGCCCTGGTTGGCCTCGGCCACGATCGCGGCCGCTCCGAAATCCCTTGCCGCGGCCGCAACCTCGCCGGCCCAGCCGCCCGGCGACCGTCCCTTCACCGACCGGTCCGCCAGCACATAGGCCCGCTTCTCCCGCCGGCCGACCACCACGATCCCGCAAGCGTCGCCGCCCGCGCTCGCCGGTGGATCAACCGCCACCACGACGCGCTCCAGCGTCGCCGGCCGCCCGCCCCGCGCCCGAGCCAGATCCTCGGCCCGGAAGAGGGCGCCGTCCCGCTCGACCACCAGTCCCTCCAGTTCCTGCGCCTCCAGCCGCGTTCCGCCGTACAGCGCCTGCAGCCGCGCCACGAAGCCCGGCGACAGGTTGGCGGCGTTCGCCTGAGTCCCCGCCCGCTCCAGATGCAACCCGTCTTCCGCCAGCAGACGCCTCAGCGCCGGCAGCGGCCTGGGCGTCGTGGTCAGGATCAGCCTCGGCGCGTCGCCCAGCCTCAACCCGAGCCGCAGATTGGTCAGCACCGCCTCCGGCTTGCGCCAGGCGCAGAACTCGTCCGCCCACGCGTCATGGAACTGCGGCCCGCGCAGACTGTCCGGATCCTCCGCCGAGAAGGCATGGGCTTCGCTCCCGTTCTTCCACACCAGTCGCTTCCGACCGCCTTCCCAGCGCGGCCGCTCATCCCCCGTGTGCAACGCCTTCAGCCCCGACGGCCCCTCGACCATCACCTCTCGCACGTCGTGCAGCGTCGGCCCCACCAGCGCGATCCGCCGCCCCCGCGACCTGGCGATGTGGTCGATCCACCAGGCGCCGGCGAACGTCTTGCCGGCGCCGCGTCCGCCCAGCAGCACCCAGGTGCGCCAGTCGCTCAGCCCCGGCGACTGATGTCTAAGCAGGTTGAACCGGCTCTCTGCCAGCGCGTGCAGTCGGCCAGCATCCAGGCTCGACAGATAGTCCCTTCTGCTCGAAGGCGGCATCGAGCTCAGAGAGACGGGACTCAAGCTCGGCGCGGATGCGCTGCAGATTTTCGGGGCTGTCGTCACGTTCGATCATCTCGTCCTCGTTGCCGTCGTCGCTGCTCCCACGACCAACCGGGATCACCAGCGACGCGGCCAGCTTGGCGGCCCGAACAGCGCCCTCGACCGCGCGGAAGAACCGCTGCGCCCCCAGAGCGTCGCCGGGCTTGAATGTCTCTTGTTTCAGCGTCTGCAGTCCGCCCTCGATCATGTCTTCGGCCACGTCGTAGACGCGCCCGACGAAGGCCCGCGCCCGCTCCGCCCTGTCCTGATTTCCCGACATGCCCAAAGTGTACGGCGCCAGCGCACCTCGGCGGGAAGATCGCCGCCAGAAATGCACAACCCATTGGCGAACCACGTCTCTCGTCCCCCAACGCGACTATAGGTCGTGGAACCGCCGCCGCAGCGGCGCCTTCAGCCTTCGCCGCCCGGGGCGTCGCCCGTGCCGCGTTCAGGGATCCACTCCGGCGCCTCGAAATCCAGCGCGTCCTCGCTCTCCTTGAGCGCGTTCTCCGACACCGTCTGCCGCTTCACCGAAACCCCCGCCGCGTGGACGCTGTCGGGATCGCCGGACACCAGCGGATGCCACGCCGCCAGCCCCCGGCCCTCGTTGATCCGGCGGTAGGCGCAGGACATAGGCATCCACCCCAGCGCCTCGATGTTCCATGGCGTCAGCTTGATGCAGTCCGGCACATGCTCACGCCGATTGGCGTAGTCGGTGCAGGTGCAGCGCACCGGGTCGAACAGCTTGCAGTGCACCCGCGTGGGAACCACGTCGCCGGTGTCCTCGTCCTGGAACCGGACCAGGCAGCACAGCCCGCACCCGTCGCACAGGCTCTCCCACTCCTCGCGGGTCATCTGCTCCAGACGCTTGGTCTGCCAGAAGGGTTTCACGATCTCGACCATCAGAGCGCGGCTCCTTACTCCGTCGGGCGTCCGAAGTCTCCCACCGTCTCCTCCCCCTCTGGGGTAGGGGGACCGCGAAGCGGTGGAGAGGGCTCTCCGCGCAGCGGACTCTGGCGAACCCCGCCCATATCCCCTAGATCAGCGCCGCCCCGCCCTCCCCGTGCGGGCGTCCCCAAGGTTCCCATGGCTCCCCGTCCTCCCCTCGTCGCGCTCAAGAACGTCAGCCTCCAGGACGGCCCGCGTCCGCTGTTCGAGGGCGTCGACATCGCCATCGAGCCGCGCACCCGCGCCGCCCTCGTCGGCCGCAACGGGGCCGGCAAGTCAACGCTGATGAAGATGGTCATGGGCCTGATCGAGCCCGACGCCGGCGACCGGTCGGTTCAGGCCGGCACCCGCTTCGCCTGGGTGCCCCAGGAACCTGAAATCCGCGGCGACACCCTGCTCGACTACGCCGCGTCCGAGGGCGCTGAGCGCTGGACCGCCGAAGCTTGGCTCACCACCTTCGGTCTCGACCCGGCCAAGCCGGCCGTCAATCTCTCCGGCGGCGAAACCCGCCGCGCCGCTCTCGCCAAGGCCTTCGCGGAAGAGCCCGACCTGCTCCTCCTCGACGAGCCGACCAACCACCTCGACATCCTTGCCATCGAACTGCTCGAGGAAGAGCTGCTTCAGGCCCGGTTCTCCGTCCTGGTGGTCAGCCACGACCGCGCCTTCCTCAACCGCGTGACCCAGTCCTGCCACTGGCTCGAAGGCCGGCGCGTCCGCACCCTCAACAAGGGTTTCGCCGCCTTCGACGAATGGGCCTCTAAGGTCCTGGAGGAGGAGGCGGAATCCCTGCGCCGCCTGAACAAGCGCATCGAGGCCGAGACCTACACCTTCTATCGCTCCATCACCGCTCAACGCACCCGCAACGAAGGCCGCGCCCGGGCGCTGGAGGCCATGCGTCAGGACCGCGCCCTGCGGGTTAAGGACATCCCGCGCGAGCTCCACCTCGGCGTCGACAGCGGCGTCGCCTCGGGCAAGCTGGTCGCCGACCTGAAGGGCGTCACCAAATCCTTCGGCGACCGGCCGGTCATCAAGCCCTTCTCCACCCGCGTCATCCGCGGCGACCGCCTGGCCATCGTCGGCCCGAATGGCGCGGGCAAAACCACCCTGGTCAAGATCCTCCTCGGCGAACTGGCGCCCGACGCCGGCACGGTCCGCCTCGGCTCCAATCTTGACCCCGTCTATCTTGACCAGTCCCGCGAGGGGCTGAAGTCCGACATGACCCTGTGGGACGCCCTCACCCCCGGCGGCGGCGACTCCATCCTCGTCCGCGGCGTGTCCAAGCACGTCGCCGCCTACGCCAAGGACTTCCTCTTCCAGGAAGGCCAGCTGCGCCAGCCGATCTCCACCCTCTCGGGTGGCGAGCGCAACCGCCTGCTGCTGGCCCGCGCCCTGGCCAAGCCGGCCAACATGCTGGTCCTCGACGAGCCGACCAACGACCTCGACATGGACACGCTCGACAAGCTGGAAGAGCTGCTCGAGCAATACGACGGCACCCTCATCCTCGTCAGCCACGACCGCGATTTCGTCGACCGCCTCGCCACCTCCACCATCGCCATGAACGGCCGCGGCGACATCGTCGAGACGCCCGGCGGCTGGACGGACTTCATCCGCCAGAACCCCCGCTTCATCCAGCCGGGCGCCAATCCCCGTCCGCAGGACAAGGAAGCCGCCGTCCGCGCCGAAGCGCCGGCTCCGGCTCCCGCCGCGTCTCCGAAGAAGCCCGGCAAGCTGTCGTTCAAGGACGCGCACCGGCTCAAGGAACTCGAGAGCCTGCTGGAGTCCCTGCCGAAGGACATCGCCCGCCACGACGAGACGCTCGCAGACCCCGAACTCTTCGCTCGCGATCGCAAGGCCTTCGACCGCGCCACCGCAAACGTGGCCCGCGCCCGTCAGCTTCTGGAAGCCGCGGAGCTGGAATGGCTGGAGCTGGAAGAGAAAAGGGCCCGGCTGGCCGGCTGAACTCAGCGAAAACTGGTTAATTCCGTCGAGGCTGTGCAGAAGTCACAAGACCTTCACAATGTGAAAGATTTCTCCCGCTGCCCACCGGCGCGACCTCATCCTGCACGATTTATCCCCAAGCCAGTCCACAGACGCGCCGTTCGGACCGCTTGTGCAAAATCGGGATTGGGGCGAGCTTGATCAGGCCGAGGGACACGGCGGCGCGGAGAACCGGGGAGACCCGGGGATCAAGCGGACCGGCCCGGCTCTCTGACCGAACGCACCGGGGGGTTTCGACCTTAACGGACGGGGGGCAGGATCAAGGCCCAAAGGACCCTTCGAAGGCTTCGGCCCAAGAAGACCGGAGGGAACCGGATCGGGATCGAGGAACGACGCAGGGCTTGCCCCGCGAACCGGCCGAGACCAGGAGCGCGACAGGATACAGCCGACCATCACCGGGGTCCGCCCCGCCGATGCTGAAGCCAGGGTCCTGAACCTCAATGGCCAAGTCCAACCCGGACTTGGCGAGGGGACGAGGAAAACCGGTCCGCCGGGGCTCTTCGTCCCCTCGCTCAATTCCGGCTCGGGGCAGCGCCGGCGAACCCGCACCCTTCGCCGTCGTCTTCCAGGGCGTCCCGGCTCGGAAACCGGCCTTTTCAAGGGTCGGGCCGCGCCCTACACCTGATCCATGTCTCTGCAAGGGAATCGCCGCCTTCTGACGACCCGCCGCGGCCTTCTGGCGGCGGGGGGCATGCTGGCCACGGCAACGGCGCTTGCGGCCTGCACGCGCTCCGAGGCCCCGGTCGACGAGGAGGGCCGCGTTCGCCTGCGTTTCGCCACCGACGGCCGGGCCCAGGCTGAGCACGGCGGCTTCTACCAGGCCCTCGCGTCCGGCGCCTACGCCCGGCGCGGCCTCAACGTCCAGATCGTGCAGGGCGCGCCCGGGGTGAACGTCCCGCAGTTGCTGGCGTCCGGGTCGGTCGAACTCGGCCTCGGGTCGAACAGCTTCATCCCGCTCAACCTTGTGGCCGAGGGCGCGCCTGTGAAGGCCGTCGCCGCCTTCTTCCAGAAGGATCCGCAGGTCCTCATCGCCCATCCCGATCCCGAGCTGGAGTCCATCGCCGATCTTCAGGGTCGGCCGTTCCTGCTGTCCGAGGCCGCCGTCAACGGCTTCTGGATCTGGCTCAAGTCCCGGTTCGGCTTCACCGACGACCAGCTTCGCGAGCACACCTCGGACCTCGCGCCCTTCCTTTCCGATCCACAAGCGGTCCTGCAGGGCTTCCTGACCAGTGAACCGTGGACGATTCAGCAGGCGGCCGACTTCACGCCCCGAACCTTCCTGCTGGCGGACGAAGGCTACGCCTCCTACGCCAACATGATCCTCGCCCCCGACGCCTTCGCGCGGGACAACGCCGCCGCCCTGCGCGGCTTCATCGCCGGATCCGCCGAGGGATGGCGGGACTACATCCAGGGCGACGGAAAGGCCGCCGACGCCCTGATCCGCAAGGACCACCCGGGAATGACCCAGGCTCAGCTCGATCAGGCCCGGACCAGCCTCAGAACGAACGCCATCATCGATGGCGGCGACGCCGCGCTCTACGGCCTGGGCGCAATGACCGGCGAGCGCTGGAAGGCCTTCCATGACGCCATGTCCGAGGCCGGCGCCTGGCCGGCGGGTCTCGATTGGCGCCGCGCCTTCACCACGCAATACCTTCCCGGTCGCGGCTAAGAGCCGGCCCGCGCCTCGAGCGTGTTTCCGCCCCGGCGTTAGCCCCGCCTTAAGCCCCGCCGTGGGAGATTCCGACATCTTCCCGCGTCCGGAGTCTCCCTTTGCGCCGCGCCCACAGCCTCCCGATCGTCGCCCTCGCCGTCACGGCGGGGACCTTCATGGCCGGCGCTGCGTCGGCCCAGACGAGCGGCCTGCGCCAGCTCTCATGGCCCGGACGGGCGGCGGCGCCCGCCGCATCGGCCCCGTCGAACCCGGCGCGTGGCGATCTCCGTCGGCCCAATCTGGTCATCCCTCACGGCGGCTTCGCGGCTGTGCAGCCGGCCGCGGACCGCACGCCGCCGCCGTCGCCCGCACCGCGCCGCACGCTAACCCCAGCCTCCGCCTGGCTCCGCCCGGCTGCGCCTCCTCAGCCCGCTGCGCCCCAGCCCGAAGCGCCGCAGCCCGAAGCGCCCGCGCCCATGGCGGCGGTTCGCCCCGCCCCGGCTCGCGCCTATGCTCCGCCTGAGCCCCGCATGGAGCCGCGTCCTCAGCCCCGCTCGGCGCCCCAACCACGCCAGCCCGCCCCGCCGCCGGCGCCTGAATACCTCCCCGATCAGGGTGGACGCGGACAACCCGTCCCGGCCGAGGCCGTCGCGCCCCCGGTTCCGGTTCCGGTCGCCGCGCCACGCGTCGACGCGACGGCTTCTACGATCGATCCGGCCGATCCCATGGCGCCTCGCCGGGACGCCCCGATCTTCCGCATGCAGCAGCGGAACCTCGCCCAGCCCGCGCCTGCCGCCGCCCCCGCCGAGGGCGAGGGCCAGCCCACCGCCTCCGAGGAGCCTCGTCCCCAACGAGTCGCGGAGGTCTCAAACACCGGCGAGCGGCCGCCCCAGCAAGGAGCCCGCTACTACTCGGTCCACCGCCAGAACGGCCGCACGCCTGACGATCTGACGATGCCGGATCCGACCTATGTGGACTCGCTCGCGATCACCATGACCCAGACGCCGGCCTCGCAGGACCTGGCCCAGCCGGATCAGGGCCCCACTCTGATCCGCGACAACAACGGCCGCGTGCGTCAGGCGCCGGCGCCCTCGGACGGGGACCACCAGTGAGTCAGGTCGACGTCGAGGCGGCGCCGACGATCTCCCGCCTCCCCGAACTGATCACCCTCGCGGAGGAGGGCTCCAGCGAGAAGCGCCGCGCCCTGCTGCGCGAACTCACCGAGCACTTCTTCGGCGCGGCGGCCCGCACGGCCACCGAGGACGACCTCTACGGCTCCGTGCTGGCGCGCCTCGCCGCGGACATGGAGACGGCTGTCCGCGCGGAACTGTCCGCCCGCTTCGCCACGGCCGGGGACGCGCCCCACACACTGATCCGCCGGCTGGCGAACGACGAGGCCGCCGTGGCGGGCGCCGTGCTCGCGGCCTCCCCGGTCCTCACCGACGAGGACCTGCTGAACGTCGTCCGCAAGCATGGACAGGATCACCTCCGCGCCGTGTCGGCCCGCCCGACCGTCTCGGAGGCCGTGTCGGACGTCATCGTCCAGCGCGGCGACGACGAGACGCTCGGGACCCTGCTCCGCAACGACGGCGCCCGTCTGTCGCGCGAGGCCTCCGAAACCGCCGTCCGCCGCGCCCAGGCCAATCCGGCCCTGCACGAAGCGACGGTCGAGCGGGCCAGCCTGCCGCCCGATCTTCTCAACGAGATGTATTTCGTCGTCGAGGCCCGGCTCCGGGCCAGCATTCTCGAACAGAACGCCCGTCTCGACCCCGCGCTGCTGGAAAGCGCCCTCGCCGCCGGCCGCGCCCGCGTCGCCACCGACGACGGCGCCCTCCCGGCCGATTACGCCGAGTGCAAGGCCTACGTCGAAGAACTCAGGGCCGCCGGCCAATTGTCGCCCCAGATGCTGGCCCGCTTCCTGCGCTCCGGCGGCCGCACGTCCTTCCTGATCGCCTTGGCCCAGCTCTCGGACATCGATTTCCACACGGCGCGTCAGATCGTCGACCGTCGCGAGCTCGACGCCCTCGCCGTCGTCTGCAAATCGGCGGATCTGGATCGCGCCCTGTTCCTGACCTACGCCGTGGTCCTGCTGAACGACGACGGCGACGCCATGGCCAAGGCGCACTCCTACGCGCGGATGTACGCCGAGCTCAGCCGCGACGCAGCTCTCCGGACGGTGCGCTTCTGGCGCATGCGCCGCGGCGCCCAGGCGGCTTGATCACCAACCTTCGGCAAGGTCCAACCATTGCGGGTTCCTTGCTTCGATCAGGTCCGTCTTCCATCGACGCCGCCACTTCTTCAGCGTCTTCTCGCGGATGATCGCCTCGATGATCGAGCCGTGCTGCTCGTACCAGACGAGGGTCTTGCAGCTGTACCTGCTGGCGAAACCGCCGCCGCGCGCGGCTTGGTGTTGCTGGACTCGCGACATGAGATCAGCCGTGACGCCGATGTAGATGGTCCCATTCCGGGCGCTGGCCATGATGTAAACGGCGATGATCCGATCCGCGTCGCGCATGCGATGATCGCATCATGGTTGTCGCCAACGCACAACCTCTTATGTTTATCGTCTTTCCGGGGCGGCGTAGCCGAACCCGGAATCCAGGAGACCGGACACGGTCAGCAACGCTGCTCCAGGCGACCCGGTCTAGACTCCTGGGTTCCGGGTTCCGCTTCGCGGCCCCGGAAGGACGAGAGTTGGTGAAGCACACAGCAAAACGCCCGCCTTTGTTGCTGAAGGCGGGCGCCGCTCATCTCGAACCGGCCTACTTCTTGGCGCGAACGGCGCCGCCGGCGCGGGCCGGCTTGCGGCCGCCCTGTCCGAGGCCCATCGACTTGGCCAGTTCTGAGCGCGCCTTGGCGTAGTTCGGTGCGACCATCGGATAATCCTTGGGCAGACCCCACTTCGCCCGGTATTCCTCGGGGCTCATATTGTACTTGGTCCGCAGGTGGCGCTTCAGCGACTTGAACTTGCGACCGTCTTCCAGACAGATGAGGAAGTCGGGGGTGATCGACTTGCGGACCGGCACCGCCGGGTCCTTGACCTCGGGTTCCGGTTCGACCGCGCCGGTGGAGACCTGGGTCAGCGCGGCGTGAATGCTGGAGATCAGGCCCGGTACTTCGACCGCCTGAACGTTGTTGTTGCCCACATACGCCGACACGATGTCCGCGGTCATCTCGAGTAGTTGCGCGTTGTCTTCCAAGTCCGGCCCCGCTTGTCGAAAATTGTTTCTGGATGAATCAGGCAGTCGCGAGGTCAATAGATTTGTTCTGTCGTGAACGCAACAGGCGGAACAACCGGCATCACGACCTCTGTCGACCGGGCGCGCCTTTACTATAGTTCGTCAGCCGCTGACCTGTCCGACCACTGCGACGTCCACCCGGATCAGCGGCCGAAGTTCTCCGCGAGCGCCAGCATGGCCGCGCGCTCGGGCGCGGAATAGTCGTCCAGCGCCTCCTCTTCGCCGTCGCGTATCGCCCTCAGCAACGCCGGGGTGAGTGCGGACGACAGCGACCAGTTCCAGTATCTGAGCACCGTCTGCGCCCGGTCGACGGCCAGCATGTCGTAGGTGATCTGGACCCGCTCCCAGGTCGGATGCACGCTGCCGTCTTCCAGCGTCTCCGGCCGGCGCATGGACCTCCACAGATTCTGCAGGTCTGTCTTGCCCAGACCCGTGGCCTTGCACAGGATCGCGACCGGTTCGCCGCCCGGATCGCCCATGATCTTGGCCCCGGTGATCGGCTTTACGCCCGAAAGGTAGGCGATCTCGGTGGCCACCTCACGCGACAGCCCGTTGGCCGCGGCGGCGGCTACGGCCTGCTCCAGCCCGCCATAGGGGCTCTTGGCTATGGCGGCCCGGTTGCGCTGGCGGCGCTCGATGAACTGCAACGCCTTGCGGGCGACGGGATCCTGCCAGTTCTCTTCGGCGGCCATGGCGAAGACGTCCTCCGCCACCTCCTGCATCACTTCCCGGGACACCGCGAACCGCTGAAGGATCGTCCGTCGCTCCTCAGGTCCGCACCACCAGAACATCACATAGGCTCCGGACGGCCTCAGCTCCGGCCGCTTCAGCACCGGCCCGCACAGCCGCCCCTCCTGCCGGCTGAGACTGACC
>NZ_DASWNO010000176.1:0-3832 GCF_036399195.1 Brevundimonas sp.
CCAGCACCGCCTGTATGTCCTCAACTACGGCACCAAGGTCGCGGCCAGAGACATTCGCCAAGACCAGTTGGACCCGCTCCACGCTCTCTCTGGAGATCGCATTAGGCCCTTGGTCCCGCACCACATCGGCGACGGCTCCAACCGGGAGCAATACGCCCTCGCTGGCGGCCAGCGGAAGGTTCTCGATACTCGAAACGTCGGTCAGCAAAGCCGGATCGTAGCGGACCACCACGTCCGTAATGACCGGCCTCTCGAGCAGGGTACCGACGGTGGCGCCGCCGATCGCCGCCCCGATTGCCTCCGCTGCTTCGCCAGGCGTGAGGCCGGCCTGCGCCAACTCGGCACGTTTGAACCGGAGCCTCAGATAACCAACTTGCGACTGCGTGTCGGTCTGGACGTCAACGGCACCTGGCACAGCCTTCACCAGCTCCTGGACCTGATCTGCCAGACGCCGGATCGTTGAAGCGTCAGGAGCGAAGATCTTGATGGCTATGTTCGCACGGGCGCCTGAAAGAATGTGGTCAACCCGGTGGGAGATGGGCTGCCCGTAAATAGCCTGAACGCCCGGTATGCGGCCCACGGCAGCACGAAGCGCATCCAGGAGTTCTTCGCGTTCACGGCCGCCCGGCTTCAGCGTAGCCTCAATCTCGGAGGCGAAAACCTCCTGAGCATGAGGATCTCCGGGGGCTCGTCCTGTCCGGCGGGCGGTCGTTAGCACCTCCGGCTGAGCCAACATCGCGGCCTCCACCTCGGCAGCCGCGCGGTCGGAGGCCTCTAGAGAAGTGCCCGGCAGCGTGGTGATGTTCACGGTGAGGCTGCCCTCGTTGAACTCGGGCAGGAAGGCGCGGCCGGAGAACGACAGCGCAACGCCGGCCACAAGCACCAAGGCCACCGAGCCAATTGCCAGCTTGCGCCATTGCGGAAGTAGCCGGCTAAGGAGCGAGCCGTACCGCTCCTTCATCTTGTGTACCCACCGGGGCTCGCGCCCGAGGGCCTTCTCGCTTCGCGCCAGGACTTCAAACCCAAGAGCGGGCGTCAGAGTCAGGGCAACGATCAACGACGCCAGCAGCGCAACGCCGTAGGCAAGCGCCAGAGGCTGCAGCAGTCTGCCTTCGATTCCTGTGAGGCCGAAAATCGGCAGGAACACGATGAGGATGATGAGGGTGGCAAAGACGATCGAGCCTTGCACCTCAACGGCCGCGTTTCCGACGATGGTTGCGTAGGCAGCCTGCTCTTCAAGGGGCTTTGCCCGCTCGATCCGAAGCCGACGAACGATGTTCTCTACGACGATAATCGCATCGTCGACCAGCACGCCTAGCGCGATCGCCAGACCCCCCAAGGTCATTGTGTTAATGGTGCCGCCGACGGCGTTCACCGCGATGATTGCGGCGACAACAGAGACCGGGATAGCGGCCAAGGTCACCAAGGTGGCTCGCCAGGAGGCGAGGAAAAGAAGGACCACGATCGAGACAAGAATGAGGCCATCGCGAAGTGCAGCGACGACGTTATCAACCGCCCGCTCAATGAAGTCGGCCTGCCGGAAGACGTGCGTTTCGAGGACCATTCCCCGTGGCAGCGTGCGCTGTATTTCGGCGAATTCCTCGTCGAGCCGCTCCGTGAGCTCAAGGGTATTCGCGTTGGGTTGCTTCTGGATCGCCAGAATGACCGCTGGACGGCCATTGTAGGAGCCCGTGCCCCTTTTCAGCCCTTCTCCTACCCGGACGTCACCGACCTCGCGGGCAAGCACAGGGAGGCCTCCCTGTGAGCCGACCACCACGTCACCGAACTCCTCGGGGCTCCGGGCGCGACCGACACCTTCGACCAGCATCTCCTGACCGCCCTCAACGAGGACGCCCGCAGACTTGTTGGCGCTGGCACCGCCGAGGGCTTCGATCACCTCATGGATGCCGACGCCGCGCGCGCTCATCCTCGACGGATCAAGAAGCAGCTGGACCTGACGTTCGTCTCCTCCGATCGTCATCACTTCCGCGATGCCCGGCACAGCAAGCAGCCGTCGCTTTACGGTCCAATCGGCGAGGCTCTTGATCTCCATGCCGGTATGGCGGTTGGAGCGAAGTGCCGCGAACATGATCTCGCCCATCACAGAGGATGCAGGCGCCATCACGGGCGGTGGCAAGTCATCAGGCAGACCCGCTGCGGCCGCCTGTAAGCGCTCCGAGACGATCCTGCGCGCATCAGCCGGAGGCGTGGACCAGCCAAACTCCAGGGTGACGACGGACAAGCCGGTCGTGGAGTTCGACCGCACCCGCCGCAATCCAGGAGCACCGTTTAGGGCAGTCTCCAACGGAATGGTTATGAGCTGCTCCACCTCTGTCGGAGTGAAGCCGCCGGCGTCGACCACTACGACCACAGAGGGCGCGGTCAGATCCGGAAGAACGTCCACCGGGGTTCGAAGCGCCATGACGCAGCCGAAAACTGTGAGGAGCAGTGCCAAGGCGTAAACCACCGGCCGGTTGGCTAACGACCAACGGACGAGACGCTCAATCATGTTGGACGTCCCTCAATGTGCGTGACCTTCGCCAAAGGCACCCGGCGTGGCCGCCGCACCGCGTACCGCTGCTGCACCTACGGTGACGACACGCTCCCCAGGCTTCAGGTCTCCCGTCACGGCTACGAAGGCACCTGTTCTCAGGCCAGCCTGGACCGGGCGGCGCTCGAAAGCCTCGCCCTCCGCTTGCACGTAGACGACCATCTGCCCGCCTTCGTCGACAACAGCCGAAGCAGGCACGGTCAACGCTTCGGTGATCAGGCCGGTGTGCAGTCTGCCCTGCAATCGCTGGCCGGGCTTAAGCGCCGGGCCCGAGGCCGCGAACACGACGTCCATGGTTCGGGTGCGCGGATCAACGAACCCACCTCCCTGAACAAGGCTGGCGCCTCTGCCGACGGTGAGCGTCGAGACGCCTCCAGGACGGATGAGGTCGAGCCCGGTCGGCCTTAGCACCCGAGCCGCCTGAGCCTCGGGCACACGCGCGACCAGCCAAATCCGGTTGGGGTCTCCGATCCTCATCAGTTCGGTCCCAGCCGCTACGGCGCTTCCGCGCACAAGCGTCGAGGACAGGATCTGACCGGAAATGGGCGACACCAGCGCCACCCCCGATCCGCCGCCGGCAAGGGACGAGCGTCGGCGGCTCGCGGCGCTCAACTCGGCCTGAGCCAACCGCAGGGACGTCTGAGCTTCTTGGAGGCGCCGCTGCGGAACAGCTTCAGCGCGGTAGAGCGAACTCATCCGACCAACCTCACGGCGCGCTGCGTCCGAGTTGATCCGGGCTCGTGCAATCGCAAGGTCAAGGGAGGCTACATCCTCGCCGCCGCCAAGTTGCGCTGAAATGGTGGCCAGCGTCTGCCCGGCTCGAACGCTCATCCCTGGCGCTGGCACCCGCCCACTTGTGCGCAAGATGCCTGCTACAGGCGATGCCACAACCGCTTCAGCATCCGGGGCAAGCCTGACGTCGATCGTCACCGGCAGCGTATCTTCCAGCCGCCTCACGCTGGCCGGCGCCGTGGCGAAGGGGATCTTCCACTGAACCTCCTTCGTGAAGGCAATCTGACCGCTGTCCTCCTCTTCGGGGTGGGCCTTGTTGGCGGCTTCCTGCGAAGCATAAACCTGGACAGGCCCTAGGTCGTGGACGAACGAGCGGCCACGTGCGTCAAGCCGCATCACCAGCCTGGCTGCACCCGCCTTGGTTGGCGTGAGCTCCGGACGGAAGATGCCGGGGGTGTCGGAAACATTGGCTGCAACCCGGACAGCACCATCAGGCCGGATCAGTTCGATCGTCAGCCGCCCCTCGGCAACCGCCTTGAAGGTGTCCAT
>NZ_DASWNO010000177.1:0-1832 GCF_036399195.1 Brevundimonas sp.
CTGCCGCGCCGCCTCGAAGTCGGGACGGGCGGCGAGGGCCGAGGCGCGCAGGGCGTCGCGCACGCGCTCGCGCTCGGCGGGGGCCAGTTGGCCGATCAGCATCATCGGCGAGCCGGTGCGCGGCGGCTTGTGCTGGGCTTCCACCCGATCCTCGACCTGGGCGCGCGTCACCAGCAGGGTCGCCCCCGCCGCGACGGCGAACAGATTCAGCGCGACCGAGCCCGCCAGCAGCAGGGACTTCGTCCTGGGGCTCATCCCAGCACCTCGGTGTCGTCCACCGCCAACAGCGAGGCCTGGTAGAGGACCGCATCGGCCTGGGCGTCGGCGGTCAGGTGCGTCGTCATGATCACGCCCGCGGCGACGCCCGCGCAGGCGGCCGCGGTCCAGCCGGCGCCGAGCGCCAGCGCCATCCGGTCCAGCCATCGGCGGCCTTCTCGTTTCGCCGTCAGCCCCGCCCCGGCCGCCGCGGCGATGACCCGGTCGCGCAGCGCCGCCGACGGCTGGACCGCGCGTGAGGCGTGCAGCAGCGCATCGACGGCGTCGGCTTCCGCCAGCACGGGGCCGACGATGTCCCGACGGCTCGCCGCGAACGCTTGCGCCGCCGCGCGTTCCGCCTCGGGCCAGCGGCGGGCGTCGGCGCCCCATGCGGCGACCAGAGCGTCGAATCGTTCCGGCGTCATCCTGCTCATGCTCCTTCAGCGCCCGGCCGTATGTCGGCCAGGGCCAGTCTCAACGCCCGCCGCCCTCGCGACAGCAGGCTCTCCAGCGCGTCCACGCTGACCGCCATCAGGTCCGCCGCCTCGATGTTGGTCAGCTCCTGATAATGACACAGCACAAGGGCCTCGCGCTGCCGTTCGGGCAGCCGCGCCAGCGCAGCATCCACGCGCGCACCCACGTCCGCCGCCATCAGACCCCGGTCCGGCGCCGGTCCTTCGAACGCCCGCTCGGGCAGGACGTCGGTCGGCGCTTCGCGCCGTCGCCTCAGCCTGTCGTAGCAGAGGTTCAGCGCCACCCGGTGCAGCCAGGTGTCGAACTTGGCCTTCCCCGGCGTCCAGCGCGGCGCCTGTCGCCAGGCGCGAAGCATGGCGTCCTGCGCCACGTCCTCCGCCTCGACCGGATCGCCCAGCATCCGCTGCGCCAGCGCCAGCATGCGCGGCAGCTTGCGCGCCACCATCGCCTGAATAGCCGCGGGGTCGCCCTGACCCACGCGGCGCACCAGTTCCTCGTCGGGGTCGGCGATCGGCGCCAATCCGGCCCTCATCCCTCATTCGCGAAAGGGTCGTTCGGCGCATGACCGTCGCCCCTGACATCTGGCCTACTCCGTAGTCGGAGCCGGGGCCGACGTCACCCGTCCGGCGCGACGGTTCGCCATCCGCTCGCGGCGCTGCTCGCGGCGAGCCTCGCCCCGCGCCTGCCGCTCGGCGACGGTGACGTAGCCGTCGCGGTCGGCGTCCAGCCGCACGAAGGCCTGCTCGGCCCGCGCCTGGGCCTGGGCGATCGTGACGACGGCGGTCCGGTCGAGGCGTTGCGCCCGGCGGGCGACACGCATCGCGCGGTCAGGACGAGCCTGCGCGCGCTCGGCGCGAGCCGCTCCGCGGGCGTCGAACTCGGCCCGGCTGACGGCGCCGTCGCCATCAGCGTCCAGCCGCTGGAAGCGGTCGGCCGCCCGGCCGGCCTTGCGGGTCTGGGCGACGGCGCGGCGCTCGTCCGCGGTCACCGAGCCGTCGCGATTGGCGTCGGCGGCGGTTAGGCGATCGACGCGGCGCGCCACGAATTCAGACTGGCTGATGCGGCGGTCGCCGTCCGTGTCGGCGCGCAGGCCGCGCGCGGCC
>NZ_DASWNO010000178.1:0-3227 GCF_036399195.1 Brevundimonas sp.
ATGCAGGAAGAGGAGATCGTCCTCTTCTCCGACAGCGTCGGCAAATGGATCGACGAGCATGCGCCGCCCGAGGCGGTGCAGTCGTGGATCGCCAACTCCTCAGTACCGCGCGACCTGTGGACCGCGTCGGGCGAGGCCGGCCTGCTGGGCCTGTCCATGCCCGAGGAAGACGGCGGCATGGGCGGCGACTACCGGCACGAGGTGGTGCTGATGCGCCAGCTGGGCTGGAAGGGCGCGGACCATTTCGGCATCTCGCTGCACAACGCGATCGTCATGCCCTACATCTGGCACTATGGCACCGAGGAGCAGAAGGCGCGCTGGCTGCCGCGGCTGCAGTCGGGCGAACTGGTCGGCGCCATCGCCATGACGGAGCCGGGCGCCGGCTCCGACCTGCAGGGGGTCAAGACGACCGCCATCAAACAGGGCAACCAATATGTGGTGAACGGGTCCAAGACCTTCATCACCAACGGCCAGCTGGCCAACTTCATCATCGTGGTGGCCAAGACCGATCCGAGCGAGGGCGCCAAGGGGACCTCGCTGATCATCGTGGAGACCGACAGCGCCGAGGGCTTCGAACGCGGCCGGAACCTGCACAAGATCGGCATGGAGGGGAACGACACCTCCGAGCTGTTCTTCAACGAGGTGAAGGTCCCGGGCGAGAACATCATCGGCGGCGGCGAGGGCCAGGGCTTCATCCAGCTGATGCAGCAGCTGCCGCAGGAGCGGCTGAACATCGCCGTCCAGGGCGTGGCCGCGGCCGAGCGGGGCCTTCAGGAGACGCTGGCCTATGTCAAGGAGCGCAAGGCGTTCGGCAAGCGGGTGATTGATTTCCAGAACACCCAGTTCAAGCTGGCCGAGGTGAAGACCAAGCTGACCGTCGCCAAGGTGTTCGTCGACCACTGCCTGGGCCTGCATCTGCAGGGCAAGCTGGACGCCGCCACGGCCTCGATGGCCAAATACTGGGTCACCGACATCCAGGGCGAGGTCATCGACGAGATGCTGCAGCTGCACGGCGGCTACGGCTACATGAACGAGTACCCGATCGCCCAGCTGTACAAGGACGCGCGGGTCCAGCGCATCTACGGTGGGACCAACGAGATCATGAAGCTGCTGATCGCGCGGACGTTGTAGGCAGCCCTAGGACTCGTAGATTTCTCCGTCGTCGAGCCTTCGGAGAAAGTCCGCCACACTCCCCTCCCCGTCATCCTCGGGCTTGACCCGAGGATCAGACGCAAGGCCGCACACAAGCGGATAGAGATCGAGCCAATCTGGATTGCGTCGCTCGATAAGCTCCATCTTCCACGGCCTGTTCCAGCGCTTGAGCGCCTTCTCGCGGCGGATCGCCTGTTTGACCGCTTGATGCACTTCGAACCACACGAGGATGTCCGCGCCGTATCGCGCCGTGAAGGCTTCGCCCTTTCTCGACCGGTGCTGTGCGCCTCTGGCATACAGGTTCGAAGTCACGCCCGTGTAGATCACGCCGAAGGGACGGCTGGCCGTCATGTAAGTGGCGATCAGCGGTCGGTGCATCTCCTCCATCGGCGGAGTGAGCCGACGGTCTGATCCTCGGGTCAAGCCCGAGGATGACGGCGGAGATAGGGGAGCATAGAAAACGACCATGATCCGCCTCCACGTCCCCCAGCCGCTCTCCCCGGACGCCGCCGTGGCGCCGACCCTCGACCAATCGCGCTACCTGACGCAGGTCATGCGGCTGAAGATCGGCGACAGCCTGCTGGTGTTCAACGGCGTCGACGGCGAGTGGCGCTGCGTCATCGCCGAGGTGCTGAAGAAGGGCGTGGTGCTGCGGGCCGAGGCGCAGGTGCGGCCTCAGATGACCGGCCCTGACCTGGAACTGCTGATCAGCGTGGTGAAGAAATCCGCGCTGGAGTTCGCCGTCGAGAAGGCTGTCGAGCTAGGGGTCCGGCGCGTCCGGCTGGTGATCACCCACCGGACCCAGACCCAGCATGTGCGGATGGACCGGCTGGACGCCATCGCCATCGAGGCGGCCGAACAGACAGGGCGGGTCGACGTGCCCATCATCGAGGAGCCGGTGAAACTGGCCGAACTGCTGGACGGTCTGGACGGTTCACGGCGGTTGATGTTCTGCGACGAAACGGGCGGGGAGCCGGCCGGTGAGGCGCTGGAGGCGGCAGGCGAAGGCCCATGGGCCGTGCTGATCGGCCCCGAGGGCGGCTTCTCGCCCGAAGAACGTGAGCGGCTGCGGGCCCTGCCCTTCACCACCGCCGTGTCTCTGGGCCCGAGAATCCTGCGCGCCGACACCGCCGCCATCGCCGCCCTGACCCTGTGGCAGGCGGCGGTCGGGGACTGGGATCGGTAGCCAGACCGTCGATACCCCTTGAGCGTCGCCGTCAGGTCGCCCATCTAGCCGCGAGACGAGGGGCTATATCCGCATGAACGACGCGCCGCTTTCCCGGGACGACCTGATCGGCGCGATGGCCAGGGGGGCCAAGCCGCGCGAGCAGTGGCGCATCGGGGCGGAGCACGAAAAGTTCGGCTTCGACCGCAGCACCCTGCGGCGCCCGACGCACGAGGGCGACAGCGGCATCCTCGCCATGCTGACCGGCCTGGAGCGGTTCGGCTGGGCGCCGGTCGAGGAGGCGGGGCATCTCATCGCGCTGGAGCGCAAGAACGCCGACGGCCTGACGGCGTCGATCAGTCTCGAGCCCGGCGGGCAGTTCGAACTGTCGGGCGCGCCGCTGAAGGACGTGCACGAGATCTGCGACGAGACCGGCCGCCACCTGATGGAGGTCAAACAGGTCGCCGACCAGCTGAACCTCGGCTTCATCGGCGTCGGATTCGATCCGATGTGGCGGCGCGAGGACGTGCCGGTCATGCCCAAGGGCCGCTACGCCATCATGCGCGCCTATATGCCCAAGAAGGGCTCGCTCGGCCTCGACATGATGCTGCGCACCTGCACCATCCAGTCCAACCTCGACTTCGCGGACGAGGCCGACATGGTCGCCAAGTTCCGCACGTCTTTGGCGCTGCAGCCGATCGCCACCGCCCTGTTCGCCAACTCGCCCTTCACCGAGGGCAAGCCCAACGGCTTCTTGAGCGCCCGCGCCAACGTCTGGACCGACACCGATCCGGACCGCACCGGCATGCTGGACTTCGTCTTCGCCGACGGCTTCGGCTACGAGCGCTACGCCGACTATGCGCTGGACGTGCCGATGTATTTCGCCAAGCGCGGCGAGGCCTACGTCGAC
>NZ_DASWNO010000179.1:0-2152 GCF_036399195.1 Brevundimonas sp.
TGTCGCCAACCCCCCGTATTTCGAGGGGCTGTCGATGGAGCCGACGCCGGTCGCCGACATCGTCGAAGCGCGGGTGCTGGCCATCTTCGGCGACTCGATCACGACCGACCACATCAGCCCGGCCGGTTCGATCAAGAAGACCTCGCCCGCCGGGGCCTGGCTGACCGACCGCGGCGTCGACGCGCTGGACTTCAACAGCTACGGCGCGCGCCGCGGCCACCACGAAGTCATGATGCGCGGCACCTTCGCCAACATCCGCATCCGCAACCGGATCACGCCCGAGATCGAGGGCGGGGTGACCAAACACTTCCCGTCGCAGGACGTGATGTCGATCTATGACGCGGCGATGCGCTACCAGTCAGAGGGCCGGCCGCTGGTCGTGTTCGCGGGCAAGGAATACGGCACCGGCTCGTCGCGCGACTGGGCGGCCAAGGGCACCCGGCTGCTGGGCGTGCGCGCGGTCATCGCTGAGAGCTATGAGCGCATCCACCGCTCCAACCTGATCGGAATGGGCGTCGTGCCGCTGCAGTTCAAGGCCGAGGGCTGGACCCGCCTGGGCCTGACCGGCGAGGAGATTGTGACGATCCGCGGACTGTCCGACGCCAACGTCGGCCGCCTGCGTCCGCGTCAGGACCTGTGGGTCGAACTGTTCCGCCCGTCGGACGGCAAGATGGCCCGCTTCCCGGTCCGCTGCCGCATCGATAACCAGACCGAGCTGGACTACTTCAAGGCCGGCGGCGTGATGCCGTATGTGCTGCGGAATCTCGCGCGCGGGCCAGAGGCGGTCGCGGCGGAGTAGGCTGCACGGGTTACGGAAAAGGAGGCCGGCGGCGCGATCCGCCGGCCTTTTCTTATCGGCCGAACACCTCGACGCCGATCTCGCCGTCGGCCGTCAACCACGCCCGTTTCATGCCCTGGCTGTTGAAGGGGTGGGTCAGGTTTCCGTCGCGGTCGAGGGCGATCAGGCCGCCGTCGCCGCCCAGGCCGCCGACGTCGTCGATCACCGCCTGCGCCGCCTCCGAGAGCGACTGGCCCGCGTCGATCCGCCAAGCCACCTGGGCGGCCGCGACGGTGCGGATGAAGTATTCTCCGGTGCCGGTGGACGAGACCGCGACCCGGCCGTCGGCCCAGCTGCCCGCCCCGGGGATGGGGGTGTCGCCGACCCGGCCGGGCATCTTGCCGAACACGCCCGCGGTCGAGGTGGCGGCGGCGAGGCGACCCTGATTGTCCAGCGCGCAGCAGCCGACGGTGCCATGGGACAGCCTGCCCTTCGGCGGGTGGTTGTCGTCGGTCTGGCCGGCGTGCGTGAACCACGCCTCCGGGTCGCCAATCGCCTCCATCCCCTGCTCGGCGGCGAACATGGCCGCGCCGGCTCCGGCCAGCAGGACGTGTGGCGTATGCTGCATCACGGCGTGCGCGACGCGGATCGGGTTGCGGAAGCCCTGCAGCGCCGCCACCGCTCCGGCTTCGCGCGTGGTTCCGTCCATCAGGCTGGCGTCCAGCTCATAGGCTCCCGCCAGATTGGGGCTGGCGCCGCGCCCCGCGACATAGAGGCCGGAGTCCTCCAGCATCGCGGTCGCCTCGACCACCACGTCCAAGGCCGACGCCCCGGCGTCCAGCCGCGCCTTCATCGCCTCCACGACCTCGCGCATGTGCGCGGCCTCGCGGCTGTAGTCCGTGCCGCGTCGCGCGCCCGCGCCGCCGTGAAGGATAAGGGCCGTCATTCCAGGTTCGTCTCCGTTCGCCCTTCCAAAGGCGCTTGGGGCTGATTAGCGTTCCCGACCGACGCGCGCCACGGGGGCGGCGGTCGCGACCGAGAGAAGTTTTGATGCGCGCAGTCCTGTCCAAGGCCGTAGGCGGTCCCGAAACGCTCGTCGTCGAGGAGGTGCTGGATCCGCGGCCCGGCAAGGGCGAGGTGGTGATCGACGTGCGGGCCATCGGCGTGAACTTCCCCGACACCCTGATCATCGAGGACAAATACCAGTTCAAGCCGCAGCGGCCGTTCTCGCCCGGAGGCGAGGTGGCGGGCGTGGTCGAGGCGATCGGCGAGGGCGTCACAGGCGTGCGCAAGGGCGACCGGGTCATCGCCGTTCCGGGCTGGGGCGGCATGGTGGAGCGGCTGGCGGTCCCGGCTGCTTCGGTGATGAAGATC
>NZ_DASWNO010000180.1:0-6461 GCF_036399195.1 Brevundimonas sp.
TGGGGCATCGCCTTCGCGGGTCCCGCCTCGGGCGCCAAGCTGGTCATGCCCGGCGCGCGGATGGACGGCGCGGCGATCTACGAACTGATCGAGAGCGAGGGCGTCACCTTCTCGGCCGCCGTGCCGACGGTGTGGCAGGGGCTGCTGACCCATCTGCGCGAGAACGGCCTGCGGATTCCGACCGTGAAGAAGGTCCTGATCGGCGGCTCCGCCGTGCCCGAGAGCCTGATCCGCGCCTTCCAGGAGGAGTTCGGGATCGAGGTGCTGCAGGGCTGGGGCATGACCGAAACCTCGCCCATCGGCACCCTGTCCAACCTGCCGCCCGAACTGCTGGCCCTGCCGTACGACGAACAGATGAAGTGGCGGGTGAAGCAGGGCACGCCCCCGCTGGGCGTCGAGCTTAAACTGAAGAACTACGCCGGCCAGGAGATGCCCCACGACGGGCATACCTATGGCCGGCTCATGATCAAGGGGCCGACCATCGCCGGGGCCTACTTCAAGGGCGAGGGCGGTGACATCCTCGACCACGAGGGGTTCTTCGACACTGGCGACGTCTCGACGATCGACGAGCAGGGCTTCATGCAGATCACCGACCGCGCCAAGGATGTGATCAAGTCCGGCGGCGAGTGGATCAGCTCGATCGAGATCGAGAACATCGCGGTCGGGCATCCGAAGGTGGAACTGGCCGCGGTGATAGGCGCCGCTCATCCAAAATGGGACGAGCGGCCGGTTCTCATCGTCAAGCTGAAGCCTGGAGAGACCCAGGACAAGCAGGAGCATCTCGACTTCCTGCAGGGCAAGATCGCCAAGTGGTGGATGCCGGATGACGTTGTATTCGCGGACGAGATCCCGCTGGGCGCAACTGGGAAGGTCGACAAGAAGCTGATCCGCGAGCGGATGAGCGACTACCGCCTGCCGACGGCGAGCTGAGGCGATGGTCAGCGGCCGCAAGCCACGAACGGCCGTTCAGGCGCTGTTGGCGGTCAGCCTGGCGGCGCCGCTGCTTGTGCTGGTTTCCGCCCTGGGCACCCGCACCGGGCTGATGCCGCCGGAGATCGGTTACGACCTGCTGACGCTGAAGGTCGGCTGGTGGCTGGCCTTTGTCGGCGCGGCGGCCGGGGTTTCGGCCGGCTTTCTCGCGCTGCGCGATATGCGGCGGACAGGCGTGCTGGCCGTCGTCGCCGTGCTGGCCGGGCTGGGGACGCTCGGCGTCTATGTCTGGCAGACCAGCCGGCTCGCCGCCGCGCCATCGGAGGACGTCAGCACCAATCTGGCCGATCTCCCGCGGGTCGGCGACCCTCGCGGGGCCGGGCAGGGGCCAGCGAGCATCGTCGGAGTCGAGGCCTGCCCGGGCGCCCTTCCGGCCATGACCCAGATCGCGCCCGAGTCGGCGGCGTGGGCGCTGCAGCAGGCGGGCTTCTCGGTGCGCCGCGCCGGGGTGGCGCGGGCCGACGGCGTCCAGCAAGGCTTCTGGTTCGGGTTCCGCCACGACGCCGTGATCCGCATACGGCCGGGCCGCACGGATATCCGCGTGGCCGCCCGAGACGGGCGCTCGCACGCGGGCGCGGCCTGCCGCATGGCGACCCGGATCAGCGAGGCCCTGCGCAGCGGGCGCTGAGCCTCAGGCCGGCGCCCACACGGCGTCGATGAGCGGCCCGGGTGCGGCGCTCACGCGTCCGGCCTTCTCCAGCGCAATCAGGTGCGCCCAGACGGACAGGCTGGCGGCCGGCCACAGGCGCGGATCGACAGCGGCGTAGAGCGTCGGGACCACGTCCGCGATTCGTCCGACGCCGGCTTCGACCTGGGCCAGAATCTGCGCCTCGCGCGTGAGGCGGTGATCACGATAGGCGGCGAGAAACGGGCCAGGCTCCGTGATCGGCCCCCCGTGCGTCGGCCAGAGCGTCGTGAACTCCCGCGCGATGACCCTCTCGAGGCTGTCCATATAGGCCGCCATGTCCCCGTCCGGCGGTGCGACCACCGTCGTCGACCAGCCCATGACGTGATCGCCGCTGAACAGCGCCGCTTCTTCACGCAGCACGAAGGCGAGGTGGTTGGAGGCGTGTCCCGGCGTGGCGAGGGCCTCCAGCGTCCATCCGTCTCCTTCGATAACTTCGCCGCCCGCCAGAACCTCGTCGGGGGCGAACGCCTCGTCCTCGTCCTCGTCGAGCGGAGATGAGGCGTGTGTCTGGCGCAGAGGTGGCCGTGCGGCGAGGACCGGCGCCCGCACCGCCTCCGCGAACGGCCGGGCGAGGGGCGCGTGGTCGCGATGAGTGTGGGTCACCAGCACATGGGTCACTCGCCGGCCCTCGACGGCCGCAAGCAGGGCGGCCAGGTGATCCGCGTCATCCGGGCCTGGGTCGATGACCGCGACGCTGGCCCCCGCTTCGGGCCGTCCGACGATGTAGGCGCCCGTCCCGGTGTAGGTGAACGGCCCTGGGTTGCTCGCGACCACCCGCTGGATCAGCGGCGAGACCGCGTCCACCCGCCCGTACTCAAATGGCGGCATCGCAACGAACGGGATCATCGCGGACGGCCCGGAGCTTGCGTGCGGGTTATGCAAACCTTCTGCGGAGCGCGCATCGTGGCTGTTTCCATCGCCCTGGCTGTCTCAAATCGGCTTCAGCCCGTGGCTGCGGCCCTGTTATGTCTCATGGCGGCGCAGCTGGCGGTAGCCTCCTGCACACCCGAGCCTGTTCCGTACGCCGCGCGCGTGGGCGTGGTCCGCTAGAGCGGAAGCCGGCTGAGATCGTAGCCCGCGGCGGCAGCGGCCGTCCTGAGGTCCTCCTCGTCCGCGCCCTTAGACCGTTCCGACATTGCCCAGATCGCGGCGGACCGCATGCCGGAGCGGCAGAAGAGCACCGTCGGCTGACCGTCAACCAGCGCCTCGGCAACGGCCTGCACCTGATCCGGGGCGGGCATGCCCGAGACCGGGATCCAGAGGAAGGAAAGACCCGCCTCTTTCGCAGCGGCTTCCATCTCGGCGGCGGTCGGCTGCCCAGGGTCCTCGTGGTCGGGGCGGTTGCTGATGATGCGCCGAACGCCCGCCTCGGCGAGGCCCGGCAAGGCGGCCGGCGCGAGTTGTGGAGACGCCCAGAGGGTCGGGGAGAGTGGCCGGGGGCTCATGGGCGGGTCCCTTCAGAACAGGCGGGTCGCGCCTGACTCGTCCAAGCTCGCGTGCGGGTCAAGGCGCGGATGCTGTGGCTTTTCGGCCCCGGCGGCCGTTTTTGTTGACTTCGCCGGCCGTCCCGGAAAAACCATCGGAGCCTTCGGGCGTTGCTGTGCGTCTCCACAACCACCACCAGGCGATTTCATGCTGCTGACCCTCGCTTCCGCCCTTCTGCTTTCCGCCGCCCCCGCCCCGCAGGACGGCGTCGTCAGCACGGCGCCGCGCGCCGAAACCGTGGAAACCGAGCGGTATCGCGAGGCGGTCGCCTACGCCAACCCGATGCCGACCGGCGCCCCCGAGGCCGACTATCCGCTGGTGGCCTGGTGCGAGGCGCTGGTGAACGGCCATGTCGCGCTCGGCGAAACCCTGACGAACCGTGATCCGCTTGATACGGACATCATCCGCTTGGGCAAGCTCGAGGCCGCCGACTTCCGCGCCGCGCTTGACGCCGCCGAGCCGCGCCAGACCGCCGCCAGCCGGGCGGCGGCCCGCACGGCCGCCGCTCAGGCGACGGCGAAATGGGCGCCGTTCGCCGGACAGGACGAGACGGTCCGCAGCCAGGCCTTTGGCCTGTTCTTCGGCCTGCCCGGCCGCTGCGAGCACGCCGCCCGCCGCATCCGCAACAACATCACCAGCGCCCCGGCCACGCCGCGGGACGTCGGGCTGGAGTAGGGCTCAGGCGGCGTCGCTTCTCACCCGGGCGTCCGGCTCGTAGTTGAGGATGGGCGACAGCCAGCGTTCGGCCGTGGCCAGATCCCAGCCCTTGCGCCGGGCGTAGTCGGCGACCTGATCCGGATCGATCTTGCCGACGCCGAAATAGTGGCTCTCCGCGTGGCCGAAATAGAGGCCTGAAACCGACGCCGGCGGGGTCATGGCGAAGCTTTCAGTCAGGGCCATGCCGGCGTGGTCCTCGGCCTGAAGCAGGCGGAACAGGGTGGCCTTTTCCGTGTGGTCGGGCTGGGCCGGATAGCCGGGCGCGGGGCGGATGCCCTGATATCGTTCGGCGATCAGGTCCTCAACGGTCGTCTGTTCGTCGGGCGCATGGCCCCAGAGCTCGGTCCGCACCTTCTTGTGCAGCGCCTCGGCGAAGGCCTCGGCCAGACGGTCGGCGAGCGCGGTGGCCATGATGGCCGAATAGTCGTCGCCGGCGTCCTTGAACCGTTTGGCGATCTCGAGCTCGCCATGGCCGGCGGTGACGGCGAAGGCTCCGATGTAGTCGCGCCCCGTCTCGGCGACGAAGTCCGACATGGCGAGATTGGGCTTGCCGTTCGACTTCCTGATCTGTTGCCGCAGGGTGTGGAAGCGCGCGATCTCGTCGGTGCGGCTCTCGTCCGCATAGACGGCTATGTCGTCGCCGACGGCGTTGGCGGGCCAGAAGCCGACGACGCCGCGGGCGGTGAACCATTTCTCGTCGACGATACGCTTCAGCATCGCCTGGGCGTCTTTGAACAGGTCCCGAGCGGCCTCGCCCACGATCTCGTCCTCGAGGATTAGCGGATAGCGGCCGATCAGCTCCCAGCTGGCGAAGAAGGGCGTCCAGTCGATATGGTCGGCCAGATCGCCCAGGTCCCAGCTGTCGAACGCGCGCACGCCGAGGAAGGACGGCGCCGGGGGCAGGGGCGTCGACGGATCGGGCTTGAAGCGGTTCTGACGCGCAGCGGGCAGGGCGGCGCGCGCCTTGACCTCTTGGCCGCGCGCATACTGCTCGCGGATGCGGATGTACTCGTCGCGCGTGGCGGCCTCGTTCTTGGCGCGCTCCGTTTTCGACAGCAGGCCGGAGACCACGCCGACGGCACGCGATGCATCGATCACATAGGTGGTCGAGCCGGAGTGATAGCCGGGCTCGATCTTCACCGCCGTGTGGGTCCGGCTGGTGGTCGCGCCGCCGATCAGCAGGGGGATGGTGAAGCCGCGCCGCTCCATCTCGCGCGCCACGAACACCATCTCGTCCAGCGACGGGGTGATCAGGCCGGACAGGCCGACGATGTCGACCTTGTGCTCGACGGCCGCGTCGAGAATCCGGTCGGCCGGGACCATGACGCCCAGGTCGATGACCTCGTAGTTGTTACACTGCAGCACGACGCCGACGATGTTCTTGCCGATGTCGTGGACGTCGCCCTTGACCGTGGCCATCAGGATGCGGCCGGCCTGTTCCCGGGGCTTGCCGGCCTTTTCGGCCTCCATGAAGGGCTCCAGCCAGGCCACGGCCTGCTTCATCACCCGCGCCGATTTGACCACTTGGGGCAGGAACATCTTGCCCGAGCCGAACAGGTCCCCGACCACGTTCATCCCGTCCATCAGCGGGCCTTCGATGACGTGCAGCGGCCGCTCGACGGAGAGGCGCGCCTCTTCCGCATCCGCTTCGATCCAGTCCGTTATGCCGTGGACCAGCGCGTGTTCGATGCGCTTGCCGACCGGGGCGTCGCGCCATTTCAGGTCGACGACCCGCGCCGCGCCCTTCTCGCCCTTGTACTCGGGCGCCATGTCGACCAGCCGCTCGGTGTTCGAGACATTGGTCCGCTGCGGCCGGTTCAGGATCACGTCCTCGACCGCCTCGCGCAGCTTCGAATCGATGTCGTCGTACAGGGGCAGGTCGCCCGCATTGACGATGCCCATGTCCATGCCCGCCTGGATGGCGTGGTACAGGAAGACGCTGTGGATCGCGCGCCTGACCGGCTCGTTGCCGCGGAAGCTGAAGCTGACGTTAGACACACCGCCGGAGACGCGGGCGTAAGGCAGGGTGGCCTTGATCACCCGGGTCGCCTCGATGAAGTCGACGGCGTAGTTGTCGTGCTCGTCGATCCCGGTCGCCACGGCGAAGATGTTGGGGTCGAAGATGATGTCTTCGGGCGGAAAGCCGACCTCATCCACCAGGATGCGGTAGGCGCGGGTGCAGATCTCGACCTTGCGCGCGGCGGTGTCAGCTTGGCCGACCTCGTCGAAGGCCATGACAACCACGGCGGCGCCGTAGCGCAGGCATTTGACGGCCTGTTCGCGGAACTCGGCCTCGCCCGCCTTCATCGAGATCGAATTGACGATCGGCTTGCCCTGGACGCATTTCAGCCCGGCCTCGATCACCTCCCATTTGGAGCTGTCGATCATCACCGGCACCCGCGCGATGTCGGGCTCGGCCGCGATCAGGTTCAGGAAGGTGACCATGGCCTGCCTGGAGTCGAGCAGGCCTTCGTCCATGTTGATGTCGATGACGGAGGCCCCGGCCTCGACCTGCTGACGCGCCACCGACAGGGCGGCGGCATAGTCGCCGTCGATGATCAGCTTCTTGAATTTGGCCGAG
>NZ_DASWNO010000181.1:0-4605 GCF_036399195.1 Brevundimonas sp.
CTCAGCGACCACTTCGAGGGCGAGGTCGCGCCCGAGGTTGACCACCGACTTGACGATCTTGGCCGAGCCCTCGTCCTTGTCCATGGTCAGAACGAAATAGCGGTCGATCTTCAGCGTATCGAACGGCAGCTTGGCCAGCCAGGTCAGCGACGAGAAGCCGGTGCCGAAGTCGTCCAGCGCCAGCGAGGCCCCCGCCTCGCGCAGCCGGGTCAGGGTGTCGGCGGCGCGCGAGGTGTCGCGCATGATGTCGCCCTCCGTCACCTCCAGCTTCAGCGCGCCCTTGGGCAGGCCGGCGTCGGCGATGATGCGCGTGACGTCCTCGACCAGATCGGCGCGTTCGATTTCGCCGACGGACAGGTTGACGCTGCAGAACAGATGCCCCGCGGTCGGATGGCGCCGCAGCCATTCGGCCAGCTGCCGGGACGCCGACGTCATCATCAGCAGGCCCAGCTCGTTCATCAGGCCCATCTCGTCGGCCAGTCCGAGGAACTCGTCCGGCGGCACCAGCCCGCGCTTCGGGTGACGCCAGCGGGCCAGGGCCTCGAACCCGGCCACGGCGCCGGTGCGCAGGTTCACGATCGGCTGATAGAAGGGCTCGATCTCGCCGCGCAGGAAGGCGTTGCGCAGGTCGGACTCCAGCGCCAGCCGAGAGAGACTGTCGCTCTCCAGTGCGCGGCCGTAGGCGGCCACGCCGCCGCGCCCGGCGCCCTTGGCCTGCTCCACCGCCAGCTCGACGCGGCGCAGAAGCTCGGCGGGATCGGCCGCGTCGGGGCCGCCCTCGGCGGTCGCCGAGCCGATTGAGACGGTGGGGTAGATGTCGAAGCCGGCGACGCGAAGCGGCTGCTCCAGCGCCTCGCGCACCCGTTCGGCAACCGAGCCGTTTCCGCGCAGCGCCAGAACGGCGAACTCGTCTTCGCCGATGCGGGCGGCGTTGGCGTCGTGGGTGAAGGCGGCGTTCAGGCGCGAGCCCAAGGCGGCGAGCACCAGATCGGCCCGCGCGTGGCCCAGGGCCTCGTTCAGCCGGCGCAGGCGGTCGACGTCAGCCACGACGAGCTCATAGTCGCCGGGCTGCGTCAGGGTCTCGCCGGCGCGGCTCAGGAAGGTGCGGCGGTCCAGCAGGCCCGTCAGGTGATCGCGGTGCGAGGCGGCGAACTTCGTCTCCAGCGCCACCAGCCCGGCGGCGCGCAGACCGTCCTCAAGCCAGACGCCCCGCCAGATGCAGGTCTCGGATTCGCGCATGCGCAGACGCACGGCGATCTCGGTCCCTTCCGGCTGCGGCTTCAGTATCTTCTCGGCCAGGGACCGGTCCTGCGGCACGGCCACCGCGGTGAAGGCCGCGCCGGAACACTCAGGCGCCAGTGGGCCCAGGCCGAGCGCGCGGGTGGCGCCGGTGAACCGCATCTGATCGTCGGCGGGGGTCCAGATCCACAGGGCGGAGTCGGCGGCGGCTAGCGCCTCGATGGCGGTTGTCGCGTCCCAGGCCAGACTTCTGGAGCGAGTGTTCAACGCGGATACAGTCCTGCCAGACGGCCTCCAGGATCACCCCGGGTCAGCCGCGTCGTGCGGCTCCGTCATTCACGACGCCGAACAGCAGATGATCTGCCCATGCGCCGTTAATTTTAAGATAAGCCCTCGCCTGCCCTTCCAGCTCGAAGCCGGCCTTTTCGAGCACCCGGCGAGAGGCGGCGTTCTGGGGCACGCAGGCCGCTTCTACGCGGTGCAGGTTCAGCTCGCCGAAGGCGTAGCCCACCATGGCGCGGACGGCGGCGGTGGCCAGTCCTCGGCCGGCGAACGGCTCGCCGATCCAGTAGCCGAGGGTGCCCGCCTCGGCGACGCCACGCCGAACGTTCGACAGGGTGATCGCACCGGCCAGCATCCGGTCAGCCTCGGTGAAGATGAAGAACGGCCAGGCGTTGCCCGCCTCCATCTCGCGCCCATAGATCGACAGCCGCCGCTTGAACGCCGCGCGGGTCAGGTCGTCCTCGGGCCAGGTCGGCTCCCAGCGCTGCAGATAGGCGCGGCTGCTCTGGCGCAACGTCGCCCAGGCCTCGTGATCCGACGCGCGGGGCGGACGCAGGAACACGCCGGGGGCCGACACCGCCGGCCCGGTCGCGTCATTGATCCAGTCGAGCAGCGCCATCCTGCCTTTCTAGCTTGGTGTTTTGTCCGCGAAAACCATTCCCCGGCCCATCGGAGCGGAACGTCACGCCTTGTCATCCCGGACGCCGCAACGCGGCGATCCGGGACGCAGGTGTAGAAACATGGATGCGGCCGGACGCTGCGTCGGCGGCGAGCCGGGCGACGAGCGGAGCCCGGAGCCACCCTCCTCCCGGATAATCGCTGCGCGCTTTCCGGGAGTCTCTATCGCAGCGAGAGCCGTCCCGGATCGGCGCTTCGCGCCGTGCGGGATGACAAGGCCCGAGCTATCACCCGAAAAGAGCCTCCCGGAACGCCGCCCCGGCCGGCGCGGCGGCCTTGGGACCCAGCACCGCCGTCGCCGCCTTGCCCTCGGACAGGCAGCGCCGAGCCGCGTCGCGCACCGTCTGCGCCGTCTGGGCCAGCGTCCGTTCCGCCATCGTTTCAGAACTTATCGGCGCCCCGAGGATCAGCACCTGGGCCGCCAACCGCCCGGCGCGCGCGGCGGGGCTCTCGTCCGACATCCACAGGCCGGCGTTCATCACCGCCTTGGCCCGCGACAGCTCCGCCACGGTCGGCCCGGTCTCCGCCAGCGCCTTCAGTTCAGCCGCGCAGACCCGCGCCAGCTCCTCAGCCCGGTCCGCCGCCGCGCCCGCGTAGATGCCGAGCACGCCCGCGTCCTCGTAGGGCTCGTGATAGGCGTCGATGGCGTAGGCGAGGCCGCGCTCCTCGCGCGCGCTCTGGAACAGCCGCGACGCCATGCCGCCGCCGAGGATCTCGGTCATCAGCCGCGCCGCCGCATAGGCCGGATCGGTCGCCGACGGGGCGGGCAGCTGGAAGACGATGTTGGCCTGTTCGATCCGGCGCGACAGGGCCGCGTCGCCGCCGGTGAAGTGGGGAACCCCGGGCGCCTCCGCCGGGGTCGCGGTCTCTGAACCGAACCACCGCTCGGCCAGTTGCAGCAGCTCGGCCTCGTCAACCGCGCCCGAAACCGCCACCACCATCCGGTCGGGCGAGTACAGACGGGCGCGCCAGTCGCTGATGGCGCCGCGAGTGATCGGCTTCAGGCTCTTCACCGACCCCAGGATCGGCCGACCCAACGGCTGGCCGGCGAAGGCCTGCGTCTGCGCCATCTCAAAGACGTGGTCGTCGGGCGTGTCGAACGCCTCGGCGATCTCCTGCGCCACCACGTCCTTCTCGCGCTCGATCTCGTCGGCGTCGAGCGTGGGGCGGAACACCAGGTCCGACACCACCTGCATCGCCAGCGGCAGCGAGCCGTCCAGCGCCCGCACCTCGAAACTGGTCCGCTCATAGCCGGTCGCCGCGTTCAGCGAGCCGCCCTCGGCCTCGATCCGTTCGACGATCTCGCGCGCGCCCATCTCGCCCGCGCCCTTGAACACGAGGTGTTCGAGGCAGTGAGACCAGCCCGATGTGGCCTCGCTCTCCCACTTGGCGCCGCCGCGCACGGCGACGGTCAGGGCGAGGGTGCGCAGGCCCGGCATCGGGTCGCAGACGATGCGGACGCCGTTGGAGAGTGTGTGCAGGGCGGCGGTCAGGAGCGTTCTTCTTTCCCTGTCGCCTCGCTCGCGGAGCGAGGCTGCTTGAGGGGCTTGCGGCGGAGCAGGGCGATGTAGAAGCCGACTACGGCGAGCGCCAGTCCGAACCATGTCAGGGCGTAGCCGAGATGGTTGTTCGAGAAGGCGGGCGGAGGGGCGGAGGGCCTGAGCGCCGACCATTCGGGGTTCGACGGCGTCAGCGCGAAGATCATCGGGCTGGCCAGCCATTTGTCGACGCCCAGCGCGGTGGCCATCGCCCGGTGGTCGCGGCCGTAGAAGACACCGCCCTCCGGGGGCGGAGCGAACCGAGACGGTGTCGGAGGCATGCGCAACTGGCCGATGATCCGGACCGGTTCGGTTGACGGTTTCACGGGAGGACGGTCGGACACCGTATCCGGAACGAAGCCCCGGTCGACCAGCGTGACGAACGGGGTGCTCGGCAGGGCGCAGGCGGAAATCAGGCGCACGCCGACCTCGCCGGCCTCGACCGTTCGCAGCTCTACGAAGGGAGCGGTGGCCAGACCGGAGCAGTCGATGAGGACGCGGCGGAACTCCTGGTCCGCCCGGTAGGCCTGCATGACCGGGACCGGCGGCTGCGACGCCGCCGCCTCGGCTTGGGCAATCAGCCGCTCCTTCCACTGCATCCGCTGGACCTGCCAGGTCCCGAGCCCGCACAGCAGGACGAAGGCGCCCGCGCAGACAATGGTGAGCAGCCAGGGGAAGCGGCGCGATCCATCAGCCATGCGGCGCCTGCTCCACCCGGTTCCGCATCTGCAGCGCGATCATCACGCCCTTGCCGGGGCGCATCAGGCCCAGCGACAGGCCCGCGACCAGCGGCAGGGTCACCATCAGCAGCAGCCAGATCGGCGGGTCCCAGGCGATCATCGCGAACAAGGCGCCGAACACGACGATC
>NZ_DASWNO010000182.1:0-8552 GCF_036399195.1 Brevundimonas sp.
CAGCGTCGCCGCCGTGTCGTCGGAGCGGATGTCCAGGACCTCCGACAGCAGGATCGGCCCCTCGTCCAGCCCCTCGGACATGCGCATGATCTGCACGCCGGTCTGGCGGTCGCCGGCCATGATGGCGCGCTGGATCGGCGCCGCCCCGCGCCAACGGGGCAGCAGGGATCCATGCAGGTTGAAACAGCCGAGCCTCGGGGCCTCCAGCACCTCAAGCTTCAGGATTTGGCCGTAGGCGACGACGCAGGCGGCGTCGACCGCAAGGCTGCGGAAGGTCTGGATGGCCTCGGCGCTCTTCATGGAGTCCGGCGTGAACACCGGCAGGCCCATGGTCTCGGCGAAGGCGTGCACCGGCGACGGCGTCAGCTGTTGGCCCCGCCCCTTCGGACGCGGCGGCTGTGAATACACCGCCGCCACCTCGTGCCCCGAGGCGATCAGCTCGGCCAGCGACGGCACGGCGAAATCCGGAGTTCCCATGAAGGCGAGGCGCATGCCGGGGGCTTTGCCCTATGCGGCGGGTGCGGACAAGGCGGGCGAGGCCTTGCCGTGCAGGCCGAAGGTGAGGACCAACATGGCAAGGCACAGGGCGCTGGACAGAAGCAGGGCTCCGGCCACAGAGCCGTCGAGGGCCCAGGCGTAGGCGGCGGGCGCCGCAGCCTGAAGGTACCGCGCCGGCGTCAGCAGGAGGGCCTGCCGAACGGCATACCGGTCGGGTCCGAAGACGTGCAGGGGCAGAACGCCCGAGGCGACCGACAGCAGACCGTTTCCGGCGCCCTGACCGATCGCGAGCAGTGGAGCCGCAAGGGGCGCGCTGAGGGCGCAGACGGCTCCGAGCGGATGCAGCAGACATGCGAGCCGTACGGTGATCAGGGGGTGGGCGCGGTGCATCACCAACAGGTCGAACAGCCGCGCGGCTATGGCGCTCGCCGCCATCAGCCCCGCCGCCCAGGCCGCGGTCGAGGCGCTCATCCCCAAGGCGTCGAGCACGCGCGGCAGATGCGCGCCCATGGCCGTGGACACCATCCAGGCGCCGGCGAAGATTCCAGCCATCTGGATCATGCGCCGGTCCCATTTCAGGGGCGTCCTTTCCCTGGGCCCGCTCCTGACGGGCGAGGCTTTCGGCAAGACGGCCAGGGTCAGGGGGAGACAGATGAGAAGATGGGACAGCGCCCAGAACAGGCAGGCCAAACGCCAGTCGCCGGCCTGGACGAAGGCCCGGCTGATCGGCCAGCCGAGGCCGCCCCCCAATGCGCCGATCAGGGATACGGCGGTGATGCCGCGCCGCGCCTCGGGGCCGCGCTTCTCGACCACGATGGCGAAGGCCGTGCCGTAGAGGCCGGTCCCCATGCCCAGGCCCAGGGCCGCGATGCCGAGCCAGAGAACCGGGAGGGTCGTCGCCGCAGCCATCAAGAACAGCGCGCCGGCGAAGGCGATGTGCGCGAACGCCTGAACCCGCCGTCCTCCATAGCGTTCGATCGCCCACCCCGACGCCGGCGTCAGGAGAGCGGAAACCAGAAACGCGCCGGACAGGGCCGCGAACAAGAGGGATGCGGCGGCGCCCGTGCTCTGAGCGATCGGGTCCGCCAGCACGCCGAGGAGGTAGTAGCTCGACGCGAACCCGATGATCTGGCCGAGGCCGAGAACAGGGACGAACAGGCGGTCTCGCATGCGCAAGACTCGCCGATTTCAGACGCCGATGGAAGTCAGCCCTTCGGAGTGCGCGCGGGCCTGAAGCTTGCCCTCGGTCTTGCTGTCTAAAGCCCCCTTCTGAGGCTCCGGTCGACGGCGGCGTTGCTCACCCCCGCACTGGCCGCGCGGCTCGAGCTGTCCGGCCGGCTGAAGGTGCTCTCACATCTGTAGTCCTGGCGTAGATCGCCGGTCTGGCGCCCAGTCGGGACGGCCCTGCTTCCGATCCGCAGGCGGCGTTTGGTCTGTTCGGCCAGTGTCCGTTTGTTCGGCGTCACCGGGTTGCTCAGGCGCCCAGCGCCAGCATGCCGCCGCCGCCGCCGCCGCCCAGAATGGCGGAAACGATCAAGATCCGCATACCCGTCATCCTCAAGCACGGGTCAGGAGATCGACCCCTCCCAGAAGTACATACCCGCCTGAAACAACCGTCAGGCGCCCGCGCCGGGACGTCGGGGACGGCCGCCGACCGGAACGCCGGGCCTAGAACTTCCCCCGGACTTCCAGCGAATAGATTGGCCCCACCGTGCGGTCGCGGCGCTCGTAGAATGACACTGGATCGGTGCGGCGGCCCGCGAAGCCGGTGCGGCGCAGGAAGCTTTCGCCGTGGAAGAGGTTGCCGACGCCGGCCCGGACGGTCAGGCCGTAGACGTCCTTGTGCTCGACGAAGGCGTTGCCGCCGACCGGGAATTCGAAGCCGTGCGCCACTTCCGAGGGTCGGTAGGTGGGGGCGTAGCGCTGGTGGCTGGCGCTGAAGCCGTAGGCCCAGGGCGTTTCCGGCACGTCGTGCCGGAGCGACAGGCTGACGAACCGTCGCAGGTTGCCGGTGATCGGCCGGTCCTCGCCGGTGACCGGGTCTTCGAGGCTGGTCTCCTGGAACCACACCCTGGTGTCGATCTTGACCCCGCGCCAGCCCATCGGATCCATGTTGATGGTGTTGCGCCACTCGACGCCGTAGCGGGTGGCGCTGTCGAGGTTGCCGACGGCCTGTCCGGCGGCGCCGATCGGAATGATGTCGATGATGTCGTCGATCTGGTGGGCGTAGACCCTGAGCGTCGAACTGCCCCAGGCGCCGCGGCTGTGGTTGGCCTCGACCTCGGCTTCCCAGCTCTGAGGCGGCACGAGGTTGGGGTTCTCGTCTTCGCTGGTGTTGTTGCCCAGGTCGATGGAGGCGAGGAAGTCGCCGAAGTTCAGCTGTCCCACCTTGCGCTGCAGGCGGAGATTGTAGCGGGTTTCCGGTGACTGCTGCCACACGGCGGTCAGCTGGCCCTTGGGCCGCTGGAACGTGCGGGTCAGGCCGCTGCCGCCGACCTGGCTGAGTTCCGAGTATTCGGCGCCGGCGGCGATCGTGAAGGAGAAGGTCGGGCTGAGGGGGCGGCCGTAGCTGGCGATGGCCTCATAGCGCTTCTCCTCGACGCGCGCGGTGGCGCCCGGGAAGGGGAGTTCGACATAGGCGCCGGAGGACTGAAGAACGAACAGCTCGCTCTCGCTGTCGAGCGAGTTAAACGCCGCCTCCACCGAGACCTGCCAGTCCGCGACGCTCTGTTTCCAGCGGTACTCGCCGCGTCCGATCCGCTCGGCCGCCTCGGACCGGCCGGTGATGCGGTCGCCGGTGTCGGCGCGGCCGTCGTCCCAGGTGGAGACGGCGTTGTTCTCGAAGTCGACCTCGCTCAGCCGGTCCAGACCGATCAGCTTCAGCCGGCCCGCGCCGAGGGCGAACTCGTAATCCCCGCCCACCTCGTAGTCGAAGCCTTCGTTGAAGTTGTCGAAATTCACCGTTCGGGCCACGCCCGTCGTCGGGATGCGACGGCTGTTCTCGTGATACTCGCCCTCGGCCAGGCGATAGGCGAGGCTGAGGTTGCCCACGGCATCCCCCGGGCCGTCCAGGCGGAACCGGGCGGTCGCCCGCGGCTGGTTGTTGTCGCCGGTCCAGACGTCGTAGCGGCTCTCGCGCACGCTCCAGTCGGGGTTGTAGATGAAGGTGTCGCCGCCGGCGCCGCTGTGGTTGACCTGGTTCTCGAGACCCAGGGTGTATTGCACCGGACCGTGCTCGCCGCTGACCGAGACGTTGAAGCGGTCCCACACCGGCTCCGTGAAGCGCGCCCGGTACTCCGGCGTCCAGGCGTACTGGCCGGTGATGCGCCCGGCCTTGACGATGATGTTGGCGACCTGGCCGGACAGGCCGGGAATGCGGAGGCCGGCGGCGTCGCGGATTTCGATCCGCTCCACGTTCGAGGCGGGGATGCGGCGGAGCTGGGCGAGGATGTCGTCGCTCTTGTTCGACGCGCGCTGACCGTTGACGAGGATGTTGCCGGTGGCCTCGCCCAGCCCGCGCTCGACGTTGTCGGTGCGGATGGAGAAGCCCGGAACCTGGTTCAGCATGTCCAGAGCATTGGACGGCGCGAAGCGGGCGAAGTCGGCGGGCGCGTAGGTTCGGATCTGACTCTCCGCCGCGGGGGCCGTCGGAGCCGGGGCCGGCGCTTGCGCTTCGGCGGCGGACGCCAGCCCGATCGCGGCGAACAGGGCCAGGCTGGAGACGCCGACCTGTCCGCGGCCCGCGCGGAGGTTCAGACGGGGTGCGCGGGTCATGGACGCCTCTGCAATGTGAGTGACGCGGGTCCCGCCGGCGGGGCGCGTCGTTTCGTCACGGTGCAGGCGAGGTTTGCCACGCTCCAGTTACAATCCGGACAGGTGCATTAAATCGCGGACATCCGCCGCCACACTCTCGCCGCAAGCTGGTCCGCGCCGGTCGGTCCGTGGCGGACGAAGCGGTCGGCGCCGCCGTCAGTCCCAGCGGGTGAAGACGCCGCCGCCCTCGTCCCATTCGCCGCCCGCGTCGAGCGCGTCGTCGAAATCGAGCAGCCGGTCCAGCAGCACCCCGGCGACCACGCCGATCGCGGCGACGCCGACGAGGGTGATCACGCTGGCGACGCCGACCTTCTCGTTGCGGGTCAGGCGGCGGCGGCCGGACGGATCGACGATCCGGTCGCGAGCGCGCTTCAGGCGGGTCGAGGCGCGCGCCATCAGGCCGCCAGCCTCGCGTTCTTCTTGACCTTGGCCACGGCGCGATCGCGCTTCAGCCGCGACAGGTGGTCGATGAACAGGACGCCGTTCAGGTGGTCCATCTCGTGCTGGATGCAGACGGCGTACAGGCCGTCGCACTCTTCCTCGACTGGCTGGCCGTCGTAGTTCAGGTAGCGGACGCGGCAGCGGGCCGGGCGTTCGACCGAGTCGAAATACTCAGGGATCGACAGGCAGCCTTCCTCGTACGGAACGGTCTCGTCCGAGGCCCAGACGATGTCCGGATTGATGAAATAGCGGGGATTCTTGCGTTCCGCTTCCCACTTCGCGCGGTCTTCGTCGGACATCTCAGCCGGGTCGACGTCGCAGGCCGAACCGTCCTTGTCGCCCAGGTCCATGACGATGACGCGGCGGGTGTCGCCGATCTGGACGGCGGCGAGGCCGATGCCGGGCGCGTCGTACATCGTCTCCAGCATGTCATCCATGAGCGCGCGCAGCTCGTCCGTCACCGGACCCTCCACGGGGGTGGAGACCTGCTTCAGCACCGCCAGGTCGGCGGCGTTGTCGATGGTGAGGATGCGTCTGACGGCCATGCCCGCGAGGTAGGCGCGACGGGCCGAAAGGTCAAGAATTTCCCAGCGGCGCGCTGGGTTATCCGGCCGCCGTCGGCAGCGGCCGGGGCTTCCGGTTTGCGTCGATGGCGACATAGGTGAAGACGCCCTCGGTGACCCGCACGGACGCCGCCTGGGCATGGTTGCGGGGCCTCTTCCACGCCTCGACATGCACCCGCACCGAGGTCCGCCCGGTCTTCAGAACGCGGGCGTAGATCGACACCTCGTCCCCGACCGAAACCGGCTGGTGGAACACCATGCCGTCGAGAGCGATCGTCACGCACCGCCCCTGCGCCAGCTCGAACGCCGGCGTCGCCCCGGCGAGGTCCATGTGCGCGAGCAACCACCCGCCGAAGATGTCGCCCTCGGGGTTGGTGTCGGCCGGCATGGCCACGACGCGGCCGACGGGCTGGCCGGCGGGGAGGGTGGGGGTTGCGGAGGGGCTCATGCCGCGGAGCATAAGGGGGCGAGCGCCGAAGCGCGAGCGGCTGAGCCCGAGTGCTCCCAGATGCAGAAAGAGGCGGCGCTTGCGCGCCGCCCCTCCCGTCGTGTTGCTCACGTTCGTGGCTAGAACGGCCGGTAGTTGAGGCCGATGAAGAAGCGCCGGCCAAAGTTATCGTAATTGGTGAAGACTGCGCCAGCTGGAAGCTGAGGTGGAGAGTTAGCGTCGAAGGCGTTTACCACCCCGAAGCGAAGCGACAGGTCGTCCCGCAGCTTGGTTCGCACTGTGAAGTCATGACGGGCGAAATCTCCGGTCGTGTGATAGCTCAACTGGCGGTTGTCGAGTGCACCGACCACGGCCCGCGCCGGATTGATATCCGTGGCCGTTTGCCAGTCCATGGCCCAAGTCAGGCTGAGGCGATCCGTCGGCGCGTAGGTCCATGCCGAGGTCAGTCGGACGCGCGGATAGGCCACGGCGCCGATCGTGCTGTCCAGACCGACGTAGTTGGCGGGATTCTCCGCATCGTTAAACTGCTTCTGTTCGATCAGCCATGTGCCGTTCAGCCGGTACGACAGCCGGCCCCAGTCGCGGCCCATGAAGTTCACGCTGTCGATGTTGTACGCGGCCGTGAAATCGAGACCTCGTGTCGTCCGCTTGGCGTAGTTGATCGAACCCTGGATGAAGGTGACGATCGCGAAACGATCGTCCGGCGCAGTCGCCGGGTCGTTGATCGGCGAGCGGGTGAGCGTGTTGCAGGCGTTGGCGTTCAGCGTGGGACCGCTGACGCACTGACCCGCGGCTACACCCGCTGTCACCGTGGCGATGACGTTTTCGATCTCGATCTCGTAGTAGTCGAGCACCAGCGAGAAGTCCGGGATCAAGTCCGGCTTGAAGATCGCCGAAAGGGTGAAGCTTTCCGACTCTTCCGGCACCAGGGCGGGATTGCCGCCGTTGAAGCCGGCGATGGCGCGGCCGTCGAAGCGGTAGGCGTTCGGAGCGTTGATGTCCGAGAAGTTGAACACCCCACCGAGGCCGAGCTGAGCGGCCAGAGCCTCGCAGTTGACGATCCGCTGGTTGGCGATCGTCCGGTCGGCCAGGTTGTTGATGACCTGGGTATCGCAGGGATCATTGAGCTGGTTCAGGAACGTCAGCGTACGCGGGGCGAAGTTCTCGGACAGCGAGGGAACGCGGATGGAGGTGTTGAGGCTGCTCCGGATCGCGATCTGGCTGTTCGGGCGATAGACGAAGTTGACTCCGTAGACCTCCTGCTCGCCCACCGTGGTGTAGTCCGACATGCGGTACGAACCGCTGAGCTCGGCATAGTCGCCCAGCCAACTGTCGCGGATGAGCGGAAGAGACAGCTCACCGAAGAACTCCTCGGTTTCATAGCTGGCCGGCAGGAAGTCGGCGCCGGTGTTGCCTTGAAGCCAGCGGCCCGCCGTGGAAGCGCTGCGGCCGACGCCCTGCGTCTCTTCCTTGCGGTACTCGCCGCCCAGCGCGAGGCTGATCGGGCCCGCGCCCCAGAAGTCCCACAGCTCCCCGCCGAGGAAGGCGGTGACGTCGGTCTGCTCCTGCTCTTCGGTGTAGATGATGTTCGCCCGAACGTAGTCGAGCGCCTCCTGGCTCTGATTGCCGGCGCCGAAGATGTTCAGCGGGACACACTGGGCGATGTCCGGGTCGTTGGCGCCAATGCGGCCACCGGTGTTGCGGTCTGTGACCAATCCGCCATTCGCGGTCAGCAAGCGCGCCCGGCAGACGATCGCGCCCGGGGAGCCGAGCACACCGGCGGTGTCGACCACCGCATCCATGGCGTAGGAGAAGCGCTCGCCGTCATCGGTGCCCTCGCGCTCATGGACATCCACTCGACCGTAGGTTCCGGCGATTTCCCAGTTCACGTTGTTGAAGAACGCGAGCCGGTCGAGGTCGCCCCGGAGGCCGAGGACGTACCGCTGAAGCTCGCGGGTGTTCTCCTGATCCCGGTCCGACGTCCAGGCGCTGTAGCGGGCGTAGGGCGCCGAGCGCGTCGTGGCGGGGTTCAACTGGCCCGGTTGGGTGGCCGTTGGGGCCGTGTAGTTGGTGATCGTGTTGTTCTGGATCGCCGTCCGCAGGTTAGCCGGCAGGAAGGCGTTGTCGAGACGGGTCGTGAACAGGCGCGGCGTGGCGGCGCGGCTGCTCAGGATCGGGGCGGTATCGTTGGCGGGGTAAAGGTTGGAGATGTAGCCCGTCATGAAATTCGGGCCGCTGGTGAAGTAGGTGTCCTCATGGACGAACTTCGCCTCACCGAACAGATCGACGTTGTCCAGCATGGCCAGAGTGAAACCGCTCTGGAAACGCTGTGACTCGTTCTGCGGAAACAGGACGTCGACATTGACGCGCGTGTTAAAGTTGGAGCCGTCGCCGCCGACGTTCAGTGTCCGACTGTATCCGGTGTTGCCGATGCGGGTGCCGAAGTTGGCCAGCCGGGCTGTTCCGCCTTCAAACACATAGGTTTTGGCGGGATCGACAGGGAAGCAGTTGTTGACGAGCTGCGGATCCACGGTGGCGGCCGTGCAGTTCGGGTTTGGAACCGGCACATCCGGGTCACCGGTGGGGCTGGAGGGTTGAGCGTTCGCCAGTGTCACGACGCCCCAGTCGTCCTGCGCGAGGGTGCGGATATCCCTGAAGAGGCGATTGTCATAAACGGCGTCGTTGGAGGCGGAGGCTGGATCGGCGTCGTCGCCTACAAGACCCCAGGCGTCCCTGAGCCAGTCCACGTCGCGGTAATAGACCGGGTCCTGGTTCTCGTACTCGCCGAA
>NZ_DASWNO010000183.1:0-1831 GCF_036399195.1 Brevundimonas sp.
GACAGGGTCGCGCGCCCGCGCGCCGCTTGATCCCCCGCTCGCTCCTGCGGAGCGCCGGAGGATGACGACAAAGGGGCAAGGAAGGTTCGGTGTCCCGCTATCTCTCGATCACATCGAACGCCAGAAGCAGCGTTCGCTGACTCGGATTGTCGTTGTCGTCCGACACGATGTAGAGCCGCGTCCGCCCGTCCGGTCCCGCGACCGCGGCGATCCCCTCGAAATTATCGGTCGTCGACGGCAGGCTGAGCACGACCAGTTCGGGTCCCAGCCGTCCCTCGAGGTCCATGCGGCGGATGCGGGCGCGCATGTCGATCGGCTCGCGGTACAGCCGCTCGACCACGAACCAGCCGTCTCCGCCGGGATCGCGGTCCATGCCGGTGATGCGCCACCCGTCCAGCGGCAGGGGCGTCTGCGGGGGCGCGACGACTTCGACGCAGGCGCTCGGGGCGCAGTCCCACACGCCGCCGCTCTCCGCCGCCACGCGCAGGTGGCTCGGCGCGAGGGCGATGGCTTCCAGCCCGTCGTTCCCGGGCCGCACCGGGGGCACGGCCAGCGGCGTCGGCCGCGCCTCCAGCGCCGTCAGCGGCCCATAGAGCCACAGCCGGGGCTGCTGCTCAAAGCCGACCACGAGAACGCCGTCAGGCAGCACGGCGAGGCTCTCCGCGTCCCCCCCGGCCTTTGTGACGAACGGGCCGCCGTCCTCCGAGGTCAGGGGCCGCAGGCTGAGCGCTGATATCCCCGCAAGGCGGCCGCAACGGTCGAACGCGGGCCGCATCCGGATCAGGTCGCCTGCGTCCGTGACAGTCAGCAGCTCCTCGCCGATGGCCTTGAGATCGGACAGCCCGTGCAGGCGATCTCCGCGCGGGGCCGACAGCTGCACTCCGCCGGCGAACCGGACGCGATCCGCCATCCAGACGCCGCCTGGCAGGCCGAGCCCGATGGTCCGGACCTCCGCCTGAAGCGGCGTCCAGCCCGGTGGCGCACCTGCTGGGAGGGTCAGCGCCGCGGCGCTCGCGCAGGCGCCCAGGAACAGCAGCGGCCCAAGCGTGAGAAGACGCCTCAAGCGGCCTTCCGGCGGCGGCCGCCCGGCGCCGCCCGCGGCTCCGCCTCGAACAGGGCGGCGAGGTTCTCGACCATGGCCCCGGCCAGTTGCTCCACATCGACGATGGTGACCGCGCGGCGGTACCAGCGGGTCACGTCGTGGCCGATGCCAATGGCCATCAGCTCGACCGGCGAGCGGGTTTCGATCTCGGCGATGATCTGACGGAGGTGCTTGTCCAGATACAGGGCGGCATTGGCGGACTGGGTCGAGTCGTCGACCGGCGAGCCGTCCGAGATGACCATCAGAATGCGCCGCGCCTCGGTCCGGCCCAGCAGCCGTTCGTGCGCCCAGGTCAGGGCCTCGCCGTCGATGTTCTCCTTCAGCAGCCCCTCGCGCATCATTAGGCCGAGGTTCTTCTTGGCCCGCCGCCAGGGCGCGTCGGCGGCCTTGTAGACGATGTGGCGCAGGTCGTTCAGGCGGCCGGGATTCTGCGGCTTGCCGGCGGTGATCCACGCTTCGCGCGCCTGTCCGCCCTTCCACGCGCGGGTGGTGAAGCCGAGGATCTCGACCTTGACCCCGCAGCGCTCCAGCGTCCGCGCCAGGATGTCGGCGCAGACCGCGGCGACCATGATCGGCCGGCCCCGCATCGAGCCGGAGTTGTCCAGCAGCAGGGTCACCACCGTGTCCCGGAACGGGCTCTCGCTCTCGGCCTTGAAGCTGAGCGGGCTGGTGGGGTCGGTGATGATCCGGGTCAGGCGGGCGGTGTCCAGCACCCCCTCCTCGAGGTCG
>NZ_DASWNO010000184.1:0-8608 GCF_036399195.1 Brevundimonas sp.
TGGCCAACGCCCTGTTCGGCGGCACGGCGGAGTATGTCGCCCTGTGGTTCAAGGGCGCGGGGATGGAGGCGGTCTATTTCTGGTACGTCACCGGCATGATCGGCGTGTCGTTGCTGGTCTACATCTTCATGCGCGACACCAAGCGCAGCAGCCTGATCTCGCACGCGGACTAGGCGGCGAACCGGCCGCCATTTTCAGCATAGGCCTGGGTGCCGCGGGTGAAGACCCTGTCGTCCGGCAGGACAGTCTCGATTGGAATGGCCTCCGCGCCTTTCAGCCGCTCGTAGATGGGGCCGAAATCCTTCAGCGTCTCTCGCTTCAGCTGCTCGATGCCGTCGATGACAAAATAGACCTGCTGGAAGTCGTCGATCCGGTACAGGGTCCGCATCACGCGTTCGAGGTCGAAGCCCAGGCGGTTGGGAGACGGATCCTCCAGCGAGAAGACGCTCTCCGTGGCTGACGAGACGATGCCGGCGCCGTAGATCCGCAGCCCATCCGCATCCTGCATCAGGCCGAACTCGACCGTGTACCAGTAGAGGCGGGCGAGATTCTGAAGCATGCCCAGCGAGGCGGCGCGCTGCCCGCCCTTGCCGTAGGCCTCCATGTAGTCGGCGAAGTCGGGGTCGGTCAGCATCGGCACATGGCCGAACACGTCGTGGAAGATGTCCGGCTCCTGCAGATAGTCCAGCTGGTCCGGCTTACGGATGAACTGGCCCGACGGAAAGCGGCGGTTGGCGAGGTGGTCGAAGAAGACCTCGTCCGGAACCAGACCGGGCACGCACACGACGGTCCAGCCGGTCAGGGCCTGCAGCTTCGGATTCATGGTCGCGAAGTCGGGGATGCCGCCGGTGTTGAGATCCAGCGCCGTCAGCCCTTTCAGAAACACGTCGGCGGCCCGCCCCGGCAGGATTTTCATCTGCCGCGCGTAGAGGGTGTCCCAGGTGCGGTGCTCGACCTCGGTGTAGGACCCCCAAGCCTGCGGGATCGTCCAGTCCGCCGCGGCGCCTTCGGGCGGCTTGTCGAACACATGCTCGAAATCTGACATCCTGACGTCTCCGCAACCGGGCTCTGACCGACCCTTGCCGCCAATCTAGGGCTGCGCGGCCGGCTGCGCCAGCGCGTCAGTGGATGGCATGGGCCACGGGGGCGTGACGGCCGCGGGAATCAATCGTGAACCAACGCCGTTGCACCTCGCTGGTCAGCACGGCCTGTTCAGGATCAGGCTCCAGCACCGTTTCGGCGGCGTAGGCGATGAAGCCGCCGTCAGGCCCCATCGCCAGAACGCGGTAATAGGGCTGGTCCGGCGCGAACGATCCCGTCTCCGCCGGGGGACCGTCATAGCCCCCGTCGATGTCGATCACCACGCCGCGGAAGGCCGCGTCGCGGTGACGGACGATATGGCCGAGGGCGAATTTGGCGACGAGGTGCTGGCTCATGGCCGCATCATCGCTAAACCGACGTGAGCCCAAGGCGCGTCGACTCGTTCATTTTCGGGTCAGATGCGCTTGGCGTGGAGCGCGGGCCGGTTCTAGGATGCTCGGGACGGGCGCCGCTTCGGACCGCCCACCTTGAAAGTTCGGCCCATGCCGGAGACCGACGACGCGCCCCCGCGCGCCGACCGGTCCCAGCCTTCCCGAACCGGCAGACCGGGCGCCCGCAGCGGCGCCGGAGCCGGAGGGGACGGAGCAGGTCGCGAAGCGCCCCTCTATGGCGCTCTCGATCTGGGGACCAACAATTGCCGCCTGCTGATCGCGCGGCCGGCCCGCGACGGCTTCCGCGTGGTCGATTCCTTCAGCCGCATCGTCCGGCTCGGCGAGAACCTGTCGCGCACGGGTCAGCTAGACGTTGCGGCGATGGACCGGGCCTATGAGGCCCTCGCGCTCTGCGGTGAGCGGATCGCCCGCAAGGGACTGCCGTCCTCGAAGCTGATCGCCGTCGCCACCCAGGCCTGCCGTCAGGCCGGGAATGGCGAGGCCTTCGTCGAGCGAGTCCGGCTCGGCACGGGCCTGAAGCTGCGCATTATCGATCCCGCGGAGGAAGCTCGGCTGGCGGTGGAAGGCTGTCTCGACCTGTTTGACGCGTCAGCCGAGGCCGTCCTCGTCGTCGATGTCGGAGGCGGCTCCACCGAACTGAGCTGGATGAAGCGCCGCGGGCGAGCCGGCTTCGTGCTCGAGGGGTGGATGTCCGCGCCGGTCGGCGTCGTCACCCTGGCGGAACGGCATCCCGAACCTGAAGCCGGGCTAGACGGCTGGTATGAGGCGATGGTGGCCGACATGAGCGAGGCGCTCGCCGCCGCGCCGGTAAGCCCTGACCTGCGCCAGTTGTTCGCGAGCGGACGGGGCCACATGATCGGAACATCCGGGGCGATCACCAGTCTGGCGGGCATCCATCTGGGCCTTAAGCGGTACCAGCGGAACCTCGTCGACGGCCTGTGGATGACCAGTGGTGACTGCGGAAAGGCGGCGGAAACGCTGATGGCGCTTGGTCCCGCTGGACGGGCCGCGGAATCCTGCATTGGACCGGACCGCGCCGACCTCGTCCTCGCGGGGGCGGCTATCATGGAGGCGGTTCAGCGGGCCTGGCCGTCCGAGCGCGTGCGGGTGGCCGACCGGGGCCTGAGGGAAGGCCTCCTGCTGCAACAGATGCGCGCCGATCGCGCTCCCCGCCGGCGGCGGAGACGCAGACCCGGCTCGGCTAGTTGACGACCTGAACCGGCAGCGTCAGGTCGCAGACCGAGAAGTCCGCGCCCCGAGCCTGTCGCGTCTCCTCGACGAGCGCGCGGAAACGGGGCGAATCGGTCGCCAGAACCTGTACGCTTGGCCGCTCAGCCTCCGGAATGTCCGCGGCGACCCGAACGCGCGTCATTCGATCGGGCTGAGCCTGCGCCATCATTCCGTTCTCGCCGTCGCCCACCTGCAGCGACCGAAGAACGTCCAGCCCTGAAACCGCGGCGCCCCAGATGGTGTAGCGCTTGTCCAGCGCCGGGTAGGACTGGCGCATCAGGAAGAACTGGCTGTTGGCGGTGTCATTGCCCTCGTCGCGGGCCATGCCGGCCACGCCTGGACAGTACAGGCCCCAGGCGTGGACCTTGCCGTCGGCCGTCAGGGCGAACGCTGAGTCCGGCTGGGTCTGGACCGGCAGGGAGTGCAGAAAGCCGACCCGTGCGCCCGACGGCTCGGCGACGGCGGCGAACGGCATGGCTGCGTCGCGCCGGAAGGTGAACTCGGCTTTCAGATCGGGGAACGGGCTCTGTCCCTCGCCATTGCCGAGCGGGTCTCCGGTCTGCGCCATGAACCAGTCGATCACCCGATGCCACGGCACGCCGTCGTAGAACCCGCGCCGGGCCAGAAGCTTGATTCGCTCGACATGGAGCGGGGCGACCTCGGGGGCGAGTTCGACCAGTATCCGACCCTTGGTCGTGTCGAGGACCAGGAGAGACTCGGCCGAAACGCTCCGCCATTCCGGGGCGGGGATCGTGGTCTCGGCGGTCGGCGGAGGCGGCGGCGGGGGCGTGCCGCCGGCGTCCTGGGCGACTGATCCTCCCGCGCCCACCAGCGTCAGCGCCAAGGCGCCGCTCAGGACCTTCATCATCGCCTGTCTCCCCCGAAACCGTTTCAACCCGTGACTTCCGCCGGCGGCTGCACATCGCAGACGGTGAAGGCCGCGCCCTTCTCGGCCCGCCTCTGCTCGACCATCGTCAGGAAGGCGGGGCTGGCGCTGGACATGACGCGAACCGACGGCCTTGCGGCCGGCGGCAATGCGGCCGCCGTACGGGCGCGAGTCATCACATCCGGATCCGCCACCTGCCCATTGCCCGCCGGCGTCCCCGCCTTGAGCGCCTTGACCACGTCGAGGCCGGATACGACCCGGCCGAAGGCGGTGTAGAGCCCGTTCAGAGTGTCGTTGGCCCCCGTCATGAGGAAGAACTGGCTGTTGGCGCTGTTCGGGTCCTGATTGCGCGCCATGCCCGCCACGCCGTCGCAGAACAGCGCCTGCGCCGCGGTTTTGAAGTCGGCGGTGACCATCATCTGGGCGTCCGGCTGGGTGAAGATCGGCATCGATCCCGCCACGCCGAGCTGACCGCCCGGAGCCGCCACCAGACTCACGAACCCCAGATCGCGGCCCCGGCGGAACTGGAACTCACCCGCCAGGTCCGGCAGCTCGCTGCCGCCCTCGCCGGTCCCCAGCGGATCCCCGGTCTGAGCCATGAATCCGGGCAGGACGCGGTGGAATTTCAGCCCGTCGTAGAAGCCCTGGTCCGCCAGGGTCCGTACGCGCTCGACCGACCTTGGGGCGACCCGAGGGTCCAGCTCGACGAGAATCCGGCCCTTGGCGGTCTCGATGACGAGAAGATTCTCCGGCGCGACCGTGCGCCACTCCTCGACGGACTGACCCACGGCCGGCGCACCGGCCAAAAGCGCCGCCAACAACGCCGCGGCCGCGGTAATCCTGAGCGTCATTCTAAGCCTTGACCTTGGCCCGCACCGCCTGAGCGACGGCGGGGCTGACGAAACTGTCGATCGCGCCGTCCAGCCGGGCGATCTCCTTGACCAGCCGCGAAGCGATCGCCTGATGCCGCGGGTCGGCCATCAGGAAGACCGTCTCGATGTCGGCATTGAGGCGCTGGTTCATCGCCGTCATCTGGAACTCGTATTCGAAGTCGGCGACGGCGCGCAGACCGCGCACGATGATGCTGGCGTCCAGCTCTTCGGCGAAATGCATCAGAAGGCTGGAGAAGGCGCGGACCTCGACCTTTCCGCCCAGATGCGCGACTTCGGCGCGCACCATTTCGACGCGCTCGTCCGTGCTGAACAGCGGGCCCTTGTCGTCGTTGCGGGCTACCCCGATGACCAGCCGGTCGACCAGCTTCACCGCGCGACCGATGATGTCCATATGCCCGTTGGTGACCGGGTCGAACGTGCCGGGGTACAGACCGATGCGCATGTGAGTCCCCCCCGCTGCGATTGGTTTAGCAGGCGCCGCGCGAACAGCCTAGATCGGCTGCGGCGGGTTCGAAGCCCATGCGGCGCGAGGGCGGTCGATGGTCTCCGCCGACGTCGCGAACGCGTGGTCGCCGATGGAGGCCACGGCGCAGGCCGGGGTGGCGCTGTTGCAGAGAAAGGCGCCGTCGAAATGCGCCAGTTCCCCGGCATGCACCGCCCCGGTGCGTCCCGTGAGACCAGACCCGCCCAGGCCTTGATGCACCAACGCCTGGGCGACTCCCGCCAGCATGGGCGCCTGCGGCCAGATCACTTCGTCGCCTGAGAGAAAACCGATATTCCAGAGGCTTCCCTCTGAGACATAACCTTCGGCGTCCACGAACAGGGCGTCGTCGAAGCCCGCGGCCTGCGCGGCGCGGCGGGCGCGGATCAGGCCGAACGTCGCCACATGTTTCAGGTGCGGCGCCTCCCGGACATAGGTTTGCAGTTGCAAGCGCACGCTGTCGGCGAGCGGCGATGGAGGCGGCGACGCCGCAATCATCACCTTGGGCCTCCCGATCCAGCCGGGCGTCCGCGGCCCGATCTCCGGCGAAAAGAGGCTGACCCGCAACCAGCAGTCCTCCCGCTCCCCCACCGCCGTCCGGATCAGCCCGCGCAGACGGGTCTCGCCGACCGGTTCCCCGAACAGCTCGACCGCCTCGGCCTCCAGTCGCGCCAGGTGAAGATCCAGCCCGCGGACGCCGCCCTGCTCCATGCGGAACGAGGTGTAGGCCCCATAGTTGACCAGCGCGACATGGGTCAGATCGTCGAGCGTAGCCGGCGCGCCGTCGACACTGAGTTCAACGGCGCCCGCCATGGATCAGCTTTCGCCGCCCTCGCCGTCCGCCTCGACTTCGACAGTTCCGTCGTCAGCGCCGCCGCTGTCCGGCAGGCGTTCGACCGAGACAACCCGCTCGCCTTCCGAGGTCCGGAAGATGGTCACACCCTGGCTGGCCCGGCCGACGATGCGGACCTGACTGACCGGGGTGCGGATCATCTGGCCGCCGGAGGTGACCAGCAGCAGGTCGTCCGTGTCCTCGACCGGGAAGGAGGCCGCGAGACGCTTGCCCGCGCGACCGCCGAGACCATGGGCCGTGAGCCCCTGCCCGCCCCGACCGGTGCGGCGGTACTCATAAGCCGACGAGCGTTTGCCGAAGCCGGTCTCGGTGACCGTCAGGATGTACTGCTCGGCCGCGCCCAGCTGCGCGATCCGATCGACACTCAGCGCGGCGTCGACGGCGACCTCCGTCTCATCCTCGGGTTCGACGACGGGCGTGTCGTCCTCGCCTTCGCCGGTCGCCCGACGCATGGCGGTTGCGTGTTTCACATAGGCCGCCCGTTCGTCCGGCGTTGCGTCGACCCGGCCCAGCACGGCCATGGAGATGACCTCGTCGTCCTTCTGCAGGCGCACGCCGCGGACGCCAGTGGAATCCCTGCCCTTGAAGACCCGCACATCGTCCGCCTTGAACCGGATGGCGCGGCCGAGCGCGGTTGTCAGCATGACGTCGTCTTCGGCCGTACACAGGGCGACGCCGACCATGCGGTCGCCGTCTTCCAGCTTCATGGCGATCTTGCCGGCCCGGTTGACGGTGGCGAAGTCGCTGAGCTTGTTGCGTCGCACGTCGCCCGAGCGGGTGGCGAACATGATGTCGAAGTTGGCCCAGTCCGCCTCGTCCTCGGGCAGGGGCAGCACGTTCATGATGCTGTCGCCCGGCTCGATCGGCAGCAGGTTGACGAAGGCCTTGCCGCGCGACTGCGGATTGCCCAGCGGCAGCCGCCAGGTCTTCAGCTTGTAGGCCTTGCCGTTGGTGGCGAAGAACAGCACCGGCGTGTGGGTCGAGGCGGAGAACACGCCGACGACGGCGTCGTCCTCCTTCATCGCCACGCCCGAGCGGCCCTTGCCGCCGCGGTGCTGGGTCCGATAGGCGTTCAGCGCCACCCGCTTGACGTAGCCGCCGTGGGTCACGGTGACGACCATGTCCTCGCGCGGGATCAGGTCCTCGTCCTCGAGCTCGAAATCGCCCTCGCCGATGACGGTGCGGCGCGGTACGGCGAACTCGTCCTTCACCGCCAGCAAATCCTCACGGATGACGGCGATGATGTTGGCGCGGTCGCTGAGAAGGGTCAGGTGGCCCTGGATGGTGTCGGCCAGGCTGCGGGCCTCGCCGAATATGTCGTCGCGGCCGAGGCCGGTCAGGCGGCTGAGCGTCAGGGCGAGGATGGCGCGCGCCTGTTCGTCCGTCAGGTTCAGCTTGTCGCCGTCAACCAGCATCGAGCGCGGATCCGCGATCAGCTCGATTAGGGCGATCATGTCGCCGACGGGCCAGCTCTTGGCCTGCAGCCGCTCGCGCGCCTCGGTCGGATCGGCCGACGAGCGGATGATGTGGATGACCTCGTCGATGTTGGCGACTGCCACGGCCAGACCGACCAGCACGTGGCCGCGGTCGCGGGCCTTGGCCAGTTCGAACTTGATGCGGCGGACGACCACCTCTTCCCGGAACTCGAGGAAGGCTTCCAGCAGCTGCCGCAGGCCCATCTGCTGGGGCCGGCCGTGGTTCAGCGCCAGCATGTTGACGCCGAACGAGCTCTGCAGGGCGGTGAAGCGCCATAGCTGGTTCAGCACCACGTCGCCGGAGGCGTCGCGCTTCAGCTCGATGACCATCCGCATGCCATCGCGATCGGATTCGTCGCGGACGTCGGAGATGCCCTCGATGCGCTTTTCGCGCACCATCTCGACGATGCGCTCGATCAGGGTCTGCTTGTTCACCTGATAGGGCAGCTGGGTGATGACGATGGCTTCGCGGTCCTTGCGGATCGTCTCTATGGTCGCGACGCCGCGGACCATAACGGAGCCCCGGCCCTCGCGCAGGGCGTTGCGCGGCGCGGTCCGGCCCATGATCTCGCCGCCGGTCGGGAAGTCAGGCCCCGGCACGATGTCGAGGATGGCGTCGTCGGAGATGTTCGGATCGTCCAGCAGCGCCACGGCGGCGTCGACGATCTCGCCCAGGTTATGGGGCGGGATGTTGGTCGACATGCCGACGGCGATGCCGCCCGCGCCGTTCACCAGCAGGTTCGGAATGCGCGCCGGCAGGACGACCGGCTCCTGCTCCTTGCCGTCGTAGTTGTCCTGAAAGTCGACCGTGTCCTTGTCGATGTCCGTCAGCAGCGCCGTCGCCGCGCGCGTCATCCGGCTCTCGGTGTATCGCATCGAGGCGGGCATATCGCCGTCGACCGAGCCGAAGTTACCTTGGCCGTCCACGAGGGTCAGGGCCATCGAGAACGGCTACACGCCCGACCGGCCGTACCGGAAGTCGGCGCGCATCGTCGGCGACGTGATCGGTAAGTACCATCCGCACGGCGACCAATCGATCTACGACGCCCTCGTCCGCATGGCGCAAGACTTCTCGATGCGCCTGATGCTCATCGACGGGCAGGGCAATTTCGGCTCCGTCGACGGCGATATGCCGGCGTCGATGCGATACACCGAGGCCCGGATGGCCCCGGCGGCCTCGGCCCTGCTGACCGACATCGACAAGGACACCGTCGACTTCCAGCCGAACTACGACGAGAAGGAGCTTGAGCCGGTCGTCCTGCCGGCGCGCATTCCGAACCTGCTGGTGAACGGCGCG
>NZ_DASWNO010000185.1:0-2942 GCF_036399195.1 Brevundimonas sp.
GCGGTCGGCCGCTGGGGTGTCCGGACCGAACTTGGCGTTCTGACTGGCGGAGAAAACCAGGGCCGGGCCGCTCTCCGGCACGACCAGTATGTACGCATGGCGCGGAAACATGAGGTAGTGCGCCGGCCATTTGGTGAACCGAACCCAAGGGTCCCGATCGGGACCCAGAGCATGGGCCCCGACATAAACGCCCGGGGGCAAGGTGCGGCCATCGACCCGACCGAACCGGGTCAGGATATGATCGGCCATCACGTGATCGAGCAGAAATATCCCCCGCGCCGCCTGCCGGGCGAAATGGCCGCGTATCTCCGCCGCCGTCGGGCGCGATCCCAACGCATCGCCGTAGATGACGGCGAAGGCGTCCGGCGGGACCGCCTTGCCTTCGGCCGGGCTGTACCACAGGCCCCGGACCTCCTGGACCGAGCGACCCACGGGATCAGACCCGCGGAAAGCCGTCAGGCTCAGCGTCAGGTTTACCGCGGCGAACAGCAGGACGACGCCCAACATCGCCTGGGCCAGGATCAGCGCCCACTTGCGCCAGCCCCTGAGCGGATGCCGGGCGTGCCGAACATGCTCTAGCGTCGCGCGCGCGCGGCCCTTCAGGTGATCGCGAACCCCTTCGCCCATCCGCACCCTCTTGTGATCCCGAGCCCGCTTGCATGGGTCGAATGGATCTGAAGGCGCTCACTGAATCAGAAAAAGCGCTCGAGCGAAATGTCGACTGCGGCGACCGCGGCCGTCGGGATTGTCGCCCGTCAGAGCCTCAGAACGATCGTCTCGACGATCGGACGACGATCCCAGATCTGCTGGCTGCGCTTCTTCAGCGCTCGCGAGACGGCCTGTTCGATGACCATCTCGTCCTGCAGCGCTTCGCCCTTCAGCTTCATCACCGCCTCTTCGGCCCGCTCCGCCAGGTCGTCCAGCGCGTCGCCCAGCGGCGATTCGTCGTCTCCGGGCAGTCCGACCGAGCGCACGTCGATGTCGCTGACGATCTTGCCGCGCCTGTCCATGGCGAAGCTGACGATCAGCACGCCGTTGGTCGAGGCGTGCCGCCGCTCGTGCAGCGCTTCGCCCTGTTCGGTGACCAGGCGGCCGCCGTCGACGTAAAGCCGCCCGCTCGGAACCTCGTCGATGATCGTGGCCGGTCCGGGCGCCAGCCGGACCATGTCCCCGTTGCGGGGCGTGACGGTTTCGGCCACTCCGAGATCCTTGGCCATGTTGGCGTGCTCGGCCAGATGCCGGCGCATGCCGTGGGTCGGAACCGCGATGCGCGGCCGGGCCCAGGCGTACATCTGTTTCATCTCGTCTCGGCATGGGTGGCCTGAGACGTGGACGTGCGGATGGTCCTTCTCGGTGTAGAGCCGCACGCCGCGGTCGGCGAGCCGGTCCTGCAGGGCGGCGATGGCCAGTTCGTTGCCGGGAATGACCCGCGACGAGAAGATGCAATGGTCTCCCAGCCCCAACTTGATCACCGGGTGGGTGCCCTGCGACGCCCGCGACAGGGCCGCGCGGTCCTCGCCCTGACTGCCGGTGCACAGGTACAGGATCTGATCCGCCGGCCAGACGCGCGCCTCTTCCTCGGACAGGATGCGCTGGGTCTCGTCGAACAGGCCGACGTGCTTGGCCGCCGCCGTGATCTTGTGCATTGACCGTCCGGCCAGCGCCACGCGACGCCCGGCCAAATGCGCGGCCTTCATCACGCTGACCATCCGGGCCACGTTGGAGGCGAAGCACCCGACCGCGATGCGTCCGGTCTTCAGGCTGCCGATCAGCTCGATCAATCCGGCCTGCGCGTCAGTCTCGGACCCCGCCTGCCCTTCGACGAAGACGTTGGTCGAGTCGCAGACCATCGCCAGCAGGCCCTCGTCGCCCAGTTTGGTAATGGCGGCGATGTCGGTCGGCTGGCCGATGACCGGCGTCGGATCCAGCTTCCAGTCGCCGGTGTGGAACACCGTGCCCAGCGGCGTCTTGATCGCCAGCGCATTGGGCTCGGCGATCGAGTGGGTCATGGTGATCATCGTCACCTGGAACGGGCCCAGATCGATCGTGCCGCTGAGCGGCACCTCGATGACCTTCACCTCGTTCAGGATGCCCGCCTCGCGCAGTTTCTCCCGGATCAGGAAGGCGGTGAACGGGGTGGCGTAGATCGGCGCCTTGAAGCGATGCCACAGCCACCCGATGGCCCCGATATGGTCCTCGTGCGCGTGGGTCAGAACGATGCCGCGGATCTTTTCGCCGTCGAGGAAGGCCGGATCGGGCACGATCACGTCCACGCCGGGCGTCGACAGGTCGCCGAAGGTCACCCCAACGTCGACGATCATCCACTCGCGGTTCGCCTCGGGCCCGTAGCCGTAGCAGTTCAGGTTCATACCGATCTCGCCCGACCCGCCGAGCGGGACGAAGACGAGTTCGTCGTTGGATTGCTTTTTCATAGGTCCTTGAGATGGGTATTGCGGCGCCAGATTTCGAGCAGGCCGCGGATGGTCAGGTCCGGATCGAACCGGTCGATGGAATTCGTCGCGCCTTCGAACAGGGAGGCCACGCCGCCGGTTCCGATGACGGTCATGGGCCCGCCCCACTCCGCCTTGATGCGCGCGACCAGCCCCTCGATCAGGGCGACATAGCCCCAGAAGACGCCGGATTGCATGTTGGAGACGGTGTCCTTGCCGATCACCCGCTCCGGCTTCTGAATGGCGATGCGGGGCAACATTGCGGCAGCCTCGTGCAGCGCCTGCAGCGACAGGTTGATCCCCGGCGCGATCACCCCGCCCTCGAACGCGCCATCGGCCGCGACGACGTCAAAGGTCGTCGCCGTGCCGCTGTCGATGACGATCAGATCGCCGGGATAGACCAGATGCGCGCCGATGGCGTTGACCAGCCGGTCGGCGCCCGCCTCGCTCGGCTTGGTGATCCGCGCCGTCATGCCCAGATCGACGTTGTCG
>NZ_DASWNO010000186.1:0-5175 GCF_036399195.1 Brevundimonas sp.
CCGCCCTTGATCGTTCCGTCCGACAGTAGTCCGCCGGTAGAGGCGGCCGCGCCCGCCGCGCCGCCGATACCGGCCGTCTGGGCGCCCGTCCCGCTCGATCCGGCGGGGCAGTCCGCCTATGGCCTGTATCTGGCGGGCCGACTGGCGAGCATCCGGGGCGACCGCAGCGTGGGCGCGGACCTGCTGCGGGAAGCGTATGCGCTGGCGCCGGAGCAGCCGGTGCTGGGCGAGGAGGCCTTCCGTTCGGGCCTGTTCGGCGGAGACCTCGCGAACGTGGCGCGGCTGACGCCCATGGTTTCGGACACGCCCCAGCTGGCGGAGGCCGGACGGCTCATCGAGGTGGTGCAGACCCTTCGTTCAGGGGAAGCGCGGACAAGCCTCGCCCTGTTGACCGGCCGGCCCTTCGAGGATCCGTTCAGCAGCGTCGCGCGCTACCTGACGCCGTCGGTGGCCGCCGCCGCGGGAGATTGGGACACGGCGCTCAAGATGGTGGACACGGCGCCCACCGACCCCGCGGCTTTCATCCTGCGCCAACAGCGCGCGGCCTTGCTGGAGAGCCGGCGGCGCTACGCCGAAGCCCAGGCCGAGTATGATATCCTGATGGCCGCGCAGGGCGGATCGCTGCTGTTCGCGCTGGACTACGCCGCCTTTCTCGAGCGCCGCGGGCGGCGGGACGAGGCGCTGGCGATCTACGACGCGGCCCTGACGGGCGGAAATCCCAACCCCGAAGCGACGGCCGCACGCGCCCGCCTGACGGCCCGCGGCCGACCGCCTGCGGCCCCGGCTCCTGTGGAGCTTGCGGCGGGGGCCCTCGAATTCGCGGCGCTGCAGGCCAGCGTGGGCCAGGCCTTCGAGCTTGCGACCATCTACCTGCGCATGGCGGAGAGCCTGCAGCCGAGCGACCGTCTGGCCCTTCAGCTGGGTCAGAGTCTCAGCCAGGGACGGCAGGCGCAGCCGATCCTCGCCCGCGAAGCCTTCAGCCGGGTCAGCCGCGCCGATCCGATCACCTACGCCCGGGCGCAAGTGGGGCTGGCGACCGCCCACGCCGCCGAGGACCAGGCGGACGAGGCGTTGGCGGCGCTTCAGCGCGCGGACGCCGCCGCCGGGGGCCAACCGGCCTTCGCCTACGCCCTGGCCGCCCAACTGGCCGGTATGGAGCGGCACGCGGAGGCGCTGGCGGTGCTGAGCCGGCCCAACGTGAACGTCGCGGGCCAACCGGCGCAGTTTCACTTCCTGCGGGGCGCGTCGCTCGAGAGCCTCGGACGCGTGGAGGAGGCGGAGGCCGAGCTCTGGGCCGCCTTGCAGGCTCAGCCGAACGACCCGACCATCCTGAACTACCTGGGCTACCTCTGGGTCGACAGCGGCCGGCGCGTCGACGAGGGGGCCGCGATGCTGGCCCGCGCCCACGCCGCTGAGCCCGAGAACGGCAACATCCAGGATTCGCTGGGCTGGGCTCAGTTCCGTCAGGGTCAGTACGAGGCGGCGGTGCAGACGCTGGAGGAGGCGGTGGCCAAGCTGCCCGGCAACGCCGAGATCGTCGATCACCTCGGAGACGCCTACTGGCAGGTCGGTCGGCGGCGCGAGGCGGAGTGGCAGTGGAGCCGCGTGCTGACGCTGGAGCCGGACCCCGAGCGGCGGGCGGAGGTGGAGCAGAAGCTGGCGCGCGGCCTGCCGGAGCCGTCGCCCGTGTCCGGCGGTTCCGCCTGACGCATGGCGCAGGCTGAGGCGCTCGCGCGCGCCAAGATCAACCTGTTCCTTCATGTCGGCTCGGTCGCGGACGACGGCTTTCATCCCCTCGTGAGCCTCGTCGCCTTCGCTGATGTGGGAGACCGCCTGACGGCCGAACCGGCGCACCGGACGTCGCTCCGCATCTCCGGTCCTTTCGCCGGAGAGCTGGGCGAAGGGGACGAGAATCTGGTGCTCAGGGCGGTGCGCGCCTTGGGTGAGGCGGCGGGCCGGGAGCTGCCGATGGCGCTGGCGCTGGACAAGCGGCTGCCCGTCGCGGCCGGACTGGGCGGGGGGTCGTCCGACGCGGGCGCGGCGCTGAGGCTGGCGCGTGACCTGTTTGAACTCCCGTTCGACGACGAGCAGCTGTCGGGCATCGCCGAGACCGTGGGGGCTGATGGGCCGATGTGCCTGCACGCCCGTACCACTTGGGCCGAGGGACGCGGGGACCGGCTGACCTTCGAGCCGCGCCTTCCACCATTGCCGGCGGTCTTGATCAACCCGGGCGTCCCGTCGCCGACGGGCGATGTTTACCGCGCCTACGACCACGGCCGACAGGGGGCGGCCGATCGCCCACGGCCGCCCGCGGACTGGAGCTCGGCCGCCGTCTTCGCGTGGCTGGCCGCGCAACGGAACGATCTGCAGGACCCGGCGGTCGCCCTGCAGCCGGCGATCGGCGAGGCGCTGGAGGAGTCTGGGCGCTTGCCGGGCGCACGGCTGGCCCGGATGTCCGGATCCGGCGCCACGGTGTTCGCCCTGTTCGACTCGATGGACCAGGCGTCTTCGGCCGCGCGGGGCCTCGCCGACCGCCGCCGTGGTTGGTGGATCGAACCTGCCCTGCTGAACGGGCCGGCGTCGGAACACTGACCCCTCCGGGGGCCGCGCCCCGGAACTGACGGCTTCTCGATGCCGTTTCAGCGGCGCGCACTTCCGTTGCCGCGGGCCCAACGCGACCCGCGTCGTGCCGTCGGAAAGGATCCACCATGCCCCGAAACCGTCTGTTCCCCGCTGTCGCCTCCGCCGCCCTCCTGGCCGCCTCGGGCGCGATGGCCCAGACCGCGCCGGCGCCGGCTAGACCCGCCACGTCCGCGACGCCAGCCGACCCTTCAACCGCCGCGACCCCCGCCGCACCGGCTGCGCGGCCCAACGAGGGGGCGGCGGCGACCCCAGCCCCCGCCGCGACGCCCGCCACGCCGGCGACGCCCGCTTCCGCCGCCCGGTCCTCAGCGGCCGGGAACGTGATCGAGGTGCTGAGGGCGCAGGGGAATTTCACCACCCTTCTGGCGGCCCTCGACGCCGCGCAGCTGACGCAGACGCTGAGTTCACGCCCGGCGATCACCATCTTCGCCCCGACCGACGAAGCCTTCGCGGCGCTGTCCGAGGCCGAACGAACGCGACTGATAAGTCCCGCCAATCGGCAGGAACTGCGGACGCTTCTGCTGTACCATGTGATCGTCTCCGACGTCTCTTCGGCCCAGATCATGGGCACCCGCGGGGGGGTGGAGACCGCCAGTGGGACTCATGTGCTCATCGACGGCGCCGGCGAGGGACTGCGGATTGACGGCGCGACCATCACGCGCGCGGACATCGACGCCTCGAACGGCTCCGTCTTCGCCATCGACAAGGTGCTGAACCCTGCTGAGTCCATGGCGCCGGCCGCCGCGGAGTCGACGGAAGCGGCTCCGGCCGCTCCCGTCGCGGCTGCTCCGGCTGCTCCGGCTGCTCCGGCCGCGCCGGGTTCGATGGGCGCGACCGCCACCACCCGACCCGCCTCGCCCGGCGCTACGGCTCCGAACGGCCAGCCCTCTGCGGTCACCACGACCATAGCCTCTCCGCCGGTGCGCAATCCGACGGACGGTCAGGTCGATCGGCGGCCCGATCCGTCGCGCGCCACGCCGCCGGGCGGCTGAGCCCCGCGCGGCCTTAACGGGCCAACAACCGGTGTTTGCTAGGGTCGCGGCATGGATATTCTCTCGCCGCCGCAGATCGCCGCCTTCGAGACCGTGCTGAACCGGGTGACGCCGGACGACCGCGCCCGTCTGCATGCACTCAAGTCCGGCGCCGCCGTCGCCGCCGAGGCGTCCGCGCCGCACTGGGATTTCGACCAGCCCGGGCATCGGGCCGAGGAGGCGCTGCAACAGGCGTTCGGAGATGCACTGACGGACGACCACCGCCGGGCCTTGGTCGCGCTGTGGGCGCTGGAGATGCCGGCGCGCGTGCCGGCCGCCGACCTGCCGTTGGCGGTGATGGAGCTGTATCCGCAATGGATCCAGCGCCTCGCCGACTTCCTGACCGCCGCCGCCGATCCCTACGACAGGGACTTCTGGGCCAAGGACGTGCGGATTTCGCTGGTCCTGAGCGTGCCGGGCGCGCGCACCCAGATGATCGACCTCTCGTCGCCGATGGGGCCCGGACAGGTGCTGCGCCACGCCCGCGAGGGGTGGGGCTGGTCGGTGATCCCGGCCTACGCGGCCGCGCAGGCGTGGAAGCCGTGGCTGGAGGTGCACACTGAGAGCCGCGAACTGTCCGACTTCAATGAGGCCGGCTGGGACCGCGCCTGGGCCTCGGCGGCGGAAATCTGCAAGCGCCGGCCCGAGATGGCGGGGATGCTGGGATCGAGCTGGTTCTACGATCCGCCGCTGGAGCAGATCAGCCCGCGGCTGGCCTATCTGCGCGTCAACCCGCTGAAGCACGGCGCCTTCATGGTCCATCAGGGGCCGGGCGAGATTCATACCCAGCGGGCGGCGACCTCATCCCCGACACGCGCGGCCCTGATCGAGAAGGGCGAATACACCGCGCGATCGTGGATCGTGGCCTGGCCGCGGGCGGCGCTGATCCGCTGGGCGGACGGGCGGCGGGAGCAGCGGCTGGCCGAGGCGGCGTAGCGCTCCTTACTTGCCGTCATTTCGGGCGGAGAGACGCGCAGCGGCTCGCAGACCCGGAACTCAGCGGCGCCGCCACGGCGGCGAAACACCGGCGGCGGTTCTCCAGATCGATAACGGGCCAAAGCGGCGCTCCCGACAGGTTCGCGCTCGCGCGCCGCTGGGTTCCGGGTCTCCGCTGCGCCGCGCCCGGAATGACGACAAGGGTTAAGGGCGAACCCGCGTCCAAGCCGCCCCGACCGGCATGATCTCCAGCCGCGCCGCCTTCGCCGCCGCCAGCACCCGATCCAGATCATCCGGCGTGCAGCCGTAGTCGGTGGGATCGTCGGACACGTCGTGGCCGTAGGCGGTAAGCCAGCCCTTTGTCGCCGCCGTTTCGGCCATCAGGGCGTCGAGATCGTAGCCGGGCAGGCGGCGGCTCTCCAGACCGATGCTCCTGATCAGGCCCCGGTCCTCGCGCCCGACGTTGACGCCGTCGCGGACGCCCCGCCCGAGGGCGAAGCGTTCGCGGATCATGCGCTTGGCCGACACCGTGGCGTCTCCGAAGGGGTAGGCGAAGGTGGTCATG
>NZ_DASWNO010000187.1:0-12633 GCF_036399195.1 Brevundimonas sp.
GGCGTGGGCCAGGTCGAGGAAGGACCGCGCCTGGCCCGAACCGGCGTTGAAGACGCCCGACACCTCCGGCGCCTCCAGCAGCCATTCGACGATGTCGACCACGTCGTCGACGAAGACGAAGTCCCTCATCTGTCCGCCGTCCTCGTAGGCGGGGTTGTGCGACCGGAACAGGGTCACCGGCTCGCCCGCCGCCACCTTGGGCCAGATCTGGGCCACGACTGACTTCATGCCGCCCTTGTGGTGCTCGTTGGGGCCGTACACGTTGAAGAATTTGAGCCCCGCCCACTGCGCCGGCGCATTCCCGGCGCCCGCCTGCCGCGCCGCGTACTGGTCGAACAGATATTTGGAATAGCCGTAGGCGTTTAGCGGCCTGAGCGCGGACAGCGAGCGAAGATCGTCCGCATCCTCGAACCCGAGCCCGCCATCGCCGTAGGTGGCGGCCGACGAGGCGTAGACGAACCGAGCCTGACGCCCGGCGCACCAGTCCCACAGGTCGCGCGAGAGGCTGAAGTTGGTCCGCAGGATCAGGTCCGCGTCAGCCTCGGTAGTCGAAGAGATCGCGCCCATATGGACGATGGCCTCGACCCTGTCGGCGTGCCGCTCCAGTTGGGCGAACAGCTCCTCGGGCGACCAGAAGTCCGCGATCGGATGTTTGGCCAGGTTCTTCCACTTGCCGAGCTCCGCGCCTTCAAGCCGGTCGCAGACGACGATGTCCCGCCGCCCTTCGGCGCACAGGCGCGCGACGATGTTGGAGCCGATGAAGCCGGCCCCGCCGGTGACCACAATCATCCTACGCCGGCTCATGCTTCGTCCTTCAAGCGAGCGATCGTGCCCGTGGTGGAATAGCCGTCCTCGAACTGCGCCAGCCGCACCTCGCCGCCCCAGCTCTCGACCAGATCGCCCCCCACGACGCCTTCGCGGGTGTAGTCCGCCCCCTTGATCAGCACGTCAGGCCGAAGCCGCTCGATCAGCGCCAGCGGCGTGGGGTCGTCGAACGCGGTGACGCGATCGACGCTGGCCAGCCCGCCGATGACCACGGCGCGGCTGTCCAGGTCGTTGATAGGCCGCCCCTCGCCCTTCAGCCGGCGCACCGAGGCGTCGGTGTTCAGCGCCACCACCAGCCGGTCGCACCAGCCGCGCGCCTGCGCCAGATACGCGACGTGGCCGCGGTGCAGGATGTCGAAGCAGCCGTTGGTGAAGCCGACCTTCAGCCCCTGCCGTTTCCAGCCCTCGACCACATGGGCCAGCTCGTCCAGCGGCATGACCTTGGCGTGGGCCCCGGCGGCGTGCTGGGTCATTTCGGCGTCGATCAGCTCCGCCGGGGTCACGACCGCCGTGCCGGCCTTTCCGACCACCACCCCCGAGGCGAGGATGGCGAACTCGATGGCCGTCTCCAGCGTCGCGCCGGCGCCGAGCGCCAGTCCCAGCGCCGCCAGCACGGTGTCGCCGGCGCCAGAGACGTCGAACACCTCGCGGGCGCGCCCGGCGAAGTGGCGAGCCGGTTCCCCGCGGCGCATCAGCGTCATGCCGCGGCCCGCGCGGGTGACCACGATCGCCCTGGCCGTCGTCTGGCGCAGCAGCGCCTCCAGAGCGGCCTCGACCTGCTCGTCGCTGTCCGTGGGCACGCCTGTGGCGGCCGCCAACTCACTGGCGTTCGGCTTGATCACATCCACCGCGCCGTAACGGGCGAAGTCGCGGCCCTTCGGATCGACCACCACCGGCGCGCCGCTCTTCTGAGCGGCCTTGAGCGCTTGGCCGACCAGCAGGTCGCTGACCACGCCCTTGGCGTAGTCAGACAGGAGATAGACAGACGCACCTGTAAACGCAGCGCTTTCCTCGCCCATAACCGCCGAAACCTCTTCGTCGAGGCGCAACAGTTGCTGGCCTGAGGCGACGAACCGCGTCTTGACGATCGTCGCCACTCCCGCGCGCCGCTCGACCACATCCTCAATGCCGGGCTCGGCCGCGATCAGCGCCGCGAGTTCGTCGCCGGCGGCGTCCTGTCCAGCCACGGCGCCGAGCCGGGCGACGCCGCCGAGCGCCGAGACGTTGCGCGCGACGTTGCCGACTCCGCCCGGCATGGCCGTGCGGCGGGTCGTGCTCAGGACGGGGATCGGCGCTTCGGGCGAAATCCGGCTGACCTCGCCATAAACGTAGCGATCCAGCATCAGGTCGCCGACGCAGGCCACGGTCACGCCGCGCACCCGCTCCAGCAGGGCCTGCAGTTGTCCGAGGTCGAGCGTCCGGTCAGCCATGCCCCTTGGCCTATCGGATTCAGGCAGCTTTCGCCATCCGGGCCTTGGTCAGGTCGTCATAGGCGATCAGCTCGGCCGCCAGCCCCTCGAACTGGTTCAGCGGCACCATGTTGGGGCCGTCCGAGGGGGCGTTGTCCGGGTCCTGATGGGTTTCCATGAACACCGCGTCCACCCCGACCGCGACCGCCGCCCGCGCCAGCACCGGCACGAACTCCCGCTGGCCGCCCGAGGATGTCCCCTGCCCGCCCGGCTGCTGCACCGAATGGGTCGCATCGAACACCACCGGGCAACCGATCTCACGCAGGATCGGCAGGGCGCGCATGTCCGAAACGAGGGTGTTGTAGCCGAAGCTGGCCCCGCGCTCGCACGCCATGACGTTGGGATTGCCCGCGCCGACGACCTTGGCGATGACGTTCTTCATGTCCCAGGGCGCGAGGAACTGGCCCTTCTTGACGTTGATGGCCTTGCCGGTCGCCGCGGCGGCGAGCAGCAGGTCGGTCTGGCGGCTGAGGAAGGCCGGGATCTGCAGCACGTCCACCGCCTGGGCGGCGATCCGGCAATGCTCCTCGGTGTGAACGTCGGTCAGCACGGGCAGGCCCGTGACCTCCCGGATTTCGGCGAAGATCGGCAGCGAACCCTCGAGCCCGAATCCGCGCGCCGCAGTGGCGGAGGTCCGGTTGGCCTTGTCGAAACTGGTCTTGTAGATGATCCCGACGTTCAGCCGCTCGCCGATCTCCTTCAGCGCATGGGCCATCTCCAGCGCGTGGTCGCGGCTTTCCAGCTGGCACGGCCCGGCGATGAAGACGATGCGCTGGCCGCCTCCGATGGAGACGGGGCGCGTCAGCCCGTCCTTGATGTCGATGACGGCGTTCGGCTTGGTCACTACGGTTTCCGCTTTCAGCTGGCGCACGCGGCCGGCGCCGCATCCCTGCGGCGTCAGGTGGCGTATGAAGACGAGGATCGCAAGTTACCACGGAGCCTCGCCGCGTGACCACCAAGGCCGACGACCGTCCCGTCATCCTCTGGTTCCGGCAGGACCTCCGGCTCGCCGACAACCCGGCCCTGAACCATGCGGCGGAGACCGGGCGGCCAGTTCTTCCGGTGTATATCCTCGATCAGGGGACGCGCGTCCGGCCGATGGGCGCGGCGTCGCTTTGGTGGCTGGACAAGTCGCTGCGGGCGCTGGACGGCTCGCTTCGGGATCGGGGCTCTCGCCTGATCCTGCGGCGTGGCGACAGCGAGGCCGAACTTCAAAGACTGATCGCCGAGACCGGCGCGGACGCCGTGTTCATGAACCGGCTGTTCGAACCGGAGGCTTGGGAGCGGGACGCCGACATCGCGCACGGCCTCGCCGCCGACGGGGTGGAGTGCAAGGGCTACAACGGCTCGCTGCTGTGCCGTCCAGGCGAGGTGCTGAACGGTTCGGACGCGCCCTACAAGGTGTTCACGCCGTTCCTGAAGGCGCTGCTGGCGCAGGCCAAGGCGCCGCCGCACACGACGGGCCCCACGCGGATCGACACACCGACGGAGGCCGCATCGGACGCCCTCTCCGGCTGGGGTCTGCACCCGACGAATCCAGACTGGTCCCGTGGCTTCGACTGGACTGCGGGGGAGACGGGAGCCACGGAGGCGCTGTCGGCTTTCGTGAGCGGCGGCCTGAAGAGCTACAGCCGCGGCCGCGACCGTCCGGGGGAAGCCGCCACGAGCCGCCTGTCGCCCCATCTCCACTTCGGCGAGATCAGTCCCTGGCGGGCTGTGAAGTCGGTTCAGGAGGCGGCGGACGCGCGAGCCGTCCCGAAGTCCGAGGCGGACAAGTTCGTCGCCGAGATCGGCTGGCGGGAATTCTCCGCCCACCTGCTGCACGCCTTCCCGCAGATCGCCGACCGCGCCTTCCGGCCCGAGTACGACGCCATGCCCTGGCGCAGCGACCTGGAAGCGCTTGAGGCGTGGAAACTTGGCCGCACGGGCTATCCGATGGTCGACGCGGGCATGCGGGAGCTCTGGGCCACCGGGTTCATGCACAACCGGGTGCGGATGGTCGCGGCCTCCTTCCTGATCAAACACCTGCTGATCGACTGGCGCGAGGGCGAGGCGTGGTTCTGGGACACGCTGGTTGACGCCGACCGCGCTTCGAATGTTCAGAATTGGCAGTGGGTCGCTGGATCCGGCGCGGATGCTTCACCGTACTTCCGAATCTTCAATCCGGTCACGCAAGGGCAGAAGTTCGATGGAGACGGCCGATACGTCCGCCGCTGGGTCCCGGAGCTCGGCCGCCTGCCCGACCGCTGGCTGCATTCGCCATGGACGGCTCCGTCGGAGGTCCTACGGGACGCCGGGGTTCAGTTGGGCAAGACGTACCCCCGGCCGATCGTCGACCACGAGACCGCCCGCGCCCGCGCCTTGGCGGCGCTCAAGACTGTCTCAGCCGAACGGAGTTCTTCAGGGGATTGACCGCGGGACCTGTGCAGCCGGAGGATCGCGCTCATGACCTCTGTCACCGCAGAGTTGCCGGACACGCCGGCCCGCACCCCGCGGGGTTTCTCGCTCCTGCTGCGTCTGCTCGCCTCCAACTGGACCTTCGGTCGACTCACCGTCCAGCTGCCGAACGGCGAGATCCATCAGCTGACGGGTGACCGGCCCGGCGTCTCCGCCACGCTGGACGTGCGCGACTACCGGTTCGCCGGGCGGGTGCTCGCTTCCGGCGATATCGGCTTCGCTGAGGGCTACATGGCGGGCGAGTGGGAGACGCCGCAGCTCGCGACCCTGCTCGAGGCGGTGGCCGAGAACTACGATCACATCCGCCGCGTCGTCGACGGCAACCCGCTGATACGGCTCGTCAACCGGTTGGCGCACCGCCGGCGGCGCAACAGCCGGGCGGGGTCTCGCAAGAACATCCACGCCCATTACGACCTCGGCAACGCCTTCTACGCCGCCTGGCTCGACCCTTCGATGACCTATTCCTCGGCGCGCTTCACGCGGTCCGGCATGGGGCTCGAAGCGGCGCAGCACGAGAAATACGCTTCGCTGGCCCGGATAATGGAGCTGCAGTCCGGTCATTCCGTGCTCGAGATCGGATGCGGCTGGGGCGGGTTCGCCGAGTTCGCGGCAAAGGAGATCGGCGCCCGCGTCACCGGCGTCACCATCTCACAGGAACAGCACGACTTCGCCCGGAAGCGCCTGTTCGAGGCCGGTCTGGCCGAGCGGGCGGATATCCAGTTGATCGATTACCGCGATGTCGAAGGCCGCTTCGACCGGGTCGCCTCCATCGAGATGTTCGAGGCGGTGGGCCGCGAGTACTGGCCCGTCTACTTCCGCAAAATCCACGACGTCCTGGAGCCCGGCGGACGGGCCGGGTTCCAGATCATCACCATCGATGACGCCCTGTTCGACGACTACAACAGCCGTCCCGACTTCATCCAGAAATACGTCTTTCCCGGCGGCATGCTGCCCTCGGAAGAGCGGCTGGCTCCGGTGATCGACCGCGCGGGGCTGCAGTGGCGCGGTGTCGAGCGCTTCGGAGAGGACTATGGCGAAACGCTGAAATTCTGGGATGACCGCTTCCAGGGCGCCTGGGCCGACATTCGTCGCATGGGTGGGTTCGATGAGCGGTTCCGTCGGCTCTGGCGGTTCTACCTCGCCTATTGCGAGGCAGGCTTCCGGTCGGGGCGCACCAACGTCATCCAACTGGTGCTCGACCGCCCCTGACCCGTGGGCAGGTCGGTGATAGGTTCACGTCATGAACGAGACCTCGCCGCTGATCTCCACGGACGAGTTGGCCGCCCGTTTGCACGAGCCGGACCTTCGTGTGGTCGACGCAAGCTGGCATCTGGACGGCCGCGACGGCCGCCCGGATTTCGAAGCCGCGCGCATCCCGGGCGCCGTGTTTTTCGACCTCGAGGCCAGTTCGGACCCGACGTCTCCCCTGCCCCATATGCTGCCGTCGCCCGCCGCCTTCGCGGACAGGATGGGGCGCTTGGGTCTGTCCTCGGATCATCGGATCGTCGTCTACGACACCTTGGGGCTGCGGTCCGCGCCACGGGTGTGGTGGATGTTGCGGTCGATGGGGGGCGGCCGTGTACAGGTCCTCGATGGCGGCCTTCCGAAATGGCTCGCGGAGCGGAGGCCCGTGGAATCGGGCCCGTCGCTTCCCCCGCCTCCCGCGCGTTTCGAGGCCTCGCTCCAGCCGACGGCCCTGGCTGACACGGACGATGTCCGGGCGGCGCTCACCGAGGGTCTGCAGGTGGTGGACGCCCGGCCGTGCGGCCGCTTCGTCGGCCTGGAGCCCGAGCCGCGACCCGGTCTGCGCTCCGGTCACATGCCCGGCGCGATCAACCTGCCCTTCGGCCGGCTCATCGAAGCCGACGGAACCATGAAGCGGGGCGCCGCGCTCGAGGCGGCCCTGCACGAGGCCGGCGTCGCTCCGGACCGGCCGGTGATCACCACGTGCGGCTCCGGCGTGACCGCCGCCATCCTGAGCCTGGGGCTGGCGGTGCTCGGTCGACCGTCCCGCCTCTACGACGGCAGCTGGGCGGAATGGGGCGGCCGGGAGGATACGCCGGTCGAGACCGGCTAGGCCTGAGGCGCCACCGGCTCCGCCAGTCCAGCAGGGATGACGTCGTCGCTCTCGCCGCGAGACACGACCGTCGCCGCGACCAGATCACCCGTGACGTTCAGCGTCGTCCGGCACATGTCGAGGAAGCGGTCGACACCCAGGATCAGGCCGATGCCCTCGGCCGGCACCCCGACCATGACGAGGATCAGGGCGATGACCGGCAGCGAGCCGGCCGGGACCCCGGCTGTGCCGATGCCGCCCAGGATGCAGACCAGCATCACGATCAGCTGCTGACCGATGCTGAGCTCGACGCCGAAGAACTGGGCCAGGAACAGCACGGTCACGCCCTCGAACAAGGCGGTGCCGTTCTGGTTCGCCGTCGCGCCGACCGTCAGCACGAAGCGCGAGATGCGGCGGGGCAGCATCAGCTTCTCCTCGGCCGCCTTGATCGCGATCGGCAGGGTGGCGTTGGACGACGCGGTCGAGAAGGCGACCACGAACGGCTCGCGCACACCCCTGGCGAACGTGAGCGGGTTCATGCCCCCGAAGGTCCAGACCAGCAGGGGGTAGACGATGAACATGTGGATCGCCATCGCGCCGACCGCGACGGCCGCATATGCGCCGAGCCGGATCAGCAGATCCCAGCCGAACACCGCCGCCAGGTTGAACATCAGGGCCGCGATCGCGAATGGAGCCAGTTTGATGACGAGGTTGATGAGCTTCATCATGACCTCGAGCAGGCCCTGAAGGGACTCCTGCAGTCGGTCCGTCGCGGCGCTCTTGGCCATGACCATGCCGATGCCGAAGATCAGGGCGAACACCATGACCGGCAGGATCTGGTTCTCGGCGGCGGCGGTGACGACGTTGGACGGGATCATGTCCAGAAAGAACTGGCCCGCCTCGATGCTCTTCGGCGCATTGCCGACGATGGCGGAGGCGCCCTCGGCCCCGTCAGCCAGCAGCTGTTGAGCCAACACGGGATCGACGCCGTCGCCCGGCCGGAACAGGTTGACCATGCCCAGACCGATGGCCACGGCGATCGCCGAGACCATGACGGTGAAGACCAGCGTCTTGAAGCCGACGCGTCCCAGCGATTTCAGGTCGCCCATCTCGGCGACGCCCACGGCCAGCGCGGCGAACAGCAGGGGCAGGACCAGCATGAAGAGCAGGCGGAGGAAGATCTGTCCCACGGCCTGGATGATGTCCATCACCCAGGGGATGACCTCCTGACCGGTCAGGTTCACGAACAGGCCGCCGCCCAGTCCGATGACGAAGCCGGCCAGCATCCAGATATACAGCGGAACCCCGCCGCGTTTCGTGGTCGTTTCCATGCGTTCCCCCGGCCCCAGCCGATGTCGTTACCTGATGGGCAGGCCGTAGATCAATCCGCCCGGTCTCGCGTTCCATTGTGCGTTGAGGCCGCGCTCCAGGTCGAGCGATGAATCGGCGCCGAGGTTTCGCGCGAAGATTTCTCCATAGTTCCCGCGCGCCTTGATGGCGGAACGCGCCCAATCGGCGCGGAGCCCCAGCATCGTCCCGGCGTCCCCGGCCTCGCCCAGCAGCCGCTGAATACGGGGATCGCGGGTTTCTTCGGCCAGCCGATCGGCGTTCTCGGCCGTCACCCCCAGCTCCTCCGCCAGCATCAGGGCGTTCAACGTCCAGCGGATCACGGAGGTCCAGGCCTCGTCGCCGCGCTTCACCGCGGGCCCCAGCGGCTCCTTGGAGATCACGTCGGGCAGGATCGCGTGCTGTTCCGGATTGGCCAGCGTCGTCCGGGCCGCGGCCAGCGCGGACAGGTCGGCGCTGAGGGCGTCGCAGTCCTCGCGCCCGTAGGCCGCTCGCGCCGCCTCCTCGTTCGCCGTGACGACCGGCGTGTATTCGATGCCGCGCGTCCTGAACCAGTCGGAGACGTTCAGCTCCGAGGTCGACGCCCGCTGTACGCAGATGCGAGCGCCGTTCAGCTCCGCCGCGCTGGCCAGATCAAGCGAGCGGCGCACCAGAAACCCTTGGCCGTCATAGTAGTTGATCCCGGCGAACCGCACGCCCTCGCCCGCTTCGCGAGCAAGCGTCCATGACGTGGTCCGCCACAGCACGTCGATCCCCCCGGAACGGAGAGCCGAGAACCTCTGGCTGCTCGTCAGGGGCACGAACCGCACGGCGTCCGGGTCGCCCAGCACCGCCGCGGCCACGGCGCGGCAGAAGTCCGCGTCGAACCCGCGCCACTGGCCGCGGTTGTCGGTGAAGGCGAAGCCGACCAGTCCCTCGTGGACGCCGCAGTTCAGGCGACCGCGACGCTTGACGGCGGCGAGGGTCGGGCTGGCGAAGGCGGGGGCGGCGGCATCCGCCGGCGCCGGCGATTCCGGGGTCGTTTCCGCCGGTTCGTCGCGGCCCCTAGGTCCGCAGGCGAGGAGCGTCAGGCACGCCAGCACCGCGGCGCCCGCCGTCCGCCATCGCCCGATTCCGTCCGCTCGCATCCCGCCTCGCCAGTATCGCCAGACCTTGCGCCCCCGGCTGCTTTAGAGGCTTTTGACAGCGGAACCGCAAGTCTGACCGAGGCCGAATGTCCGACCGCAGCGACCGCACCCACCTGATTTCCCCCGCCACCCGCAGGGGCCGGGGCCGGCGCGGGGTCTCGCCCCCGATCGAACGGGCCTCGACCCTGCTGAACGACACCCCCGACGCCATGCGCGACGCGAGCCTGGGGCCGGTCTACGGGATCGAAGACCTGTCCGGAGCCCGCGAGCTCCGAACGACGCTCGCCGATCTGGAAGGCGCTGGCGACGTCTTCCTCGTTCCCTCAGGACTGGCGGCCGTGACCGTGCCGCTGATGGCGCTGCTCCGCCCCGGCGACGAGGTTCTGACGACCGACGCCCTGTACGGCCCCAGCCGGCGCTTCCTCACGCGGCACATGGCGGCGCGCGGCGTGAGCACCGTCTTCCATCCCGCCGCCGCGGCCACCGACGAGATCGTCGGTCTGCTGGGCGAGCGCACCCGCCTGTTGCTCATCGAATCGCCCGGATCGCTGACCTTCGAGATGACGGACGCACTGGCGCTGGCGGACGCCTGCCGCGCGCTCCGCGTCCTGACCGTCATGGACAACACCTGGGCGGCCGGCCTCGCCTTCCGGCCGCTGGCGCACGGCGTCGATGTCAGCGTGCAGGCGATCACCAAATACGTCGGCGGTCATTCAGACCTGTTGATGGGCTCCATCGCCGCGAAGGATCCGACGGTCATCCGCCGGATAAGCGAAACCATTGAGGATCTCGGCTGGCGGGTCTCCCCGGACGACGCCTGGCTGGCCCTGCGCGGCCTGCGCACCCTGCCGCTGCGCTACACGGAGCAGGCGCGGTCCGCTTTGGCCGTGGCGACCTGGCTGCAGGATCGGCCGGAGGTGGCCGAAGTCCTCTACCCCGCCCTTCCAGGCTCGATCGGGCACGAACTCTGGCGCCGGGACTATGCCGGCGCGGCCTCTCTGTTCGGCGTCGTTATGAACGGAGGCGATGAGGCGGCGGCCCACGCCCTGATGTGCGAACTGGAGCTGTTCGGCCTCGGCTATTCCTGGGGCGGGTTCGAGAGCCTGATTACGCACGAGACTGGTCAGCTCTCGCACCGCAGGGATCCCCCCGCCCTCGCGGGGCCGCTGTTGCGGCTGCACGTCGGCCTAGAGGCCCCGGAAGACCTCATCGCGGACCTCGATCGCGGCCTCGCGGCTTGGCGCACGGCTACGGCCTGAGCTTCGCTTTCGCGGTCTTAAGCTTTGCCTGCAGGGCGGCCCGCGCCTTTTCCTGGCCTTCGACGACGGCGGTCCGCTCCCGCTCCAGCGCGGCCAACCGGTTTTCGATTTCCTGGCGTTCGGAGGTCTGCCGGGCGGCCAGCTCCGCCAGTTCGGCCTCAAGCATTTCGACGCGGGCGACATCCTTTGCGTTCGGCGCGCGCGCGGGTTTCGGCTTCGGAGCCTTGGTCTTCTCGATCTTGCCGATGTCCACCGTCAGGCCGCGCTCGATCAGCTCGCCCGGCGCGGCGAGGGCGGCGTCACGGTCGCCGCCATCCGCCACTTCCTTCGCCGATCCGTCCTTGAACAGGTCCCGCTTCACCCCCCACGCGGCCAGGGCCTTGGCTCGCGACGGCGCCGCCACGGTCCAGGAATGGAATCCGTCGGAATAGCAGAACACCTTCAGCGCGCGAGCCATGGCGGCCTAACGGTTCGGCAGGACGCCCGGTTCAGTCCAGCACGATCCAGGTCGGCGCGTGATCGCTGGCCTTCTCACGCCCGCGCACCTCGCGATCCACCCCGGCGTCGCTAAGCCTGTGGGCCACCGAGGGGCTGAGCAGCAGGTGATCGATCCGCAGACCAGCGTCCCGCTCCCAAGCCTGCCGGAAATACTGCCAGAAGGTCCACGGCGGCGGGTCGTGTGGAAACCGCTCCCGCAGCGCGTCGGTCCAGCCCTGCTCCAGCAGACGCGCGTAGGCGGCGCGGCTCTCGGGCTGCAGCAGAGCGTCCTTCTTCCACGAGCGGCTGTTGTAGATGTCGCTCTCGGTCGGGACGACGTTGTAGTCCCCCGCCAGCACCACCGGCGCCCCTGACGCCAGCAGACCGGCCGCGTGATCGATTAGCCGCTCGAACCACGCCAGCTTGTAAGCGAACTTGGGCCCCGGCTGAGGATTGCCGTTGGGCAGGTAGAGCGAGGCGATCAGGACGCCGCCGACCGCCGCCTCGATGTAGCGGCTCTGCTCATCCTTCTCGTCACCGGGAAGCGCGCGTCGGGTCACGACCGGCTCGCCCGCACGGGACAGGATCGCCACGCCGTTCCAGCGGTGCTCGCCCTTCCAGACCGCCTCATATCCGGCCTCGCGGATCGCCTGGGCCGGGAACTGGGCGTCGGTGGCCTTCAGCTCCTGCAGGCAGACGACATCCGGCCGCGCCTCGTCCAGCCACTGCAGAAGGTTCGGCAGCCGGGTGTTTACGCCGTTGATGTTGAAGGTCGCGATCCGCACCAGGCCTGAACGGCTGCGGTCGGCGCCGGTTCACACCGGCCCTCCGGGCTGCTATCGGGCCGACGTCGCGCCCATAGCTCAATCGGATAGAGCACTCGCCTTCTAAGCGAGCGGTTTCAGGTTCGAGTCCTGATGGGCGCGCCAGCCTTTCGCGGGGCTGGCCTCAGTGCCGGACGCGGACGTAGTCGCCAGGCGCGGCCGTCAGGGACTTCAGCTTGCCCGAGCCAGGTTTGCGCGCCTTGACCTTCCCGTCGGTCGCGGCGGCGTCGAGCCAGCCCTGCCACTCCGGCCACCACGAGCCGCTCTTCTGCTCGGCCCCCGACAACCATGCCTCCGCATCCGCAGGCGCCTTGTCGCTGACCCAGTAGCCGTGCTTGTTCGCCGCGGGCGGGTTGATCATGCCGGCGTTGTGGCCGGACCCGCCCAGCAGGAAGCGCGTCGGCCCGCCGAAGAAGCGGCGTCCGGCGTAGGTGTTCTTCCACGCCGCCACATGGTCGTCCTTCAGCGCAACGATCATCACCGGCGTCTGAACGGCGGAGAGGTCCAGCGCAACGCCGTCGATCGTCACCCCGCCGGCGTCCTTCAGGCGGTTGCCCTTCAGCACATGCGACCCGTATTCCTTCAGCATCCGCGCCGGGATCCGCGAGCCGTCGTCGAACCACCACAGCAGGTCCGATGCGCGCGCCTCGTCGCCGAGCAGATAGTGGTTGACCACCGACGACCAGATCAGGTCGTTCGCCCGGACCGTCGAGAACAGCTTGGTCAGGTCGTTGGCCTCGACGAAGCCGCGCTCGTCGAGATAGCGGTTGAACGCCTCGAGGTCCTTGTCGC
>NZ_DASWNO010000188.1:0-7421 GCF_036399195.1 Brevundimonas sp.
GTTCCAGGCAAGCGTCGGCCACGCCCCCGGCGCGATAGGCCGCGACGGCCCAGTCCCACAGCGTCATTCCGGGCTGGCGCCTTTCAGCCCGTCCCAGCGCCGCACCGCGGCCCAGTCGAGGCCGAACAGGTCCAGCGCCCGGCCCACGGACTGGTCCACGATATCCTCGATCGAGCGGGGTCTGGCGTAGAAGGCGGGCAGGGGCGGAGCGATGATCGCGCCCATCTCGGTCACGGCCGTCATGGTGCGCAGATGGCCCAGGTGCAGCGGCGTCTCTCGCACCATCAGCACCAGCGGCCGTCGTTCCTTCAGCACCACGTCTGCGGCGCGTGTCAGCAGGGTCGAGGTCACGCCCGTGGCGATCTCGCTCATCGTCCGCACCGAACAAGGCGCCACGATCATGCCCATGGTCCGGAACGACCCCGACGCGATCGTGGCCCCGACATCGGTCAGCCGGTGCGTCACGTCGGCGCGCCCGGTCAGGTCGTCCGGCGATAGATCGGTTTCCTGAGACAGCGTCAGCAGAGCCGCCCGAGTGACGACCAGGTGGCTCTCCACACCCAGTTCACGCAGCGCCTCGAGCGTCCGCACCCCGTAAGTCACGCCGGACGCTCCGGAAATTCCGACGATCATTTTTCGGGGTTCGGCGCCGGCCGGCTTCGGTACGGCTCCGTTCACATCTTCGGCCAAGTCCGGCTCCAGGCTCGTCGCGTCCGCAGGTCCGGCGTCTCACCGGAACGTGATTCTACAACCGGGCCAGCCGGGCGCTCACTCTAGTGGTCCCTTAGACATGGAGGCGCAAGCCATGACCATCGAAGCTCGTATCCGCGAACTGGGAAACCGTCACCGCAGCCTGGATGAGACCATCCGGCGCGAGGTCACGCACCCGGCCTCGGACTCGCTTCGCGTCAGGGAGCTCAAGCAGCAGAAGCTCCGAATCAAGGAACAGATCACCAGTCTGGAGGCGCGCGCAGGATAGCGCCCGCCCCAGAACGAAATCGGCCCCGGAGAGCGATCTCCGGGGCCTTTTTTCTGTGTCAGTCCTTGGAGCCGAACACCGACGCCGCCGTAGGCTCGGCGCCGCGGCGCTCGCGGGCCTCGGGGACGAACTCTTCCTCGGCGGGTTCCGGCGCATCGACGGGCTGGAGGGTGGCGCCGCCCTTCTTGGCGTCGTCCTTGGCTTTCTTGTCGGCCGCCTTGCGGACCAGCTCGTCGAGCGCCAGCTGACCGACGAGACCGAGCGTCACCGGATCGACCGGCTTGATATTGGCGCTGTTCCAGTGGGTCCGGTTGCGCACGCTCTCGATGGTCGACTTGGTGGTGCCGAGCATCTTGGCGATCTGGGCGTCGGTCACCTCGGGGTGGTTGCGCACGAACCAGGCGATCGCGTCCGGGCGATCCTGACGACGCGAGACCGGCGTGTATTTCGGCGCGGGCTTGCCGCCCTTCATCAGTTCGGCGTGGCGGCTGACCACGGCCTGCATGCGGTAGTTCTCGTCGTTCTGGGCCTTGTCCAGCTCCTCGCGCGTCAGCTGGCCGTTGACCAGTGGGTCGGCGCCGCGGATGTCGCGCGCCACGTCCCCGTCGGCGATGCCGCGCACTTCCAGCGGATGCAGCCCGCAGAAGGCGGCGATCTGTTCGAACGTCAGGGAGGTGTTGTCGACCAGCCAGACCGCGGTGGCCTTGGGCATGAGGATGTCGGTCATGGACGCTTCCGATTGTGCAAATTCGAGCCGGAAAACCGGGCTCTGGATACGACGGCGCCCGGCCTTTCGACCGGGCGTTGATGAATCCGATATAGGCGCATTCGCCTGAAAAGAAAACGGACGCCGACACCAGCGTACAGCCAAGGTTCATGTCCGGTATCGGACCGTGTCTCCAACGGCGCATCGGGCGCTGCAATCCCTTGGGAGGACGACAATGTTGATTGAAATGCTGGCGGCCATGACGGTCGCGTCGACCCCGGCGGCGCAGGGCGGACAGGTCTCCCCGCGCGTGGCGCCGCGTGGCGACTACCGCGAGAGCTGCAGCGGCGAATACGTCAACCGCGGCCGACTGTATGCCGACTGCCGCACGGACCGGGGCCGCGTCCGCGGGACGTCGATCGAGTTGAACCGCTGCTCGGACTACACGATCCGCAACGACGACGGCCTGCTGGTGTGCGGGCCGAACCGCGGCCAGTTTGAGGACCGGCCGGATCGTCCTGATCGGCCGGACCGGCCCGACCGTCCGGGCGGCGGTCGCGAGGCGATCACCGTCTACCGCGACGCCGACTTCCGGGGCGCGTCTTTCCGCTTTGACGGACCCATACCAAACCTGGCCAACAGCGGCTTCAACGACGCCATCTCGTCTATCCAGGTGCGCGGCGAGTGGGAGGCCTGCACCGACGCCTACTTCCGCGGCCAGTGCCAGACCTTCCGGGACGACATCCGCAACCTGCAGCGCTGGGGCGTGAACGACCGGATTTCTTCCCTCCGCCCGGTCGGCCGCGGCGGCCGCTGGTAAGTCAGACAGTCAGGACGACCTTGCCGACATGGCCGCCCGCCTCCAGAGCGAGGTGGGCGGCCGACGCCTGCTCCAGCGGAAAGACCGCGTGAACCGGCGGTCGGACCTGCCCCGCCACGACCCAGGGCCAGACGCGAGCCTCTACAGCCGCGATCAACCGGGCCTTCTCGTCCGCCGGCCGGGCCCGAAGCGTCGAGCCGGTCAGCACGATCCGCTTCATCATCAACCGCGCCAGATCAATCTCGGCCAAGGACCCCGACAGGGTGGCGATCACCACCCAGCGGCCGTGCGCTTTCAGGGCGGACTGGTTCAAGGCGGCGTACTCGGCTCCCACCATGTCGAGCACCACATCCACGCCGCCGAAAGCCGCGATGGCGGCGGCCAGGTCGTCCGAAACCGCGTCGAGACTGAGATCCGCACCGAGATGTGACGCCGCGAGGGCCTTTTCCCTGCCGCGCGAGGTTGCGACCACCCGGGCTCCGGCGGCCTTGGCCATCTGGATGGCGGTGACGCCAATGCCGCTGGTCGCGCCGTGGATCAGCAGGGTCTCGCCGGGCCTGAGGGCGCCGGCCTCGAACACATTGGCGAAGACCGTGCAGACCGTCTCCGGCAAGGCCGCCGCCTGTACGAAATCGACGCCGTCCGGGACGGGGAGGGCGTGCCGTGCGTCGACCACCGCCAGTTCGCCGTAGCCACCGCCGCCCAGCAACGCGCAGACGCGGTCTCCGGCCCTCCAGCGGGTCACGCCAGGCCCGACCTCGTCGATCTCGCCCGCGACCTCCAGCCCCAGGATGTCGGACGCTCCGGGCGGCGCGGGGTAGCGGCCGAGCCGTTGCAGCAGGTCCGGGCGGTTCACGCCCGCGGCCCGCACCCGGAGGCGGATTTCACCCGCGCCCGCTGCCGGATCGGGTCGTTCGGACAGAGTCAGGGCTTCCGCCGGACCGCTCCCGCCGGTGATCTCGATGACCCGCATGCGCGCCTCCGCTCCTTGCAATCGCCCTGTTCCGGGGGTTCAGTTAGGCGGTTGCGTATCCCTTGACCACGAAGGAGACAGCGATGTTCGAGGATCTGGAGCCCCGGCCCGTGCGCGGCGCGCCGCTGGCGGCCCTGTCGCGCGAGGACCTGGACCCCTATTCGGTCGTGGACCTGCAGGAGCGGATCACCGCGCTGGAGGCGGAGATCGCCCGCTCGCGCACGGCCATCGACGGCAAGTCGTCCCAGCGCAGCGCCGCCGACGCCATCTTCAACTTCCGCTCCTCCTGACACGGCCGCTGGCATGAGCATTGCACCGACCGGGGCGCCGCGCGCATCTGAGCCCGGCGTGTTACGGATGCGCGGCCCTTGACGAGTTTGACCCCCTTCATGCCCACCAACGTTCCGCTTCCTCCGTCGTCAGGCCGTTCGCGCGCCACGGTCGTGGACGACTTCGCGCGCTCGGAGCTGTTCGACCGTACGTTCCGGGAGGGCATGGAACTGGTCGAGGACACCGCCGCCTATCTGGATGGCGACGGGCGGCGCGAGTCCAAGCTGCTGTCTCGCGCCACGGCGCTGGCGTACGCGGGGGAAAGCATGAAGCTGACCACGCGGCTGATGCAGATCGCGTCCTGGCTGCTGGTGCAACGAGCGGTGCGCGAGGGCGACATGACGCCCGAAGCGGCGTGCGAGCCGCGCTACCGACTGGCCGGCCGCAAGGCCGAGACCGAGCCGACCGACGCCGAACTGCCCATCGCCCTGGTCGAATACGTTGTCCGGGCCGAGAAACTCTACGACCGCGTCCTGCACCTCGACCGCCGGATGCATCTGGACCCGCCGGAGGAAGAGACGGTCAATCCGGTACAGAGCCAGCTGGACAGGCTGACTGCGGCGTTCAGGCAGTAGCGAGGCCGGGGAAGTCGCTTGAGCCCTACGGCCCGACGTCGTTCGCCTCGCGCGCGCCGTCATCGATGGGCTTGGGCAGGCTGATGGCGATGCCGAGCGCCTCGGCCAGCTTGGCGTCGCGTTCGTAGACGTCCTCGCGGAAGGCGACGCGGCCCTGTCCGTCGACGAAGGCGGTCCAGTACAGCAGCCGCACGGTGATCTCGCGGCCCGTGGCGATGCGCTTGGTTTCACGCGTGTCCTGCGCCGTGTCGAACTCGGACAGCAGCGTCGGGTCGGGAGACAGCAGCAGGCGGGCGAAGTCGACCGCGTTCTGGACCCGCACACAGCCGTGCGAACGCTGGCGCATCGACAGGTTGAAGGCTGCCTTCGCGGGCGTGTCGTGCAGGAAGATGGCGTAGCTGTCGCGCAGCTCGAACTTCACATAGCCCAGCGCCGCCGACGGTCCGGCCCGCTGGATGACGGTGCCGTTCGACATGTACATGTTGTTGGCCGCCAGATAGCCCGGACCCTTGGGCAGGATCTCGTTGCGGGCGATCGACGCCGGCACATACCAGGGCGGGTTGGCGACGACCGAGGCGAACTGCTTCTCGAGACTGGGTGTCTGGTTGGCCGGCGAGCCGCAGACGACGCGGTTCGAGTGCACCGGACGGCCGTCCTTCCAGTAGACCATGATGGCGGCGGCGGTGTTGACCTCGATCCGCTCCGGCGCGACCTCGCGCTTGAGCCAGCGGCGGCGCTCGAGATTGAGGGCGATCTGGCGGGCGCGGTCCTCGGCCGAGGCAGAAAGGGATCGTTGCGTGCTGGGTCCGATGCGGCCGTCGGCGCCGAGGCCGTGACGGGTCTGGAAGCCGCGCACGGCCTCTTGCAGTTCCGACCCGTAGACGATGCCCAGGGCGCGCAGCCGCGCCCCTTCGGCGGCGGGCAGGTCGCCCTCGGCGACAAGCCGCTGGATCAGCGCGGGGATGCGCGCGTCGCTGCTGCCCGGCTCGATGGTCGGCCCCTGGCGGAAGGCGGGCCAGCCGCCTTCGTTGATCAGACGGCGGTAGCGCACATAACCGGCGGACAGGTTGGAGTAGCCGATGTCCGTGGGCGCGAGGGCCTCGAACCAGTCGACCAGCTTGTTCTGTGCGAGAGAGTCGTTCAGGCCGACCGGCAGGTTGACCCGGTTCTTCTGCATCTCCCACAGGTCCTCGACCGTCTCGGGACGCACGCGGCCTTCGCTGAGCACCCGGGCGTAGTCGAGGGCGGCGGCGGTGGTGCGAATCTCGGCCGCGCCGCGCCCGGCGGCCAGCGCCTGGAAGTCGAAGAAGTCCGCCGGCGACAGCCCGTGCCGCTCGGCGCGGGCGGCGGCCGCCTGAAGCGCGCGCAGCCGCTCCGGGGTCCACACCGGACGCCAGCCGTTCAGCTCGTAGAAGGCGCGGACGTCGGGTTGCGCCGCCGCCGGCAGGGCCGCCAGCTGGTCGTTGAACGCATCGTAGAAGGCGACGGCGCCGGGATCGCGCGTCTGGGCGACGACCGAGGCGGCCCCCATCGCGGACGCAACCGCCGTCACGGCCGCGCCAAGTCCCAATTGCCGTCGATTCATTGCAAGGTCTCTTCGGTCGGCTTCCATGCGGGACACCGCGTCCACACCCCCGAAAGCCAACGGCGCCATATTATCGGCGTTCCGGAAAAACAGAAAGGCGCCGGTCCTCGGACCGACGCCTTTGTGATCGTGTCGCCGCAGGGTGTGACAGGAAAGTCGCCCTGCCGTTACCTCACTTCTTGATGAAGCCGGCGAACTTGTTGTTGAAGCGCGAGACGCGGCCGCCGCGGTCCATCAGCTGCTGGTTGCCGCCGGTCCAGGCAGGGTGCGTCAGCGGATCGATGTCGAGGTTCAGGACGGCGCCTTCCTTCTGGTAGGTCGAGCGCGTCTGATAGGTCGTGCCATCGGTCATCGTCACGGTGATGAAGTGGTAGTCGGGGTGCGTATCCGCCTTCATGGGTCTGGTCCGGTCTCTGCGCGATGACGATGCCGACCGTCGGAGCGCGAAAATGAGAAAACCCGCCAGCGAAGGGCGGGAATGAGCGGCGGCGTTTACACCGGGGCCCGTTCCGGGGCAAGAGGCGCGCGCCATGACCGATACAAGCTCCGCCGCCTCCGCCGCCGCCGCCGATATCCGCGGCCGCCCGGGCGCGGGCGCGGTGCTGATGGAGCAGATCGGCGAGGCCGGGGAGCGCCGCGCCAAACGCCGCGACGTCCGCCCGCTGGGCCGGCTGCTGCCCTACGCCCTGCGGCACAAGGGCCACATGGCCATGGCGGCGCTGTGGCTGGTCCTGTCCACCGCCGCCTCGCTGGCGCTGACGGCATCGGCGCGGGGCGCGATCGATAACGGCTTCGACAACAGCGGCTCGCAGTTGAACCTGTGGTTCCTGCTGCTGGGGGCCAACGCCCTGTTCCTGGGGCTGGCGACGGCCGTACGCTATTACTTCGTGACCAAGACCGGCGAGCGGGTCATCGCCGATCTCCGCAAGGGTCTCTTCGAACGGGTGCTGACGCTCGACCCGGCCTTCTATGCGGCCATGCGGACGGGCGAGGTGCTGTCGCGCCTGACAACCGACATCGCCCTGGTCGAGACGCTGATGACGACCTCGGTGTCGTTCGCCCTGCGCAACTTCCTGACGCTGATTGGCGGGACCGTCCTGCTGTTCGTCGTCAGCCCCAAGCTGACCGGTCTCGTGCTGCTGGTCGTGCCGCTGCTGCTGGGACCCATCTTCCTCTTCGGACGGCGGGTGCGGAAGCTGACCGTGGCGTCGCAGGACCGGTTCGCCAACGCCGTCGGCTTCGCCGGCGAGAGCGTCGACGCCATCGAGACGGTGCAGGCCTTCGGCAGAGAGGCCAGCGCCATCGCCCGCTTCGGCGCCGCGGTGGAGGACGCCTTCGGCGTGTCGCTGGTCCGCATGAAGGCGCGGGCCTTCATGACGGCCATGATCATCGCCGTGATGTTCGGCGGGGTGACGCTGGTGCTGTGGTTGGGGGCGCAGGACGTCATCGCCGG
>NZ_DASWNO010000189.1:0-12243 GCF_036399195.1 Brevundimonas sp.
TGCAGCGCCAGATGCTCCGGACCATAGGCGTTGGCGACTTCGCAGGCGGTGTCGAGGTCCGGGACCAGGATGGCGCGGCCCTCGGCCAGCGAGGCGCGGGCGATGTCCGCCCGGGGCAGCGACGGCAGCTGCGCCTCGACCTCGGCCAGGGTGGCGTCGATCATCCTGGCGCTGTCGCAGACCAGCACCACCTGCGCGTCCGCGTCGTGTTCGGCCTGGCTGAGCAGGTCGGCGGCTGCCAAGACCGGATCGGCGCGGCGGTCGGCGATGACCAGCAGTTCGGACGGCCCCGCGGGCATGTCGACGGCCGGGCCTCCCGACATCGCCGCCGCCTGCTTCTTGGCCTCCGCCACCCAGGCGTTGCCGGGTCCGAACAGCTTGTCGCAAGGCTGGAACACGCCGTCTTCCAGCTCTGCGCCGAAGGTCAGGGCGGCGACGGCCTGCGCCCCGCCGATCAGCCACAGGTCGTCCAGCCCGGCCTCGGCGGCGGCGTAGATCATGGCCGGGTGCGGCTCGCCGCTCTTCGAGGGCGGGGTCACCGCGACCCGGCGCGCCACGCCCGCGACCGCTGCGGGGATGGCCATCATGAGCAGGGACGAGAACAGGGGCGCAGAGCCTCCGGGCACATAGAGGCCGGCCGAGCGCAGCGGTCGCCAGACCAGCCGGGAGCGCACGCCCGGCGTGATCTCGACCCAGTCGGTGTCCTCCGGCTTGGTGGCCTGGTGGAAGATGCGGACGTTCTCGGCGGCGATGCGGATCGCGCGGGTATCGGCCGGAGCCAGTCGGTCGCGGGCGGCGGCCACCGCGTCGGGCGTGATGGCGATGCGGCGCGGCGGGGCGCCGTCCAGCTTCACGCTCCAGTCGGTGACCGCCTGTCCGCCGCGTGCGCGCACGTCGTCGAGGATCTCGCGCACCGTGTCGACGACCCGCGCCTCGGTCCGCTGCCGGGGCCGGGCGAGGGCTTCCGCGCGACCCGCTGTATCAAGGCCTGCCCAGTCGAAGCGCCGCATCACATCATCTTCTCGATAGGGAGGACCAGAATGGCCGAGGCCCCGGCCGCCTTCAGCCGCTCCAGCGTCTCCCAGAACACCGCCTCCTGACAGACCGCGTGCACCGCCACGGCGTCGTCGCGGCCGGACAGCGGGATCACTGTCGGGGACCCGGCGCCGGGCAGGATCGCCGTGATCTCGGCCAGCGCCGAGCGGGGCGCGTTGAGCATGACGTATTTCGCGCCCTGCGAGGACACCACGCCCGCCATCCGTTCGACGATGCTGTCCAGCAGCGGCTGCAGCGAGGCCTCGGGCGCGACCGGCGAGCGGATCAGCACCGCCTGGCTCTCCAGCACCGTCTCCTTGGCCGCCAGGCCGTTCGCCTCCAGCGTCGCGCCCGTGGAGACCAGGTCGCAGATGGCCGAGGCCAGCTTCAGCCGCGGCGCCACCTCGACCGCGCCACGCATGGTGACGATGTCGGCGGCCACGCCCTGCGCGTCGAGAAAGCGCCGGAGGATCTTCGGATAGGAGGTGGCGATCCGCAGGCCCGCGAGACAGGCGGGGCCGTCGTAGGCGAGCGTCGGCGGCACGGCGATCTTCAGGGTGCAGCGGCCGAAGCCGAGTGGCATCAGCACCTCGGCGGTCGGGCCGCCGTTGCGGACCTCCTCCAGCACGTTCTCCCCGACGATGCCGAGATCGCAGACGCCGTCCGCGACGAAGGTCGGGATGTCGTCGTCGCGCACCCGCAGCAGGTCGATCGGATAGTTCTCGACCCGGTACAACAGGTCGTTGTTCCCCTTCACCACCCGCAGGCCCGCATCGCGGACGAGGTCGAGGCTGCGATCGGACAGGCGGCCGGATTTCTGGACGGCGATACGCAGCCGCCCCTGAACAGTGCTCATGATGTCAACTCAACCCTGAATGCGGTCCAGCACCAGGCGATAGCCCTGGTGCGGCATTTCCTTGAGGAAGCGGGCGACCCGCACGACGGTGGTCGGACTGGCCTGCGCCTCGGCGGCGATCTCGCGATAGGACTTGCCGCCGGCGTCCAGCAGGCGCGCGACCTCCCACCGCTCGGCGAAGGCGCGGATCTCGGACGGGGTGCACAGGTCGGCCAGGAAGGCGTCGACCTCGTCGCGCGTCTTCAGCGACAGCAGGGCGTCGTAGAGGGCGACGCGGCTGCGCGCCGTGGCGGCGGCGTTGCGGGGCAGGGTGTCGGACATGATCGTTCCACTATGATGTAACAGTGGCACGGTCAAGAGGGTAGGCAGTAGGCAGTAGGGAGCAGGGAAGCTGGACGTGATGATTACACAAACCCCCGGGTCGGCGCTGGACCGGGCCCGTCGGCCGGTGGGCGTCCGCTACTGCCTACTGCCTACTGCCTACTGCCTATTGCCTGCTGCCTGCTGCCTGCTGCCTGCCGCCTATTCCCTGACTCACCCGCCCCCTCTATCTCCACCCCATGACCAAGGTTCTGATCATCGGCGCCGGACATGCGGGCGGCACGGTCGCCGCGCTGCTGCGCCAATACGGCCACGAGGGCGAGATCGTGCTGGCCGGCGAGGAGCCCGCACCCCCTTATCAGCGGCCGCCTCTGTCGAAGGCGTGGCTCAAAGGGGAGACGGACCTCGAGGGCCTGCTGCTGCGTCCCGAGAGCTTCTATGCGGAACACGGAATAGAGCTGCGTCTCGGCGCCAGTGCGACGGCGATCAACGCGGCCGCAAGGACGGTCATCTTCGCCGACGGCGCAGTGGAGAGTTACGACGCGCTGATCCTGGCGACGGGGTCGACCGCCCGGAAACTCACTATCCCCGGGGCCGAGCGGCCCGAGTTGCTGGAGCTGCGGACGCTGGTCGACGCGGAACGGCTGAAGGCGGCTTTGGGACCGGGGCGCCGGCTGGCGATCATCGGTGGCGGCTATGTCGGCCTGGAGGCCGCGGCCTCAGCGCGCGCACTGGGCTCGGACGCCGTGGTCGTGGAGCGGATGGACCGGGTTCTGGCGCGCGTCGCGTCCCATACCCTGTCTGACTTCTTCACCGGCTACCACCGTCGGCACGGCGTCGAAATCCTCACATCAGCCGAGGTGACGGCGGTCGAGGACGACGGCGCGCGGCTGGCGGACGGGCGGCTGGTCGAGGCCGACGCCGTGCTGGTCGGGGTCGGCGCTCTCGCCTGCGATCAGCTGGCGCTCGGCGCCGGCCTGACGTGCGAGAACGGCGTCGTGGTGGACGAGACGGCGCGGACATCCGATCCGGCCATCTGGGCCATCGGCGACGCCACCTTCCGCCCGGTTCCGACGCACGCCGGCCGTCGCCACCGGCTGGAGAGCGTCCCCAACGCGCTGGAGCAGGCCAAACAGGCCGCCGCCGCCATCACCGGACGCGCCCCGCCCGCCGCCGAGGTCCCGTGGTTCTGGTCCGACCAGTACGATGTGAAGCTTCAGATCGCGGGCCTGCCCGACGGCGCCGACCGGCAGGTCGTGCGCGGCGACCCGGACCCGGCCGGCGACAGCCCGTCCTTCGCGGTCTTCCACCTGCAGGGCGATCGCGTCCTGTGCGTCGAGGCCGTCAACGCGGGGCCGGAGTTCATGGCGGGGCGGATGATGATCGGGCGCGGAACCCCTGTGGACCCTGAGAAACTCGCCGATCCATCGGTCTCGATGAAGGCCGTCGCGGTGGGCTGATCGGCGGGCCACATCGAGAGTGCGACTGAATCGCAATTGCCATTGCGCCGCTTGGCCTGGCTGTTTATGCGAACGGCTCGCAGTAGCAACTCTGGACCGCCGCCATGACTTCCCGCGCCGAGGCCCTTCGCGCCCTCCTGTTCGCCTCCAGCGCGGCGGGCATGCTGATCGCCGCGCCGGTCTCGGCCGAACCGGGCGCCGAGCCCGATCCGCAGGACGCCACCACGCTCGAAACCGTCACCGTCAACGGCCAGCCGGCGCGTCGCGAGCCGCTGTCGCCGGAGTTCACGGCCCCGCTCGTCGACACGCCCCGCTCGATCACCATTATCCCGCAACAGATCATCGAGCAGACCGCCGCCACCTCGCTGCAGGACGTCCTGCGCACCTCGCCGGGCATCACCTTCGGCGCGGGCGAGGGCGGCCAGCCGCTGGCCGACCGGCCGTTCATCCGGGGCCAGGCCTCGGGCAACAACGTCTTCGTCGACGGGATCCGCGACACCGGCGGCCAGCAGCGCGAGGTGTTCAACCTGGAACAGGTCGAGGTCATCAAGGGGCCGGACGCCATCTATTCGGGCAGGGGCTCGGGCGGCGGCAGCATCAACCTCGGCTCCAAGGCCCCGCGCCTGACAGACTTCACCCGCTTGGGCCTCGGTCTCGGGACCGACGGCTATGTGCGCGGCGCCGTGGATCAGAACATCAGCCTCGGCGAGACGGCGGCGCTGCGAATCAACCTGATGGGCGCCCAGGGCGACGCCCCGGGCCGTGAGACGGTCGACTACGACAAATGGGGGCTTGGACTGTCGCTGGCCGCCGGCCTCGGCACACGGTCGTCGGCCACCTTCAGCTACTACCACCTGACCTCGGACCAGATGCCGGACTACGGCATCCCGCTGTTCACCAAGACCAATGTCCGCACCACCGACAGCGGCGTCCTCGACGTGCCCTACGACAGCTTCTACGGGCTGAAGGCGCGGGACTACCTGACCAACGTCGTCGACACGGTCACCTTCGACGCCCGTCACGCCTTCAGCGACACGCTGTCGCTGCGGAATGTGACCCGCTGGTCCGAGACGCTGAACGACTATGTCGTCACCAACCCGGGCGACGGAGGCAACATCACCAACGGCGGGGTGGCCCTGATCGGCGGGACGTACTGGATGAAGCGGGGCCTCAAGTCGCGCTGGAACCCAACGCAGACGATCGCCAACGTCACCGACCTGACCGGCGAACTCTCGACCGGCGGGCTGCGGCACAGCTTCAACACGGGGATCGAGTTGTCGCGCGAGGACAACAGCAACGCGTCCTACGCGGTGACGACGACGAGCGGCTCGGCATGCCCGGCGCCGTTGACCGGTTTCGATTGCACGCCGCTGTACGCGCCGAACCCGGACGACCCGTGGAGCGGCTCAATCGTCCGCGGTCTGATCAGCGACAGCACCACCGACACGGTCGGACTCTACGCGATCGATTCGATCTCGATCGGCGAGCGCTTCGTCATCAACCTCGGGGTCCGGTACGACGACTATTCGGTCGAGGGCACGACGGCCACGGGCACGGTCGCCGCGCCGATCTACACGCCGTCAGACGGCCAATGGTCGTTCGTCAACTACCAGTTGGGACTGGTCTACAAGCCGACCGAGGCGTCGAGCCTCTATGCTTCGTGGGCCACCTCGGCGACGCCGCCGACCATCTCGGCCGGTGACCAGAACACCGGCGTCGGCACCGGCACAGGCAATCTTCTGACCACCCTGCTCGAACCTGAGGAGACCGAAAGCTTCGAGGTCGGGGCCAAGGTCAATCTGTTCGACGACCGTCTGGCCCTGTCGGGCGCGGCCTTCCTGCTGCGCCGCGAAAACGCCCAGATCCAGACGGCGCCGGGCGTCTTCGAACAGGCCGGAGCCGCCGAGGTGCGCGGGATCGAGCTGGGCGTCTCGGGCAACGTCACCCGCCAGTGGCAGGTGTTCGGCGGCTACACCTGGATGGACAGCGAACTGGTCTCCGGCGCCTTCAACAACGTCAACGTCGGCGACCCGCTGGCCAACACGCCCGAGCACGCCTTCAGCCTGTTCACCACCTACCGCGTCATTCCGTCGGTCAGCCTCGGCGGCGGGGTCTATTATGTGTCCGACAGCTTCGGCGGTAACCAGGGCGGCGCCGGCGGCGGGGCCAACCGCATCTACGCCCCGGCCTACACGCGGGTGGACCTGTTCGCCTCGTGGGTCGTCACCGAGCGCGCCACCCTGCAGCTGAACGTCCAGAACGCGACCGACGAAGAGTACATCATCCGCACCAACGGCGTGCACCACGCCGATGTCGGTCCGGCCCGGCAGGCTATCCTGACGCTGAATCTGAGGTACTGATCGGGCCATGCTGCTGCACATCCCCGGCGTGTTCACCAAGGACGAAGTCGCGACCTTGCGGCAGCGTCTCGACCGCGGGCCGTGGGCGGACGGCAACGCCACTTCTGGGCACCAGTCCGCCGGAGCCAAGGTCAACCGGCAGCTGCCGGAGGACTCGGTTGAGGCGCGCGAGGTCGGGGCGCTGGTGCGTCAGGCGCTCGCCGCCAACCCCATGTTCGTCTCGGCCGCCCTGCCGCACACGGTGTTCCCGCCGCTGTTCAACCGCTACGAGGGCGGCGACCAGTTCGGCCTGCACGTCGACAACGCCATCCGCCAGCGCGGCGAGGTCCGCATCCGCAGCGACCTGTCGGCGACGCTGTTCCTGTCGGAGCCCGACGAGTACGAGGGCGGCGAGCTGATCGTCGAGGAGATGTACGGCGAGCAGCGCGTGAAGCTTCCGGCGGGGGACATGGTCCTGTACCCGTCCAAGAGCCTGCACCGGGTCACGCCGGTGACCTCCGGCGCCCGGGTGTCGAGCTTCTTCTGGGTCCAGAGCCTCGTGCGCGACGACGCCGACCGCGAAAGCCTGTTCCGGCTCGACGTCGCCATCCAGAGGGTCAGCGCCGACCGCGGGCCGCAAGATGCGGCGGTGCTCGAGCTGACGGCTGTCTATCACAACCTGCTGCGCCGCTGGGCGGAGGTTTAGGCCTCAGTACACGTCCCGCCGGTAGCGGCCGGCTTCGGTCAGCTCGATCAGCCGCTCGGAGCCGAGCACCGTCTCCAGCGCGGTCTGAACGCCCCGCGACATCCCCTCAAGACTGCCGCAGACATAGATCGCGGCGCCCCGGTCGACCCAGGCCTTCAGCTCGGGGGCCTGCTGTTCGATCAGGGCCTGGACGTAGCGCCGGTCCCCGGCGTCACGAGAGAACGCCCTGTCGAGGCGGGTCAGGGTTCCGTCGGCCACGGCCGCCAGCAGTTCCTCCTCGAGGAAGGCGTCGCAGGCGCGGGTGCGCTCGCCGAACATCAGCCAGGTTCCGCCGTGCGCCCGCCCCGACCGGCTCCGCCAATGCGCCCGCAGGCCGGCCAGGCCCGTGCCGTTGCCGATCAGGATCAGCGGCGTGTGCCGCGCGGGGCCATGGAAGCTGCGGTTGGTGCGGATGCGCATGTCCACGACTTCGCCGGGCGTCAGGTCGCGGGTCAGCCAGCCCGACGCCAGGCCCGGGGCGCCATCCGGCCCGGTCATGCGGCGGATGATGAACTCCACCACGCCGTCTTCCGGAAGCGACGCCACGGAGTATTCCCGGCTGCCGGGCGAGACGCTGGTCGGCCCCGGGGGCAGGCCGATCTCGGCGATGTCGCCGGCGACCCAGACTGGCGCATGATCGACCGGCTCGAAGGTCAGCAGATGGGCTTCGCCGCCTGGGCTTCCCGGGTTCAGGTGAACGCGCCGCGCCAGCCGCCAGTGGTCGAAGGCCGGCCGGCTCCAGTCGGCCGGAGCCGCCGAGCCGGTCAGCTGGGCGAGCTGGTGCTGCCAGTGCCGCAGGGCCCCGGCGTCGCCGTCGTCAACCTCTACCCGGTCAAACAGGGCGCGCGCGCCGGAGCGCAGCAGCCAGCCGTCCAAGGCGCGGCCGAAGCCGCAGAAGTCGCGGTAGCTGCTGTCGCCGAGGGCGAGCAGCCCGTACTCCACCCCCGTCAGGTCCTGCGTACCGGACATCACCTGGCGAACGAACCGGGAGGCGCTGTCGGGCGGATCGCCCTCGCCGGTGGTAGAGGCGAGGATCAGCAGGGCGCGCGCGGCGGCGATCTGATCGGGATCGACGTCCCCGAGCGACAGCACGCGGACCGGCGCGCCACCGTCGGAAAGGCTGCACGCCGTCATCCACGCCAGCTCTTCGGCCTGACCGGTCTGGCTGGCGTGCAGGACGAGGAACGGCCGCTCCGCGCTGGACGCGGGAGAGGTCAGCGCCGCCGCCCGCGCCGCGGCCGCGCGGCGGGCGCGGGCACGCCCGAACGCCACGGCCGCGATCAGCCCCAGCCAGAGCGCCACGGCCGCGGCGGCCCATAGCCAGCGGATCGGATCGGCGGTCACGCGCCTTCTGCGGCCATGGCGGCGAAGGCGGGGGAGACCGTCTCGTGCAGGCCGCCCTCGCCACGCATGACGAAGGCGGCGGCTATGCCCAGCGCCTCGGCATAGGCCGGGCCCTCGGCCGGCCCCATGACTGTCAGGGCGGTGGCCATGGCGTCGGCGTAGAGGCAGGTGTCGGCCAGCACGGTGACGGAAGCGATGCCGTTGGCGATCGGTCGGCCAGTGCGCCCCTCGATGGTGTGGCTGTAGCTCTGCCCATGGGCGTCGAAGCGGCGCACCCAGTCGCCGGAGGTCGCGACCGCCATGTCGAACAGGGCGGCCGCGGTGCGCGGGCCCGGCGCCCCCGGCGCCCGCTGCAGGTCGACCCACCAGGGATGCCCGCCCGGCTTGACCCCGGCGCCGCGCAGCTCGCCGCCGATCTCGACCAGATGATGCCGCGCGCCCAGCGCCGTCAGGCGCTCGGACACCCGATCAACCGCATGCCCCTTGGCGATGCCGGAGAAGTCCAGCTTCAGCCCGCCCGGCTGCTGCACCGCCCGCGCCTGCCGGTTGAGGCGCAACCGGCCCCAGCCGCTGACCGCCAGGGCGGCCTCGACCTCGTCCTCGAGCGGCGCCGTGTGGCCGAGCCCGAGCGGGTCCAGCGGTCGGGGCCCGGGCGGGCCGAAACCCCACAGGTCCACCAGCGCGCCCAGCGTCGGATCGACCGCCCCGTCGGTGTCGTCGGCCAGGTTCATGGCCGCGTCCAGGAAGGCCCAAAACGGCTCCGACACCTGCCAGAATCCCGCGGGCGCCGCGTTGAAACGCGACAGCTCGGACCGCGGGTCCCAGTGACTGAACAGAGCGACGATCCGAGCCAGTTCGTCCTCGACCGCCGCCTGCAGGGCGGCGCGGTCCAGTCCCGGAGGCGGGACCAGCCGGACGGCCCAGGTGGTCCCCATCGTCTCGCCGGCGAAGTCCCAGACCAGGCTTGAGGTCGGCAGGTCAGGGGTGCGGCCGTGCGTCGGGATCAGGACGCGGTTTTCCCGCGCCCCATCGGGCCCCGCTGACGGCCCCTCGGTCAGGGCAGGACTTCCAAGACGCCGTTGTACTGAGCCGTGTAGGCCAGCTGCTCGCCCGAGGCGGGCGTGCGCACCGAGGCGTTCATCCAGTACATGCCCGGCTCGGGCCAGGTCACGGTGAAGGATCCGTCGGCGCCGGTGCGGACCGTCATCTCTTCGGGATTGTCACGATAGCGGGTGCCGCCGCGCGCGATGGTCACGTCCAGATCGGCGGCCGGCTGGCCGTCGCGCACCAGTTTGAAGGTCGCGGCCTCGCCGGCGGCGAGGTCGTTCGGATGGGTGACCGGGACCAGCTCGAGACCCTGACCTGTCGGCGTCAGCGCCGTCGTCGAAGGCTCGCCGAGGGTGACGAAGGTCTCGGTGCGGCTGTTGGACCGGGTGGCCACGACGTCGGTGGCGTCGGCCGGAATGGCGGCGGCCATGGCGGCCTCGGCGCCGCGCCAGCGCTTGGTCTCGCCACCCTGCTTGTAGGACACGACCACGCCGCCGGAGACATTCGCGATGCGGTAGGTGCCGGCCTGCGTCAGGTGCAGGTCGAAGGTCGAGCGGTACTTGCCCGTCATGGCGTTCTGCGGCGCGGCGGTCGAACCGTCCGGGGCGACGATGGTGAGGCCGGCGAGGTTCATCGCCGCGTGGTCGGCGATGAAGACGCCGTTCGACATGCCGGCGTCGAATCCGACCCAGGCCTCCGTGCCCGACAGCACGGTTGAGGTCGGCGCCAGCCAAGCGCGGTGGGCCTGCGCCGACAGCGGAAGGGCCAGGGCGGCGACCGCGGCGACGACGCCGGCGAGGGAGGTGAGCTTCTTCATCGGAACGATCCTTCGTACCTAGCGGGTGACGGTGACGCGCACGGCGCCGAGTTCGGTTGAGCCGGAGGCGGAGGCGGCGTTCGCCGCGCCCCAGCGGAACGGGACGCGGACGGCTTCGCGCCCGCCCAGTTCACGGGCCGCCTCGACGACCATGACGTAGTCGCCGGCGGGCAGGTTCGACAGGCGCGCGCCGGGGACGGCGACGGTGTGGCGGCCGGGCGCCTTGGTGGCGCTGGAGACGCCGTCCATGGGCATGGCCAGCGACCGCCCGCCGCGCCGCCACCACGTCCGCATGTCCTTGAGCCAGTCCTTGCCCTCGGCGACGTTCGAGACCTCGTACCAGACGGCGAGGGTGCGAACGGCGGTGTTGTCGGGACGCTCGATCCACACCGCCACATACGGCCGGTGATAGGCGGCGACCGACAGGCGCGGGATCTCGACAGACACGCTGAGGTCGGCGGCCGCGGCGGGGGCGGCGGCTCCAAGGGCGGCGGCGGACAGGGCGATACTGAGGTTACGCATGGCGACTCGTCAGTGAATGAACAGGAGGGCGATGAGGGCGGGGATCAGCAGGCCTAGTCCGACCAGAGGCCAGGTCGAGGGGCGCTGGCGGGCGTGCAGCCAGGTCAAGCCGAAGCCCGTCAAGGCGAAGACGATGCAGGCGGCGGCGAAGATGTCGATGAACCAGTACCAGACCGGGCCCGTGTTGCGGCCCTTGTGCAGGTCGTTCAGCCAGGAGACCCAGCCGCGGGTGGTGCGCTCGCGCAGCGCCTCGCCCGTGGAGCGGTCGATGGTCAGCCAGCCGTCTCCGCCGGGCTCGGGCAGGGAGATGTAGATTTCCTCGGCGGTGGTCTCGGTCGGCCGGCCCTCCACCTTGACGCCGAAGGCCGAGGCGGCCCAGCGGGCGACGGCGGCGGGAACCGGATCGGTGGTCTCCTCGGGGAAGTCGGCGAGGCGCGCCAGCAGCGGCGCAGGCAGCTCCGCGGTCCGCTCCACCGTCACCGGCTCGGCCGGGATCTGGGCCGCGTGGTTCAGGGTGACGCCGGTGATCGCGAACAGCAGCAGGCCGATCAGGCTGAGGGCCGCCGAGATCCAGTGCCACTGGTGCAGTTGCTTGAGCCAGAACGACCGGTTGGCGTTCAGCGCGGCTTTCGGCTTGGCGGGGACGGCGGCGTCGGTCACGTCCGGCTTGTGCCGATGTTGAGAACCATTTGCAAGTCCGGCGCGGCGGATCGCGGTCAGCGCGTGAGTCGCAGTCCCAGCGACACCGAGCGGGGCGGCCCGAATCCCGCGACCCCGACGCCGGTCTCCGAGACCTCGACCTCAGCGTCCAACAGATTGTCGGCTGACGCCCAGAGCGCCAGCGACGGCGTGACGGCCCATTCGACGCGTGCGTCGACCGTGGCCGCGGCGTCCAGCACCCGGCTGTTCAGGTCGTCGTCGAAGCGGCGGCTCTCCCAGCGAACGCCCGCGAAGAGGCTCAGCCGCTCAATCGGTCGCCACTCGGCGCCGCCCGCCGCGCTCCAGATCGGCGCCTGGGCCGGGCGCAGGCCGGTCAGCTGCGGGGCGGTGTCGCCGCCGTCCACGCGGGCGTCGGTGGCCGACAGGGCGGCGCGGAGGGAGAGGCTCTCGGAAACTTCGAACCGCCCGTCGATCTCGACGCCGACGGCCTCGATGGTGCCGGCGTTGTCGCGCCGGCGCAGCACCCCGCCGGCGGGGACGAAGCCCGCCCTTGGAAAGGTCCCGGGTCCGGCGCCGATGGTGACGTTGACCACCGCGTCCTCGATCCGGTTCCAGAAGACGGTGGCGGTCAGCGAGGTCCGCTCCGACGCCAGCGCCCAGCCGGCCTCGACGCCGCTCAGCCGCTCAGGGCGCAGGGCGGCGTTCGCTTCGGTCAGGTCGTTGCCGACGCGGAACGGTCGGTGCAGTTCGTTCCGGGTCGCGGGCCGAAAGCCGGTGTAGCCCGCCAGCCGCAGCGCCTGTCCGCCGCCGATCTCACGGCGCGCGGCGAGCCGGGCGCTGAACACCTCGCCGCTCCGGTCCGGGTCGGTCTCATTCAGCGTCGGCGCGCCCGTCGCGACATCGATTTCGCGCCGGAAGCCGCCTTCGTTGCGCCACTGGTCGAGACGCAGGCCGCCCGCGACGAGCCACGGCCCGGACAGCCAGGACCCGTCTGTGTAGACGCCGGCCACGGAGGTCTCACCCCCGGCGCGCCGCTCGCGCGTGAAGCCGCCGTTCATGAAGCGGAAGAATTCCCGCGTCTCGCCTTCGCTGACGCG
>NZ_DASWNO010000190.1:0-9024 GCF_036399195.1 Brevundimonas sp.
GCGCGGGCGCGGTTCGGTTCCGCCTGCTCGCCCGGTTGCGGGCGTTGACCCGGCTGTTGCCGGCCGGCCTGGCCAGGCTGCTGACCCGCGTCGGCGACGGACGGCGCCATGCCGACCGACATCAGGGTCGCGGCCAGAACGGGCGCCAGAGAGAGGTTGAGGACGCGACGCATCGATAATCTTCCAGATCAAGGGGTGCGGCGACAGCCCGACGCCTGCGGCACGCTCGCCGCTGATAGCGGCTAAACGGAGGCGCGGCAAACCCGCGCGCGCGGAAACCATGGTGGCGGCAGACGGCGCGAAAGACTAGGTTCCAGCCATGAGCGTCCACGCCCCCATCCGGCCCGCCCAAAGGCGCGCCCTGACCGTGCGTCTCGCCACGCCGCGGGGCTTCTGCGCCGGCGTGGACCGCGCCATCCAGATCGTCGAACGGGCCCTCGAGAAGTTCGGCGCCCCCGTCTACGTGCGCCACGAGATCGTGCATAATCGGCATGTCGTGGAGCGCCTCAGGTCGCTGGGGGCGGTGTTCGTCAAGGAACTGGACGAGTGCCCGGACGACCGGCCGGTGGTGTTCTCGGCCCATGGCGTGCCCAAGACGGTGCCGGCCACCGCCCGGGCGCGCGAGATGCTGTTCCTCGACGCGACCTGCCCGCTTGTCTCGAAAGTGCACGTGGAGGCCGAGCGGCATCACGCCGCCGGTCGCCACATCATCCTGATCGGCCACGCCGGTCACCCCGAGGTGGTGGGCACCATGGGGCAGCTGCCGGCCGGTGCGATCAGTCTCGTCGAAACGGTGGAGGACGCCGAAGCGTTTCAGCGGCCGGGCGCCGCGCCGCTAGCCTACGCCACCCAGACCACCCTGTCGGTGGACGACACCAGCGAAATCCTCGGCGTACTCAAGCGACGGTTCCCCGAACTGCCGGACCCGCACAAGGAAGACATCTGCTACGCCACCACCAACCGCCAGGAAGCAGTCAAGCGCCTGGGCGCGGGGTGCGATCTGGTGCTTGTGGTGGGCTCGGCCAATTCATCCAACTCGGTCCGGCTGGTAGAGGTCGCGCTACGGGCCGGAGCCGCCGACGCGCGGCTGGTGGACGACGCCGATCAGGTGAACTGGTCGTGGCTGGACGGCGTGAACGTCCTCGGCATCACCGCCGGCGCCTCGGCGCCCGAGCCGCTGATCGAGGCGCTGATCGAGGCCGTACGCATGCGGTTCGACGCGACGGTCGTCGAGGACGACGGCGAGCGCGAGACCGTCGCGTTCAAGCTGCCGCGGGTTCTCACGGCCTGATGGGGGGTCAGATCGCGCAAGCGGAGCCTTTAACCGTCGGATCGCGTTAGGTTGTTCCACAGTGGAGCTTCCATGCGCCGTCGCCACACCCTTTCCGCCGTCGTTTCGATACTGGCGCTGACCGCCGCCTGCACCCGCGAGGACGAAGCGCCGCGTCCACCCGTCGAGCCCACGGAGGGCCCCGTCGTGGCTGCCGGCGCGCCCGTCACCTACGCCTGCGAGCAGGGCGGCGCCGTGACGGTGGCCTATCCCGACGCCGCGACGGCGCAGGTGACTCATGACGGCCAGACCTACGCCATGCGTCAGGAGGGCGCCGCCTCGGGCGCGCTGTTCGTCGGCGCAGGCATGACCTGGCGCACGGTGGTCGCGGAGGGCATGGAGACTTCGACCCTCAGCCGCAGGGCCCCGAACGGGGGTGTGGAGGTGGCCGTCGTCGCGCGCTGCAGCCGCCCCGCGCCGCCCCTGGTGACGGCGCCCCCGCTCACGAGCGCGCCTCCCGTTGAGGGCGGGGTCCTGCCGGCCGCCGCCCCCTGTCGAGCGGCGCAGCTGACCCTCGTGTCGCACAGCGGTGACGCCGGCGCGGGAAACCGGATGGCGGTGCTGGCGATGCAGAACACCGGCGCGCAGCCGTGCAGCCTGAGCGGTTATCCGGGCGTCGTGCTGAGGGACCGGCAGGGCCGCGATCTGACGGCGATCCGGGCCGAGCCGACCCCGCGCGGCGTGGCCGAGGGCGCGCAGCCGGCCCCGGTCAACCTGCCGGCGCAGGGTCGCGCCTTCTTCGACATCGCCTGGACGGTCGTGCCGGATGAGACCAAGGGCCAACGCGCCTGCCCGGCGGTCACGGGCCTGAGGGTGACGGCTCCGGGCGACCCCGCGGCCTTGCCGCTGAACCTGACGCTCAGCCCCTGCGGCGGACGGGTCCGCGTCAGTCCGTTCCGTGCGACTCCTGAGCCTGCACCCGTGCTGAACGAAGCGTCCGCGGCGTCGGCGGGGGTTCAAACCGCGAGGAAAACGGCGTAGCGGAGCGCGCATGACCGCCAGCTCCTCCTTCTATGACCGCGTGCGCGCGGACCTCGCCGATATCGATGCCCAGGGCCTGACCAAGCCGGAACGGGTGATCGCCAGCCGTCAGGGGCCGGTGATCCGGGTCGGCGGCCGCGATGTGTTGAACTTCTGCGCCAACAACTACCTCGGCCTCGCCGGCGACGAGCGGGTGACGCAGGCCGGCATCCGGGCGCAGGAGCAGTGGGGCGCGGGCACCGCCTCGGTGCGCTTCATCTGCGGCACGCTGGAGATCCACAAGGAGCTGGAGCGGTCGATCGCCGACTATCTCGGCTTCGAAGACTCGATCCTCTTCGCAGCCGCCTTCGACGCCAACGGCGGCATCTTCGAGCCCTTGTTCGGGGAAGAGGACGCCATCGTCTCCGACAGCCTGAATCACGCCTCGATCATCGACGGCGTACGGCTGTGCAAGGCCAAGCGCTATCGTTTCGCCACCTCCGACATGGACGATCTGGAGGCGAAGCTGAGGGAGGCGCGCGCCGCCGGGCCGCGGAACATCGTCATAGCCACCGACGGCGCCTTCTCGATGGACGGCTACATCGCGAAGCTGAACGAGATCCGCGTTCTGGCCGACCGCTACGACGCCCTGATCATGGTCGACGACTGTCACGCCACCGGCTTCCTCGGACCACAGGGGCGGGGCTCCTACGCGCACCATGGCGTCGAGGTCGACTTCGTCACCGGCACGTTCGGCAAGGCGCTGGGCGGGGCCATGGGCGGTTTCATCTGCGCCCGGTCCGAGGTCGTGAGCCTGCTTAAGCAGCGGGCGCGGCCGTACCTGTTCTCCAACGCCCTGGCCCCCGCCGTCTGCGGCTCCAGCCTCGAGGCGATCCGCATCGCCGGCGGGGAAGAGGGGGATGCGCTGCGCACGCAGCTGTTCGCCAATGCGGCCCGTTATCGCGCCGCCATGAGCGAGGCCGGGTTCACGCTTCAGCCGGGCGAGCACCCGATCATCCCGGTCATGCTGGGCGACGCCAAACTGGCGCAGGACATGGCCGCCCGCCTGCTGGAGCTCGGCGTCTATGTGATTGGCTTCAGCTTCCCGGTCGTGCCGCGCGGTCAGGCCCGCATCCGCACCCAGATGTCGGCCGCCCACACCTTTGAACAGATCGATCGGACCGTCGCCGCGTTCACGACCGCGGGCCGCGAATTAGGAGTTATCTGATGACCGACACCATGAAGGCCCTGGCCAAGACCAAGCCGGGCGTCGGCCTCGAGCTGATCGACGCGCCAATCCCTGTCGCAGGTCCGGAAGACGTGCTCATCCGCGTCAAGCGCACCGCCGTGTGCGGCACCGATATCCACATCTGGAACTGGGACGAATGGTCCCAGAAGAACGTCCCCGTGCCGATGATCACCGGCCACGAGTTTTCCGGCGAGATCGTCGCCATCGGCGGCGACGTCGATCGCCGCCTGAAGGTCGGACAGCGCGTCTCGGCCGAAGGCCACGTCATCGACCTGAACTCGGAAGCCGCGCGCGCTGGGCATTTCCACCTCGACCCGGCCACCAAGGGCATCGGCGTCAACCGTCAGGGCGCGTTCGCGGAATACGTCGTCGCCCCCGCCTTCAACGTGATCGAGCTGCCGGACGACGTGCCCTATGAGATCGGCTCCATCCTCGACCCGTTCGGCAACGCCGTGCACACGGCGCAGCAGTTCGACCTGCTGGGCGAGGACGTGCTGGTCACCGGCGCGGGCCCCATCGGCATGATGGCGGCCGCCGTCGCGCGCCATGCCGGCGCCCGGACGGTCGTCCTGACCGACATCAACGACTTCCGGCTGGAGCTGGCGCAGAAGGTCGCGCCAGGCGTCCGCACGGTGAACACGACGAAGGAAGACCTGAAGGACGTGATGCACGAGCTCGGCCTCAAGGTCGGCTTCGACGTGGCGCTGGAGATGTCGGGCTCGCCGATCGCCTTCAAACAGTGCGTCGACACCCTGATCATGGGCGGCGGCATGGCGATGCTGGGCATTCCGTCGAAGCCGATGGAGACGGACTGGGGCGCCATCATCCTCAAGGCCCTGACCATCAAGGGCGTCTACGGCAGAGAGATGTTCACCACCTGGCGCAAGATGCTGGGCCTGCTGAAGGCCGGTCTCGACCTGACCCCGCTGATCACCCACCAGATGAGCTACGAGCGCTTCGAGGAGGGCTTTGAGGCTATGCGCTCGGGCCAGTCGGGCAAGGTGGTCCTGAACTGGGACAAGGCGGCCTAGGGGCCCACGCCATGGCCGAGGCCGACGGCGTGGCGGCCTTTCTCGAAGGCGACGGCCGCGATGCTCGCGGGCGCACGGTGTTCGACGTCCTCTCGATGAACGACGCCGATCTGGAGCGGACGCACGACTTCATCCAGTGGCTGTTCCCGCTGCCCGAGCCCTCCATGGCCGTGCCTGAGGCGCCGGTGCTGACGGAGGCCGAGGCCGAGGCGATCCGAACCTCGACCATGGCGCAGTGCGCGCTCGCGGCCGCGACGGACCGGATGGCCGCCTTCTACGCCTTGACCACGCACTGGCTCGCGCCGCACGACCACAACCACATGCGGATCACCCGCATCATCCGCTCGCTGCGGCTGCTGTCCGGCGAGGAACAGGCGGACGCGTTCAAGTCCATGATCATGGCGCGGGTCGAGGCGACGCGGGCGCCGGTGAACGCGCGAAGCCTCGGCTACTGGGCGACGGCCTGAGGTCTCAGGCCGCGGCGGCGCTCCGCCCGCCGGTGGCGCGGAAGACGATGACCGCGAACGCGAACATGCCCAGCACGACCATCGTCGGCCCGAGGATCATCAGGACCGGGACGACCGACATCAGGCTGGGGATGGCCAGAAGCTGGATCGTCAGGCCGACCATCATGACCGGCAGGCCGATGACGGCGAGCGCCAGATGGGCCTTCGGGAGCCAGCCGACGGCCGCGTCCGGGAAGATGCGATAGAACAGGCCGTACAGGAACATGGACACCCAGCCGAGCAGGTTGATGTGCGCATGCACCGGCGAGACGATGAAGTTGTGCGACGCGCCCATCCAGTAGCCGAGCGAAACCCCCAGCACGACGAACAGGACGCTCAGGCGCAGAAAACTCGCTGAAATAGACATACGGGCCCCTCCGACAATCGCGGTTCGCAAACCGCCGTTCTTCTCGAATCCGTAAATACCGCGTCTTCAGCGCAATGTCTTGATCAGCGCCTTCTCGAAGCTGGCGGCGTCCGGCCGAGGCAGGGCCGTGAGGGCGCCGCTCTCGAACATTTCGAACACCCTCGGGTGGACGTAGGACGACCGGCATACCGTGGGCGTGTTGCCGAGCACCCCCGACACCGCCTTGACGCAGACCGTGATCCTGCGCTTCGCCTCGGTCGGAGAGGCAGGCGTCGGCATGTCGCGCAGCGCGCGGGCGGCGGAGACCGTGCCGGCCCAGGTGCGGAAATCCTTGGCCGAGAACTGATCGCCCATGGCCTCGCGAATGTAGGCGTTCACGTCGTCCGAGCTGATGGCGCACAAGGCGCCGTCGGCGTCGCGATATTTGAACAGTTGCTGACCCGGCAGCTCACGCAGCGCGCGCACGACGGTCGCCAGCCGTCGGTCCCGCACGCGGACCTCGTGCTCGACCCCGCTTTTTCCCCTGAAGGCGAAGGTCAGGGCGGTCGCGCCGACCTCGAGGTGGCGCTTGTTGAGCGTGGTCAGGCCGTAGGAGCGGTTCTGCTTGGCGTACTGGGCGTTGCCGACCCGGATCAGGGTCATCTCCAGCAGCCGCACGGCGGTGGCCAGCACCTTGTCCCGGGTAATCCCGCGGATCGCCATGTCCCGCTCCACCCGCTTGCGCAGCTTGGGCAGCGCCTTGGCGAAGGCGGGCAGGCGCTCGAACTTGGTCTCCGACGCGTGGGTGCTCCAGCCGTCGTGATACCGGTACTGCTTGCGCCCTTTGACGTCCCGGCCGGTGGCCTGGATGTGACCGGTGGATTCCGGCGATATCCACACGTCGGTCCATGCCGGCGGGATGGCCAGCGTGCGGATGCGGTCCAGAACCTGCGGGTCGCTGACCCGCTTTCCGTCGAGGTCGAAATATTCGAAGCCCTGTTCGGTCGCGATCCGCTTCAGGCCCGGCTGGGCGTCGCTGCTGAAGGTCAGGCCATTGGGAATGTCCGCACGCTCCACAGCGTCGGCGGCTGGCGCGCCCATCAGCGGTTGGGCCTTTTCGGGAAGACGAGGGCGGACATGGCGACCTTCAGCCGTGGGCGGAGCGGACCGGCAACGTGACGCGAACGGCTCGGGTTCCGCTTGACCCCGGCCGCCGGGCGGAGGAGGGCAGGGCATGAACTATCGCCACAGCTTCCACGCCGGGAACTTCGCCGATCTGGTGAAGCACGCCCTCCTCCTCTGGCTGCTGGAGCGGACGCAGGCGAACGGCCCCGCGACCGTTATCGACACCCATGCGGGGGCGGGGCTTTACGACCTGACCGGTGACGCCGCGCGGTCGAAGGAGGCGGAGGCGGGGATCGCCCGGCTGATGGCGTCGGCTGACCGGCCGCCCTTGATCGAGGCGCTGGCGACGGAGGTAGCCGCGCTCAATCCCGACGGCGGCGGACGGTTCTATCCCGGCTCGCCGCTTCTGCTCGCGCGGCGGCTGCGGGCGGACGACCGCTACATCGGCTTCGAACTGAACCCCCCGGTGCTGACCCTGCTCTCAGAAGCCCTGGGGTCGTTCCCGGAGGCGATGGCGGAAGGCGGGGACGGCTATGATCAGGCGGTCGAATGGGCTGGCAGGGCCACGGGGCCGCTGGTGCTGATCGATCCGCCGTTCGAGCAGCCTGACGACTACCTGCGCGCCGCGGATGCGGGCGCGGCCATCGTTCGCGCGGACGCCCGCGCCACGGTCGCGATCTGGACGCCGCTGAAGGACATGGAGACGTTCGACGGCTTCTTGCGGCGGCTCGCGGCGGCTGGGGCCGGGCGAGTGCTGGTCGCCGAGGCGCGCCTCAGGCCCCTGAACAATCCGATGAAGATGAACGGCTGCGCCATGGTGGTGCTGAACCCGCCGATGGGGACGGAGGACGCCGCGCGCGAAATCTGCGGATGGGTCGTTGAGGCGCTGGGCGAGGCCGGCGGCCGGGCGGAGATCTGGGCGCCCTAGACGGCTCTACGGCCACTTCACCACGGGCGGCATCGAGCTGAGGATCGAGTCGACGTTGCCGCCGGTCTTGAGACCGAACATGGTGCCGCGGTCGTAGAGCAGGTTGAATTCGACGTAGCGGCCGCGGCGGATCAGCTGCTCCTCGCGCTCTTCCGCCGTCCAGGGCTCAACCATCCGCCGCCGAACAATGGCGCTGTAGACCTCAAGGAAGGCCGCGCCCACGTCCCGGGTGAAGGCGAAGTCGCGGGCGAAGTCGCCGCTGTCGTGGTGGTCGTAGAAGATGCCGCCCGTGCCGCGCGGCTCGTTGCGGTGGGGCAGCCAGAAATACTCGTCGCACCACGCTTTGAACTTCGGATACCAGTCCGGGGCGTACGCGTCGCACGCAGCCTGCAGAGCGGCGTGGAAGTCGACCGTGTCCGGCGCGTCGGGGCGGCGGTCGACGTCCAGCACCGGGGTCAGGTCGGCGCCGCCGCCGAACCAGCTCTGCGTCGTGGCGATGAAGCGGGTGTTCATGTGCACCGCCGGCACGCGCGGGCTGACCGGATGGCAGATCAGGCTGATCCCGGTGGCGAAGAACCGCGGGTCCTCGGCCGCGCCGGGAACGCTCTTGGCGTAATCGGCCGGGAAGGTCCCGTGCACCGTCGAGACGTGGACGCCGACCTTCTCGAACAGCCGCCCGTGCATCATGCCCATCACGCCGCCGCCGCCTTCGGGCCGCTCCCACGGCGTGCGGACGAAGCGGCCGGGGTCGCCGGGGAAGATGTCGGCCGGGGCCGCATCCTCCAGCGCCTCGAGCCCGGCATGGATGCGGTCGCGTAGCGCCTCGAACCAGGCGCGGGTCTCGGCCTTGCGGGTCTCCAGCGCGGACATGTCGGTGCTCATCCGCCTCCTCTAGCCCTTCAGGACGTTGACGCAACACCCGGGTCTGCCACTGTCGCCGCGCTGCAAATCGGGGAGCCGCCATGATCCGCACCGCCCTTCTGTCCGCCGTCGTCCTTGCCTTCGCTGCCGGGCCGGTCCTCGCGCAGGCGCCCGGCTCCGGCGAGGCGCGCGTGCTTCAGCTGCTCCGGCGCACGCCGCTGATCGACGGGCACAACGACCTGCCGTGGGCGCTGCGCCAGAGGCACGGGAACGATCCGCACGCCGTCGACCTGACGACCAATCTCGACGCTTCGACGGAACTGCACACAGACATCCCTCGCCTCCGGGCCGGCGGGGTCGGCGGGCAGTTCTGGTCCGTCTATGTGCCCGCCAGCCTGACGTCGGTCGAGGCGGCCAAGGCGACCTTCGAGCAGATCGACACCGTCAAGCGGCTGGTCGCGGCCCATCCCGACGTGTTCGAGCTGGCCACCACCGCCGACGACATCGAGCGCATCCACCGGCGCGGCAAGATCGCCTCGCTGATCGGCATGGAGGGCGGCTATTCGATCGACGATTCGCTGGGCCTGCTGCGCGAGTTCCACGATGCGGGCGCGCGCTACATGACCCTGACCCACTCGACCACCACCACCTGGGCCGACAGCGCCACGGACGCGCCGAAGTGGGGCGG
>NZ_DASWNO010000191.1:0-6420 GCF_036399195.1 Brevundimonas sp.
GGTCTGATGCTGGCCGGGACGGCGGTGATCCTGCCCCTGATCCTGGCCTACACCGTCTGGGTCTACTGGGTGTTCCGGGGCAAGGTCGACGAGGAGAGCGGCTATCATCATTGAACCCGTTCCGCCGCCCGAGCCGGGCGAGGGCGCAGGGCCCTTGTGGCGGCGTCTGGCCTGGTTCGTCGGGCTGGCAGTCGTCGCGGCGGCGGTCACGGCGGTCGTCGCCTACGCGCTGAGGGCCTTGCCGTTCGCGGGCTGAGGCGCGAAGGTCAGAGCCATGAAAGTACACCTGGTTACCGCCGCCGCCGTCGCCCTCGCCGGAGCGGCGCAGGCCCAGTCGGCGCCCCCAGCGGCCCAGACGCCGCCGCCGTCGAGCACGCTCACCCGCGACCTGAACAGCGGCCCGCCCGCGCCCGCCGCCTATATCGCGCCCGCGCCCGCTCCTACGACCGCGCCCACTCCCGCCGCAGCATCGCCCAACGTCCGTCCAGCGGCGGGTCAGCCGCCGTCTGCTCCGGCCTCCGCCGCTTCGCCGCCTCCGGTCGTTGCTCGGCCTGCCGGCGCCCCGCCCGCGTCCTCCGCCCCGCCCGCGTCCTCCGCCGCGCCGGCGCCTGCGCGTGCGGCCCCGGCTCCCCCGATCACAGCTCCAGCTACCCCCGCTCCGCCCAGCGCGGCGCCGCTTTCAGCGGTTCCCGCGCCGGCGCCCGCCACGCCGCCGCCGCCGCCGTCGGTCCCGGCGGTCACCGTGTTGGACGCGACGGCCCGCGCGGCCCTGCCGTTCTCCGTCACCCTGCCGGCTGGGTTCGAGATCGTCACCGGCCGCCCCGGCCCGGACTTCCGCATCTATACGATCCGGCGGGGCGAGCGCTCGTTCGTCATGGTCTACGCCGGACCCGCCTCGCAGTTTCCGATCTACAGCGGCGAGATGGTCGAGGCCGCGGGGCGCAACTCGGTCGTCGCCACCGAGGACGGCGTCCGGCACGCCAAGGAGCACCTGTTCCAGCGCGCCGATGCGCCGCGCGAGGTCCATGTCTGGACCATGAGCCTCGACGGCGCCGACCGGGCCCTGGCCGAGCAGATCGCCCAGTCCGTCGATATCCGCTGACCGATCAGGTCCGCGCGGGCCACCCATGCCGCGCCGCCCACTCCAGCACCAGCCGGGGCCAGACCGCCGCCGGCTTGCCGGCGATCAGCCGCACCCCGAAGCCGTGGCCGCCTTCTTCGAACAGGTGCGTTTCTACCGGAACTCGGGCCGCGCGAAGGGCCGAAAGCAGGCCGAGGCTGTTCTCGACCGGCACGGCCTCGTCGTCGACCGCGTGCAGCAGGAAGGTCGGCGGGGAGCCGACCCAGTCCATCTGCTCCAGAGAATACCGCCGGATCGCCTCAGGCGTCTGCGACGGTCCCAGCAGTTCGCGCCGGGATCCGGCGTGGACGAACGGATCGGCCATGGTCGCGACGGGATAGAGCAGGATCGTCAGGTCAGGCTGCGCCGACTGATGATCGGTGTCATCGACCGGCTCGTAGATGCTGTCGCCGGGTCGCGCTGTCAGCAGCCCGGCGAGATGTCCGCCCGCCGAAGCTCCCAGCACCGCGACGCGTCGGGGATCAAGACCCTCCGACGCCGCGCGGCCCCGGATTAGCCGCATCGCCCGCTGGGCGTCCTGCAGCGGCGCGTCGGCGCCCGCGGCCCAGCCGTCGCCCGGCAGGCGGTAGCGCAGTACGAAACAGGTGACGCCCGCCTCGGCGAACACCCGGGCGCAATCCAGCCCCTCCTTGTCCACCACCACCCACTTGTACCCGCCGCCGGGGATCAGCAGCAGGGAGGCGCCGTTCGGGCGCTGCGGCCGCAGCACGGTGAGGATCGGCTCGGTGGTGTACTGGGCGAAGCGGTCGCGGAACGCCGGATCGGTCGAGCGCTCGACCACACGCGGGGTTACCGTGACCCGCTCTCCCCCGGGGGCCGCGCCGGGCCACAGCCGGATGGCCTCGACGGGATCAGGCGGCGCGACGTCGGGCGACGCCGTCCGCAGCCCCACGGCAGGAGCCGCCGCCATCGCTGCAAGCCCGAGCGCGTCTCTCCGGTTCAGGGTCACGCGCCCGACCGCCGGGGCATCAGACCAGTTCGACCGCCATCGCCACGGCTTCGCCGCCGCCGATGCACAGGCTGGCCATGCCCTTCTTGCCGCCCCGCGCCTGCAGCGCCGACAGCAGGGTGGTCAGGACCCGCGCGCCCGAAGCGCCGATGGGATGGCCGAGGGCCGTCGCGCCGCCGTTCACGTTCAGCTTGGCGTGGTCGATGCCCAGCTCCTGCATGGCGATCATGGCGACGACGGCGAAGGCTTCGTTGATCTCCCACAGATCGACGTCCTCGACGGACCAGCCGGCCTTCTTCAGCGCCTTCCGCATCGCAGGCACGGGCGCGGTGGTGAACAGCGCCGGGTCGTGGGCATGCGCGGCGTGGCTGACGATCCGCGCGACGATCGGCAGGCCCATGGCGTTGGCGACGCTCTCGCGCGTCATGACCAGAGCCGCTGCGCCGTCAGAGATCGAGGAGGCGTTGGCGGCGGTGATGGTGCCGTCCTTCGAGAACGCGGGCTTCAGGTTCGGGATCTTCTCCGGCATCGCCTTGGCCGGCTGCTCGTCCTCGCTGACGATCTCGACGCCCTTGCGGCTGGTGACCTCGACCGGGGTGATCTCGGCGGCGAAGGCGCCCGAGGCGATGGCGGCGCGCGCCCGGGTCAGGCTTTCGATGGCGTAACCGTCCTGAGCCTCGCGGGTGAACTGGTAGGAGCGGGCCGAATCCTCGGCGAAATTGCCCATCAGCTTGCCGGGCGAGTAGGCGTCTTCCAGCCCGTCCATGTACATGCTGTCGACGATGACGTCGTGGCCGATGCGGGCCCCGCCGCGATGCTTGTTCATCAGGTAGGGGGCGCCGGTCATCGACTCCATGCCGCCCGCGACGATGACGTCGGCGGAACCAGCGGCGAGGGCGTCGGAGGCCATCATCACCGCCTGGAGGCCCGAGCCGCACATCTTGTTGACCGTGGTCGCCTCGACATGCTGGCCAAGCCCGGCTCCGATCGCGGCCTGGCGCGCCGGCGCCTGTCCCAGACCGGCGGGCAGAACGCAGCCCATGTAGATCTGCTCGACCTTGTCGGCGGCGACGCCGGCGCGCTCGACGGCGGCCCTGACCGCGGTGGCGCCCAACTCGGTGGCCTTGACCCCGGACAGGGCGCCCATGAAGCCGCCCATGGGCGTGCGGGCGAAGGAGACGATGACGACGGGATCGGACATGGAGAAGACCCTGGGGAGAGGTTCGGGAAAATCGAGGGTGAAATGAGCCCGTTGCGCGCGTTGCGCAAGCGGCTCAGCTAGAGCGGCGTCATGGGACCGGCGCGTGGCGTCTGGCCGCCGAGGCTGACGGCGGCGGCGGCGAGGCCGAACTCGGGCAGACTGTCGCGATGGGCGGCCAGAGGGGTCCGCATGAGCGCGCGGGCCAGGGTGTTCAGCGGACCGAGGGGGGTCTCGCTCTCCATGCGCTCCAGCCAGGCCGACACGCGTGGCCAGCGGGCGGGGTCGACGTGCACCTGAACCGCGCCGGCGTTGACGAAGGCGGGCGCGACGCTGAGGTCGGCCAGCGACAGTTCACCGAACAGGAAGCCGGTCTCGGGCGTCTGGCTCTCGAGATAGTCCAGGATCATCGGCAGCTCGACGTCGCGCGCCTTGCGCACCACCTCTGCGTCGGTCTCGGTCCCGAAGAACCGCGGCTTGAGCGCGATCTGGAAGAACAGCCGCCAGCCCAGCACGTCGAACAGGCGGGTGTCGGCGAACTCCTCGAGCCAGCGCGCCTTCGCCCGCCGGGCCGGATCGGCGGGCCATAGCGACGGGCCGGGCCGGGTCTCCTCGATGTACTGGACGATGACGCTGGAGTCGCACAGCGTCAGGTCGCCCTCGACCCAGACCGGAACGCGCCGCAGCGGGCTGAGCCGCTCGAAATCGTCATTGCCGTACATCGGCGAGATGGGGTCCAGCTCGACCTCGATCCCCTTGACGGCGCACGCGGCCAGCACCTTGCGCACATACGGCGAGACCGGGCTGCCGATCAGGGTGACGGCGGCCATGGCTCAGGCCGCTTCCTCGCCCACCGTCTGACGCGGCATCACGTCGCCGACGGTGGGGCAGTCCGCGGCGTGGACCAGGGTGATGTCGCGCGGCTTGACGATCTCGTTGCAATGGCCGCAGGCGATCCGCGGGGCCAGATCGTGCCCGCAGCCCTTGTGCAGCATGGCGAAACCCGAGTCCGCCTCGCCATAGACGTGGCGGGCGCCCCAAGCGTGCAGCGTGACCAGCACGCCGTACAGGTCCTTGCCCTTGGCCGTCAGCCGGTACTCGTTGCGGGGCGGGCGTTCGGAATACAGGTGCGGTTCCAGCACGCCGTGCTGGACTAGCGTCTTCAGCCGGGCGGCCAGAACGTTGCGGGCCACGCCCAGCCGCTCCTGCCACTGCTCGAAACGGCTGACGCCGTTGAAGGCGTCGCGGATGACCAGCAGCGTCCACGGATCGCCGATGACCTCCAGCGTCGCGGCGATCGAGCAGCTCTGGCGTGAATAGTCGGCGGTGCGTCCCATGCAGGGAAAGTGACCCTGCGTCAGGCGTTTGGCAAGAGGGTTGCCAATCCGAACGGACTAGGTCAGTCTTGTTTGGCTACGGACGTGGGCGGTCAGCCGCGCATATCCTGATCCCTCGACTCGGGCGGAAGGCCTCCCCCTTCCGCCCGTCTTTTCTTCACGATAGTCCCCGTACATGACGCAGCAGACCCTGGCCGAGGCCCTGACGCTGACCCCGGACGCCGAGGGCGGTCTGGTCGCGAGGCTGACCGGCGGCTTCTCCAACGCGCCGCAATCCGCGCCGCAGGAGCGGGGCGCCCCGTTCGGAGGCCTGATGGCGGCGCTGGCGGCCGGGACCATGCGGCAGGGGTTGGGTGTGGAGACGCCGCTGCAGTCGCTCACGGTTCAGTATCTGGCCGCCGCGCGTTTCGAGGACGCGACCTTCCATCCGGTGATGAACCGCGGCGGCCGCAACGTCGCCTACGCCTCGGTCATCGGCGGGCAAGGGGACCGGCCCGCCATTCATGCCCTCGGCACCTTCGGAAGGGACGTGCCGGGCCCCGTCATCACGCCGCTCAAGGCCTCGCCGCGCCCGGTGGAGGAGCTGGAGCCGACGCCGCTCGATACCGGCTTCGGCCCGTGGTTCACACAATATATCGACCACCGCTTCGTCGCCGGGCCAAGGCTGTTCGGCGAAAACGCCGGCCGCACGCCCGAGCTCGGATGCTGGATGCGCACGAGCGACGGCGCCCCACTGGACGAGGCGCGGCTGCTGTTCCTGCTGGACGGCCTGTATCCGACCTATTTCACCGCCCTGCCGGCGCCGCCGACCATTTCCGCCAGCGTCGATCTGCGCGCGGACATCTTGGCGCCGCTGGAGGGCGTATCGCCCGACGGCTGGGCCTATTTCCACTTCGAGAGCCGTGACGTGGGCGGCGGTTGGGCGGTGGAGGACGGCGCGGCCTACGCCCCGGACGGGCGCCCGCTGGCGCTGGTCCGCCAACGCCGCAAGCTGATGCCGAGCCGGACCTAGGAGGGCAGGCCGCGCAGCTGGATCAGGGGGATGACGATGTCCTCCTCGTCGTCCAGATGCCGCAACAGCGGCGGCCCGGCGGCCTCGATGGCGTCCGACAGCCGCGCCGCGTGATCCCGCGCCTCCGCGGGGTTCGCGGTTACGGCGCGGTGGAAGCCCAGGGCGGTCTGGAACAGGCTCTCGAGAACCTCGTGAATAGCGTCGTGGTCGCGGTCCAAAAGGTCGAGACCGGCGCCGATGCGCGGCTCGACGGACCGCATCATCGGGAAATAGTGCCCGCTCTCGACGCGGTGGTGACCGTCGAGGTGCTGCAGGAAGGACTGGAGCGCCGGGATCAGCTGCCGGTGCAGGGCCGACAGCTCCCCGCCCGCGCGCCATTGCCCGATCAAGGCGCCCATATGTGTCTGATGCGAGCGGAAGCCGCCGTGCATCTGCAGCCAGAAGGCCGCGGTCTGATCCAGCGACGCTGCAGTCCAACGATCGCGCGGAAACTGCGGCAGCAGATACTGGAACTCGGCCGGCAGTCCGGAGCGCGTGGCGAGCGCCGTCGGCCCGTTGCCCGTGTCAGGCAATGGCGGCGGTGGTCTGGATGAAACCGCCCCCCAGCAGGCGGTCGGGATCCGCGGGATCGTAGAGGGCGCAGGCCTGACCGGGAGCCACGCCTTCTTCGCCGGCGTCGAAGATCACCGACACGGCGCCGTCGATCAGCGCCAGACGGGCGGGAGAGGGCGGACGCGTCGAACGGACCCGCGCCAGGACCGACGCGCCTTTGGCGGCGGCGGC
>NZ_DASWNO010000192.1:0-2282 GCF_036399195.1 Brevundimonas sp.
TCGCCGGTGTACTGGTGCACCTGCCAGTCGTCGCCGGCGCGTTTGGAGTCGACCCCGACGACGACGCACTGCCGCCCCAGCCGCTCGGCCATCTCGGCGATCAGCTCGGGCCGTTCCAGGGCCGGTGAGTTGATCGACACCTTGTCCGCCCCGTGGTCGAGGCATCGCCCCGCCTGTTCCACCGTCCGGATTCCACCGGCGACGCTGAAGGGGATGTCCAGCAGGCGGGCGATGCTTTTCACCCAGCCGTAGTCGAGCGTCCGCCCCTCGGGACTGGCCGCGATGTCGTAGAAGACCAGCTCGTCGGCGCCCGCGTCGCGATAGCGCGCGGCCAGTTCGGCGGCGTCGCCCATGTCGGCGTGGCCCTGAAAGCGGACGCCCTTGACCACCCGCCCGTCCTTGACGTCGAGGCAGGGGATGATGCGACGCGCGGTCACGCCGTTGCCTCCAGCGCTTCGGCCACGGTGAAGCGACCTTCGTACAGGGCCCGTCCCACGATGGCGCCGTCGCAGCCGGCGGCGGCAGCGGCGGCGAGGTCGGTCAGTTGCGCCACCCCGCCCGAGGCCTGCACCTTCAGGTCAGGGCGGCGGCGGACGATCTCCGACAGCAGGTTGATGTTCGGACCGGTCAGGGCGCCGTCGCGGCCGACGTCGGTGACCAGCAGGTGCCGGGCGGTTCCCTCCGGGTACTGATCAAGCGCCTGCCACAGGTCGCAGCCGGCGGCCTCGGTCCATCCCTTGAGCGCGGGGATCCAGCGATCTCCGTCGGCCTTGACGTCGATCGCCAGGGTCAGACGGTCAGCTCCGAACCGCTCCAGCCAGCCACGCACGGTTTCGGGCTGGCTGACGGCGAGCGAGCCGACGACGACGCGTTCGACCCCCGCTTCAAGCAAGGCCGACACGTCCTCCGCCGAGCGCACGCCGCCGCCGCACTGGATGCGAATGTCCACGGCCCGGGCGAGTTCGCCTATCAGGGCGTGCTGCGCGGCGCGACCGGCTTCGGCGCCGTCCAGATCGACGATGTGCGCCCAGTCGGCCCCCTCAGCCGCGAAGGCGGCGAGCCGGGCAGCAGGGTGTTCGTCATAGCGCGTCACGGCGTCAAAGCGGCCGTGCATCAGCCGCACGCAGACGCCGTCCTTCAGGTCTATGGCGGGATAGACGATCATGCCGGCAGCTCGAGGAAGTTCTTCAGGATGCGCGCGCCGGCGGCGGCGGACCGCTCCGGATGGAACTGGCAGCCCCAGCGCAGGCCGCTGCGCACGACGGCGGGCACCGGGCCGCCGTAGTCCGCATGGGCGAGGGTGGTGGGGCCGTCGGGGCAGACGTAGCCGTGCACGAAATAGGCCCAGTCGCCGTCCGCCAGACCCTCCAGCAGAGGATCGTCCCGGTCACGGGACAGCCGCGACCAGCCCATGTGTGGCACGGTCAGGCCCGGGCCCGGATCCAGCCGCCGAACGCGCCCCGGGATCAGGCCCAGCAAGTCGGCGTCGCCTTCGTCGCTGCTCTCGAACAGCAGCTGTTGACCGAGGCAGACGCCGAGCAGCGGCCGCGGGAAGGCGCGGATTGGCTCAAGGAGATCGAGTTCCCGCAGGCGGGACATGGCGTAGGCCGCCGCGCCGACTCCCGGCAAGATCAGCCGCTCGGCCGCCTCGATCCCGGCGCCGTCGGACACCAGTCGCACAGTCGCGCCAAGCCTCTCCAACGCGAACTGGACGGAGGCGAGGTTGCCGGCGCCGTAGGCGAGCAGGGCGACTTCGGTCACAGCACGCCCTTCGTCGAAGGCACGGTGTCCCCCTCGACGCGGATCGCCTGCCGCAGCGCCCGTCCGAACGCCTTGTAGACGGCCTCGGTCTTGTGGTGGTCGTCGTCGCCGGTGACCGACACATGCACCGCCGCGCCCATGGCCTCGGCCAGTGAGCGGAACACATGCGCGGTCAGGTCCGTGCGGTAGTCGCCGATCATGGACGTCGAGAAAGTTCCCTCAAACACGGGATAGGGTCGCCCCGACAGATCGATCGAGACCGCCGCATTGGCCTCGTCCATCGGCACGACGAAGCCGTAGCGGGCGATGCCCTTCCGCTCGCCCAGCGCCTGCTTCAGGGCCTGACCCAGGGCGATGGCCGAGTCCTCGATGGTGTGGTGCGGGTCGGTGTGCAGGTCGCCCTCGCAGGCGAGCCGCAGCGAGAAGCCGCCGTGGGTCGCGACCTGCTCCAGCATGTGGTCGAAGAAGCCGACGCCGGTGGCGATCGAGACCGGCCCGGCCGCGTCCAGATCGACGGCGCA
>NZ_DASWNO010000193.1:0-2227 GCF_036399195.1 Brevundimonas sp.
CGATGACCGGGCCCTGCGCGAGCAGGTCTGGCGCAAGTTCGTCAATCGCGGCGACAACGGTGATCGCAACGACACCAACGCCACCATCGCGGAGATCGTCCGCCTGCGGAAGCAGCGCGCCACCCTGCTGGGCTATGGAAGCCACGCCGAATGGCGGATGCAGGACACGATGGCCAAGACCCCGGCCGCCGCCCAGTCGCTGATGAATCGCGTGTGGGAACCGGCCAAGGCCCGCGTCGCCGAAGAGGTCGCCGACATGCGCGCGATCGCCGGCCACGACATCGAGCCATGGGACTATCTCTACTATGCGGAGAAGGTTCGGAAGCAGAAGTACGACCTCGATCAGAACGAGCTGAAGCCGTATTTCGAGCTGAACAACGTCAAGCGCGGGGCCTTCTACATGGCCGGACGCCTGTACGGGTTCGACTTCACACCGCTGGCGCGCGGGACGGTGCCGGTCTTCCACCCGGACGTCGAGGTGTTCGAGGTCACCAACAAGTCGGACGGCAGCCACGTGGGCCTGTTCTATTCCGACGACTTCGCGCGGCCGGGCAAACGCTCGGGCGCCTGGGCGACGACGTATCGCAGCTATTCGACCTACGACGGCCGCAAGAATGTGCTTTCGTCGAACAACAACAACTTCACCAAGGCGGAGGGCGGCGAGCCGATCCTGATCTCGCTGGACGACGCGCAGACCCTGTTCCACGAGTTCGGCCACGCCCTGCACTCGCTGTCGGCCAACTACACCTATCCGGCGCTGGGCGGCACGCCGCGGGACTACGTCGAATATCCGTCTCAGGTCCACGAGCACTGGGTGCTGTCGCGTCCGGTCCTCGACGGCTTCATGAAACACTACCAGACCGGCCAGCCGATGCCGCAGTCGCTGGTCGACAAGATCGAGGCGTCGAACACCTTCAACCAGGGTTACGACACGGTCAGCTACCTGTCCTCGGCGCTGGTCGACATGGACCTGCACACCCAGGCGACGCCGCCGACCGACATCGACGCTTTCGAGCGGGAAAGCCTCGCCCGTCTTGGGATGCCGAAGGAGATCGTGATGCGGCACCGCCTGCCGCAGTTCAATCACCTGTTCACCTCGGACGCCTATTCGGCCGGCTACTACAGCTACCTGTGGTCCGAAGTCATGGACGCCGACACCTGGGCCTATTTCGAGGAGTCGGGCGACGTCTTCAACCCGGACATCGCGGCCCGCTACAAGGCCGTCATCCTGGGCGAGGGCAACACCACCGACCGGGCCGAGGCCTATCGCCGCTTCCGCGGCCGGGATCCGGACGTGACGGCGCTGCTGAAGGTGCGGGGTTTCCCGACCCGCTGAGGTCGGTTCAGCACGAGGGCAGGAAGGGCCGGCGGATCGCTCCGCCGGCCCTTTCCTCGCCCGGGGCGATCAGGCGACGATCGGCAGGCGGCTGAGGGCGTAGTCGACCTGGGCCGCGCCCGGCAGCTGGGCCACGGCTTCGCGGCGGACCGCCGCTTCGCAGTAGGCGCGGTCGCTGATCAGGCTGCCCTGACGGCGGGCCATCCGGCACATCCGGTCGGCGGCCTTGTCGACGCGCGCGTCGAAGGCGGCGGCGCCGGCCGCGGTGGAGAGATCGAGATCGGTCCAGGCGATGCGGGCTTCTTCCGGGGCGGCGGCGGCGGAGCCGGCGACGGCGGCGAGGACGAGGGCGGCGGCGAGAGAAACGAGGGTCTTCATGACGAACTCCTTGCGAGATCGGCGTCGCTCTTGGCGGCGACGATCCCGGAGTACGGCCGCGCTGTTGCGGGCTGATGTGCGTTTGACGGCGGAATAGCGACGCTTGATGAATTCGCAGAAACGTAAACACCGATCAGCCAGGGCCCGCCCGCCTTGTCTTGGCCGCGCTTTTCCGCCATAAGCCGCCGCTTCCGACGCAAGTGAACCTCGCGTCTCCACCCACACGACCCCGGTTTCGGCCGGACGAGGTGGGCGAGAACCCTCCGCCGACGTGATCGTCGCCGGGGGCCATTTCGCTATGGAGACCGTCTCACCCGTCGAAACGAGGTTGTGAATGTTCGAGGCTCTGAACGAGCGGCTGACAGGCGTCTTCGACCGGATCACCGGGCGCGGCGCCCTGTCCGAAAAGGACGTGGCCGAGGCGATGCGCGAAGTCCGCGTGGCGCTGCTCGAGGCCGACGTCGCCCTGCCCGTCGTCAAGGACTTCATCGCCTTCGCCACCGAGCGCGCCAC
>NZ_DASWNO010000194.1:0-4768 GCF_036399195.1 Brevundimonas sp.
CTGCGCCGCAAGATCGTACGCGACCTGACCGGCCAGACATTCTTCAAGCAGCGGGTGCTGTTCGCCTTCCGCGCCTTCCAAAGCCGGAGGGACGAGGACCTGGTCGAGGGCGCGGTGGTGACCGGCCGCTCGCTCGCGCCCTTCCTGCTGGTCAACGGCGTTCTGCTCGCTGCGGCCGTCGCCGCGGGGGTCTGGTGGGCGTTCTTCGCGCTGTGGCTGCTGCCCATGGCCACGTGGTTCCCGATGGTGACCCGCCTGCGCAACGTCGCCGAACACGCCTGCGTCGAGGGCTCGGCGACCGACCCGTTCCGCGCCGCCCGAACCACGCGCGCCGGCTGGTTGGAGCGGGCCTTCATCGCCCCCTACTGGGTCAATTTCCACGCCGAGCACCACCTGTTCATGCACGTGCCCTGCTGGAAACTTCCGGCCCTGCACCGGGCGATCCGCGCCCGGCCCGAGGGCGCGCGCATGGAGGTGGCCGCCGGCTATCGCCACGTGCTGGTGACCGCCAGCGCCACACGCCCGCGGGCCGCGACCTGACTCGCATCGCCGATCCCGCCGCCTTCATTCGGGCCAACACCCGGCTGCAGCCCGTGCCGCATGCGCCGGAGATTTCGCTGTGGCTGGCCGACGAAGTCACGCCGATCTGGCGGCTGACCGAGGAGGAGTTGGGCGAGATAGGGCTGCCGCCGCCGTTCTGGGCCTTCGCTTGGGCTGGGGGCCAGGGGCTGGCGCGATGGCTGCTCGACAACCGGGTCGAGGTCGCCGGCACGACGGTGCTTGATTTCGCCGCCGGCTCCGGTCTGGTCGGCGTCGCGGCGATGAAGGCTGGGGCAGCGTCGGTCCTGTGCGCCGACATCGATCCCTTCTGCGCCGCCGCCGTCGGAGCGAACGCCCAAGCCAACGGCGTCGCCCTCGCCTTCACCGACTGTGACATGCTGGAGAGCGAACCGCCCCAGGTCGACGTCATCTGCGCCGGCGACGTCTTCTATGAGCGGCCCATGGCGGAGCGGGTGCTCGCATGGCTGACCCGCGCGGCACAGGGCGGGACCCGCATCCTCGTGGGCGATCCTCTGCGCACCTATTTTCCACGCGAAGGGTTCGACCTGTTGGCCGAATATGCGGTGCCCACGACACGGGAGCTGGAGGACTCCGCGGTCAAGCGAACTCGCGTCTGGACCCTATCAGGGTCGCACTGAAAACGGCGACGCTTGGTCTGGCGGGGGTCCGGCGCCATCTTGAGGGCATGACGCTGTTTCGCTCCCTCGCCATCGCCGGTCTCTTCGCCACCTCCGCGCAGGCGCAGGTTCCGCCGCTGCAGCCGCATGGGGCGAGCGCGTTCGACCGGCACCGCTATCAGGCCGACCAGCACCGGTACGAGATGGACCGGCTCCGCTTGCAGGCGGATCAGCGGGACGCCGTGTCCGCACAGATCGCTGTCGAGGCGCAGATGAATCGGCTGCGCGTGCAGGCCGCGCGCCGTCCCGAGCCGGTTCAGGCGCAGCCTTACCGCGCCCTGCGCTCGCCCGAAGAGGAGCGGACCCTGCGCCTGTCCGCTGAAGAGCGCCGCGTCGCCACGACTGAGGGCCTCGGCCAGATCGACGCCTGGCTGGATCGCGCGCCGCGCTAGCGGCTCTGCATCCCTTCCCCTCCACCGGCGTTCCTGCTTCGCTTGGTGGTCAGGACGGAGAGCGGAATGCGGTGGCAGGGCGGACGGCGCGGCGGAAACATTGATGACCGGCGCGGCATGGGCGGCGGCGCCATCGCCGGGGGCGGCATCGGCACGCTGGTTCTCGCGGCGATCGGCTATTTCGTCTTCGGCATCGACCCCTCCACCACCACTCAGGTCGCAAGCCAGTTCGGCGGCGTGGGCGCGGCGCAGGAAGGCGAGCGGGGCAGCCCCGAGGATCAGGCCGGGGCCTTCGTCGACGTGATCGGCTCCAACGTCGACGACGTCTGGAAGACAAAGCTGGAGGGTTATCAACCGCCCGTCGTCACCCTCTACACGCAAGGCACCCAGACCGGCTGCGGCTTCGGCCAGTCCGCCATGGGCCCCTTCTACTGCCCGACCGACCGGCGCGTTTATCTCGACCTCGGATTCTGGAACGACATGGAGCGCCAGCTGGGCGCCTCCAGCGCCGACTTCGCCCGGGCCTATGTCATCGCCCATGAGTACGGCCACCACGTCCAGACCCTGACCGGCGCCTCGCAGCAGGTGCGGCAGGCCCAGCAGCGCGCGTCGGGGCAGGCGGAGGCGAACCGCTATTCGGTGGCGCTTGAGCTGCAGGCCGACTGCTACGCCGGCGTCTGGGCCGCCAACGCGGCCTCGGTGTCGAACGGTCAGGTCGCGCTCGAAGCCGGCGACATCGAAGCGGGCATGCAGACGGCCTCGGCCATCGGCGACGACACCCTGCAGCGGCGTCAGGGCGGCCGGGTCCAGCCCGACGGCTTCACCCACGGCACCTCGGCCCAGCGGGTAGAATGGCTGCGGCGCGGCTACCAGTCCGGCGACCCCGCCGCCTGCGACACCTTCCGCGCGCTCTAGCCGACGGTCAGGTCCAGCGGCCGGGAGACGTGCAGCGTCCCCGCGCCGACGTCGAGCGCGGCGCGGCGGCCGGCGAACGCCTCCATGCCGACCAGCCCGCCGGGGAAATTGGGCAGCGGCGGCTGGTCGAACACCCCCACGGGCACCTGCCGGTAAAGGTGATCGGCGAAGGTCACTGTGCGCGCCTCGATGATCGCCGTGCGCGCGGCGCCGCCCAGCACGAGACTGGTCCCGCTCTCCTGCGGCCGACCGTCCAGCAAGCCGACGGCGGCGGCGGTCTCACGACTGAGACCCAGCAGGGACGAGGCGCCGGTGTCGACAACGGCCTGAACCGTCGAGCCTTCGACCGTGACCTGGGCCGTCAGGGCCGAGCCTGCCCGGGCGACCTCGACCGGCGCGAGATCGGGCGGCAGGACGAAGGCGTCGCGGCTGATCAACCGCGTGTGGCGACGGCGCGGCTCCAGCGCCAGCACAGCCTCGCCGAGCAGGTCCTGCCCGAGGATGAGCGGCGTCCGCAGCCCCGCCTCGGACGCCAGCGGCCCGAGGTCGAGGATGGCGGCCCTCAGTCCGGTGACTGTCAGCCCGTCCAGCGCGATATCCAGCAGGGTTCCCCGGCCGACCTGAGCGCCGCCGCCGACGCCGTAGGCCACCAGCGGCATGTCGAACAGAGAGCGGGCGGGGTCTGGCAGCCGGGCGAACAGGCTGCGGTCGATGACTGAATACTGGGCCCCGCTGTCGATCAGGGCCGCGACCTCCAGCCCCGCCACCCGCACGAGGACCGTCGGCGCCGAGCCTCGGCGGGCGTAGGGCATCCAAGGCGTCGCGCCTTGCGAGGCGAAGGTCAGGACGGGGCGCGGCCACAGCAGGGTCTCGCGCACCCACCATGCGCCGCCGAGGACGGCGGCCAGACCGGCGGTGCGGACCAGAAGAGAGCGGCGGTTCATGCCGGACCAAGATGGAGGCCCGGGGCGCCTGACGCCAGCACCGCCTTTGTCGCGGCGCATTCGGTCCGGCTGCGCCCTGCCGACGCCGGCCGGACCGAAGCCGCGTTCTCCCCCCGAGACGCGGACGCGGCGCGAGGGCGGCGCCGCTGCTGATCGGCATCTGGAGGCAGCCGGGCCTTGCTGTCGACAGCCTTCCCCGATCAGGCGAACGGCGCGGTTCAGCGCGGTCCGAACGGCACCACCTTGTTGTCGGCGTCGTGACCGATGTCGGCGGCGCCGAGGAAGGGAATGCCGGACCGCTCGCACCAGTCGCGGACGATCTCTTCCGGGGTTCGGCCGAAGTCGGGATCGTTGAATGTGATGTCGGAGATCCGGCCGAGCCGGATGCCCGCCACGCGGCGGATCGAGGGCTGTCCGGTCAGGTGGAACATCATCCGGTCGACCCGGTAGAGCGGCTCCGACACGTCCTCCAGCATCAGCACATGACCGGTGAGGTCCGGCTCCAGCGCCGTGCCGACCAGGGCGTCGAGGATGGCGATGTTGAAGGCGGCGGCCGGACGGGGGTCGGTCTTCAGCGACGGCTCCCACGACGACGGATCGCCCGACCTCAGCCAGTTGATCGCCCGCCATGCCGTCTCGTCGCCGCGCATCACGTCCGAGGCCAGCGGGCCGTGGGCGAGGTGCGGGAAGCCGGCCTTGTAGAGGATGGCCAGCAGGCTGCCGGCGTCCGAATAGCCGAGGTAGCGCTTCTGGCGCGCCACGGCGTCCAGCCGCGGCAGGACGGCCTCGGCGATGCGGCACGCGCCGTAACCCCCGCGCGCGAACCAGATGGCGTCGATCCGAGGATCATTGGCGAACTCGACGAAGGCCTCGGCCCGCGCGGCGTCGTCCCCACCGAAATGGCCATGCGTCAGGAAGGCGGACGGATGGAACACGACCTCAACGGACCGGTCGGGGAAGTTCGCCGTCACCCACGCCTCCACGGCGGCGGCCCGGGCCGGGTCGAAGCGCGAGCTGGCGTTGACGATGCCGATCTTCATTCACGCCCCTCGCCGCGGCTGGCGCCTGCGGCCGCCCGTGCTAGAGCCTTCCCGGTTTCCCCCTCCAAGATCAAGCCGATGCATCACGACGACTATTTCTTCTGCGGCGTCGGCGGCTCCGGCATGTTGCCGCTGGCCCTGATCGTCCAGTCGCGCGGCGGCCGGATCGAGGGCTCGGACCGCTCGCGAGACCAGGGCCGGACGCCGGAGAAGTTCGCCTGGCTGGAAGCGCACGGGGT
>NZ_DASWNO010000195.1:0-7100 GCF_036399195.1 Brevundimonas sp.
CCCCAGCCTTGCGGCCGGATGAATGTCGACCTGGAACAGTTCCGAAATGCGGCTCTGGAAGTGGAAGGCCAGCGCCTCGCGACCCTCTCGCCACAGCCAGTGCGCCACGCGATACGCCTGCAGCGCCTGAAAGCCCTTGAAATAGAGGAAGGGCTGCAGCAGCGTCTTGATCGCCGGATCCCGCTCGGCCACCGCCTGCAGGTCAGCCTCCGCCGCGCGGACGATCGTCGTATCGGCCTCGAAGGCGACGCGGCAGATTTCGCGGATCGACATCGGCCCCAGCTCGCCGTCGCCCAGCTTGCGCGCGATCTGGAAGCTGAGCGCCGAGGCCAAGTCGCTGTGTGACAGGATAACGGCGTTCAGCTGCGACGCCAGATGGGGCTCGGCGCGGATGGTCTCCTCAGCCGCTGCCCGCAGCAGCGACCAGGGACCGTCGTGGGCAGGAACGACCTCCAGCTTCGGCATCAGCGTTTCCTCGTCCGCATCATACGCTCGCTAGCATGGCCCCGGCCAAGGCCGGCGGCAACTCGCCTTCCCGCGCCATATGGTAGGCTCTCAGCGCCGTCGCCAGCGTGAACATGTCGCGGATCGCCCCCGCCCCGATCTCGCGCAACAGGTCGCCGAATGGTACCCGGGCGACGCGCAGGATTTCCGTGGGGTCGGGCGCGGTCGGCGCTTCGCTGAGCCCCCAAGCCACCCACGCCATCGCCCGCTCGTCGGTGATCGAGTTCGCCATCTCGGCCTTGTACGCCGGCAACCAGTGCGCCGCGGTCAGGCCCGCCTCCTCCGCCAATTCCCGCCGCGCGCCCTCCATCGGGTCCTCGTCGAACGGCGCCCCGCCCTCGGGCATTTCCCACGACCAGTTCATCAGCGCGAACCGCTGCTGGCCCACCAGCGTGACTGAGCCGTCGTCGTGGATCGGCAGCACCCCGACCGAGATGTTCTTCGGCCGCATGACCGCATAGTCGGCCTCAAGCCCGGTCGGAGCGACAGCCGGGTGACGCGTCAGCCGCATCCACGCGTTCTCGAAGATCAGGCTCTCGCCGGCCGAACGCCACGGCGGGGGGCGATCGGCCCCGTCGTCCCAGGAGGGCAGCGGTCGGTCGGCGTCGAAGCGGTCGCGGGTATCCGTCATGCGCCGCATATGGCGCCGAGACGCGCCGAGGACTAGCTACCCCACATGACTGACGCCGAACTTGGCCGCGCCCTGCCCCTGCCCGTCCCGTCCGCCGAGCTGGAGGCGCGGCTGGCGTCCCGCCGCTCGGCGCCGGCCCAGGCTCTCACGGCCCCGGGCCCTTCCCCGGCTGAGATCGACCGGATTCTCGTCCTCGGCGCTCGCACGCCCGACCACGGCAAGCTGTTCCCGTGGCGGTTCGTGGTCATGGGCCCCGCCCGGCGCGCCGCGCTCGCGGAGGCGTTCAGGCCGCTCGCCCGCCGACAGGCGGATCCGGGCAAGGCGCTGAAGGTGCTAACGAAACTGACCGCTCCGCCGGTGAGCATCCTTGTGGTTTCCAGCCCCATCGTCGGCCACAAGGTCGCTGTCTGGGAGCAGCAGCTGTCCGCGGGCGCCGCGTGCATGAACCTTGAGCACGCGGCGAACGCGTTGGGCTATTCCGCCAGCTGGATCACCGACTGGTACAGCTACGATCCCGACGCGCTGGCGCTGCTGGGCGTCGGGCCTGACGAGCAGGCAGCCGGGTTCATCCATCTGGGGACGCTGTCGGAGCCGCCGCTGGAGCGACCGAGACCAGACCTCGCCTCGCGGACCCTGTATCAGCCCTGAGCCAGAACCGCCCGGACCAGCAGGACGACCGCGCCCGCCATGGCCAGGTTCAGGGCCGCCAGCAGGGCCAGCAGGACGGTCTCGGTGCGGTCTCGGGACAGGCGCATGAGCGCAGCCTGACCGGATTCGCGGTGCAGCACGACGGCTAGGCCGGCAGACCCCCCGCATACCGCCGGTGCAGCAGCGGCTTGCCCAGCCAGTAGCAAAGCTCCGCCGGCCGCTCGATATCCCAGACGGCCAGATCGGCGGCCATGCCGGGCGCGATGACGCCGCATTCGTCCGCAAGGCCCAGCGCCTTCGCCGCCACCCGGGTGGCCCCGGCCAGCGCCTCATCCGGGGTCAGGCGGAACTGGACGCATGCGAGGTTCAGGGCGGCGGTCATCGACGCCACCGGCGAGGTGCCGGGATTGCAGTCCGTCGCCACAGCCATGGCTGCCCCGTGCCGCCGGAACAGTTCGATCGGCGGCGGCGTGGTCTCCCGCAGCATCAGGAAGGCGCCCGGCAGCAGCACGGCGACGACCCCCGCCGCAGCCATCGCCCGCACGCCGGCCTCGGTCGAGTGCTCGACATGATCCGCCGACAGCGCTCCGTACCGGGCCGCCAGCGCCGCGCCCCCGCCGTCCGACAGCTGGTCGGCGTGCAGCTTGACCGGCAGGCCCAGCGTCCTCGCCCTTTCGAACAACCGGGCCACCTCGGCCTCCGAAAAGGCGATCGGCTCGCAGTAGGCGTCGACGGCGTCGACCAGGCCCTCCGCGTGGGCGGCCGGCAGGATGTCGTCGATGGCGAGATCGACATAGGCGGCGCGATCGGCGCGGTGCTCCGGCGGCACGGCGTGCAGACCCAGATAGCTGGTCCGCACCCGCACCCCGCCCTCACGCCCGATCCGCCGCGCCACGCGCAGCATCTTCAGCTCGGTCTCGCGGTCGAGGCCATAGCCCGACTTGATCTCCACCGTCGTGACGCCCGACGCCTTCAGCCCCGCCAGCCGCGCGAGCGCCGAAGCGTAGAGCTCATCCTCGCTCGCCGCCCGCGTCGCCGCCATGGTCGAGACGATGCCGCCCCCCGCCCGCGCGATCTCCTCATAGGTCGCGCCCTTAAGCCTTTGCTCGAACTCGCCCGACCGGTCCCCGCCAAACACCAGATGGGTGTGGCAGTCGATCAGGCCGGGCGTGACCCAGCGGCCGTCAAGGCGGTGGGTCTCGGCGGTATGGGCGGGCAGGTCGGCACGCGGCCCCGCCCAGATGATACGACCGTCGCGGATCAGAACGGCGCCGTCCTCGATCGCGCCGTAGGCCGCGCCACCCTCGACCATGGTGGCGAGCCGGCAGTCGCTGATGAGCAGGTCTGCCGGGATCATTCGCTGCCGCTCATCGCGTCTCAAAACCCGCCAGCAGTTCGCAGAACCACCGTCCGGCCGTCAGCGAGCCGAGGTCGCCGACCTCCAGCGAGGGGTCGTATTCGGTCAGATCGACGGCCTTCACCTTGGCGTGCGCTCCGATCACGCGCGTCGCCTCGAAGAAGTCCTGCACAGACACCCCGCCGGGCCGGGCGCCGGGAGAGGCCGGCCACTGGCTGCGGTCGATCACGTCGATGTCGAAGTCGACATAGATAACGTCGCACAGGCCTGAGAGCCGTTCCAGCTCCTGCGCGGCCACGACGGCCAGCTCCTGCTCCCGGCACTCCCGCGCTGCCCGGACCGATATCCCCGCCGCCTTCGCTTTTTCGTGCCCGCGCCGGGTGTTGGCGAACGGAGCCAGCCCGATCTGGCTGATCCGCCGGCCGTCCAGCCCGTCCTCCAGCAGCGCCTGAACCGGATTGCCGTTGGTCAGGCCCTGATCCGTGTCGCGCAGGTCGAAATGGGCGTCGAGCGTCAGCAGCCCGGTCCGCTCCAGCCCCAGCCCGTGCACCCCCGGCCGGGTGATGGCGTTGTTGCCGCCGATCATGACGGTCAGCGCGCGCGGGGCCTGCGCCGCAACGGCCGCCCGCACCGGCTCGAAGGCGTCGGCGGGCGACAGGGCCTTCAGCGGCACGTCGCCCGCTTCATGCACCCGCCCCGACAGCTCGCGTCCGGTCTCCACGTCATAGGTGGAGAACCGCGGCAGCACCGCCCGAAACGCCTTCGGCCCGAGGTCGCACCGGCCCGGCGTCAGCGACCGTTCGTTCAGCCCCGCCCCGATCAGGGCGACGGGCGCATTGGGATGATCGCCGATCAGATCGGCGACGCTGCGCCAGCCGAGAGCGTCTGAGTCTGTCATCCACCCACATAACCCCTTCTCCCCTTGCGGGAGAAGGTGGCAGCCCTGCGACTTGATCGGGGGGCTGACGGATGAGGGGTCGCACCGACCGCTGGAGGGCCCCCTCATCCGACCTCGCTTCGCTCGGCCACCTTCTCCCGCAGGGGGAGAAGGGATAGGTAGCGCCATGACTCAACAACAGACCCCGAACCGTCGCGTCGTCCGCGCCCCGCGCGGGCTGGAGATGACGGCGAAGACCTGGGCCGCCGAGGCGGCGCTGCGGATGCTGATGAACAACCTCGATCCCGAGGTGGCGGAGCGGCCGGAAGACCTCGTCGTTTACGGCGGCATCGGCAAGGCCGCGCGGGACTGGCCGTCGTTCGACCGGATCGTCGAGGAACTGCGCGCGCTGGAAGCCGACCAGACCCTGCTGGTGCAATCGGGCAAGCCAGTCGGCGTCTTCCGGACGCACGCGGACGCGCCCCGGGTGCTGATCGCCAACTCCAATCTGGTCCCGAAGTGGGCGACCTGGGAGCATTTCGACGAGCTCGATCGCAAGGGGCTGATGATGTACGGCCAGATGACGGCCGGTTCGTGGATCTACATCGGCACCCAGGGCATCGTTCAGGGCACCTACGAGACCTTCATGGAAGCGGGCCGCCAGCACTACGGCGGCGACTGGTCCGGCCGCTGGATCCTGACCGCCGGCCTCGGCGGTATGGGCGGGGCGCAGCCCTTGGCGGCGACCATGGCCGGCGCCTCCTGCCTCGCCGTCGAATGCCAGCGCAGCCGCATCGAGATGAGGCTGAGGACCCGCTACCTCGACCTCATGGCGGAGTCGCTTGACGAGGCGCTGGCGCTGATCGAACAGGCGAAGGTCGACGGAAACCCGAGATCCGTCGGCCTGTTGGGCAATGCGGCGGATGTTCTGCCCGAACTGGTGAGGCGCGGCGTCCGGCCCGATCTCGTCACCGACCAGACCAGCGCCCACGACCTGGTCAACGGCTACCTGCCGCAAGGCTGGACCGTCGCGGAATGGGAGGACCGGCGGGTGTCTGACCCGGAGTTCGTCAAGGCCGCCGCCCGCCAATCCTGCGCCGTCCATGTGCGAGCGATGCTCGCCTTCCAACAGATGGGCGTGCCCACGACCGACTACGGCAACAACATCCGTCAGGTCGCCTTCGACGCGGGCGTGGAGAACGCTTTCGACTTCCCCGGCTTCGTCCCCGCCTACATCCGTCCGCTTTTCTGCCGCGGGATCGGGCCGTTCCGCTGGGCCGCCCTGACGGGCGACCCCGACGACATCCGCAAGACCGACGCGGCGATGAAGACGCTGTTCCCCGCTGACGCCGGGCTGCATCGCTGGCTCGACATGGCGGGCGAGCGGATCGCCTTCCAGGGCCTGCCCGCCCGCATCTGCTGGATCGGCCTCGGCGACCGTCATCGCGCGGGGCTGATGTTCAATGAGATGGTGGCCTCGGGCGAATTGTCCGGCCCCATCGTGATCGGCCGCGACCACCTCGATTCAGGCTCCGTCGCCAGCCCCAACCGCGAGACCGAGGCGATGCTGGACGGCTCCGACGCCGTCTCCGACTGGCCCCTGCTCAACGCCCTTCTGAACACCGCCTCGGGCGCCAGCTGGGTGTCGCTGCACCACGGCGGAGGCGTCGGCATGGGCTACAGCCAGCACTCCGGCGTCGTCATCGTCGCCGACGGCACGCCCGAGGCCGCGCGACGGCTGGAGCGCGTCCTCTGGAACGACCCCGCCACCGGCGTCATGCGCCACGCCGACGCGGGCTACGAGATCGCGAGAGACGCCGCCCGCGAGCACGGGCTGAACCTGCCGAGCCTGAAGGGCTGACCATGAACCATCTGATCATCGGCCAGTCTCCCCTCACCCTCGCCCAGCTCCGCGCCGTCCTCGACGCCCCCTGCACGGTCGCGCTGACCGACGCGGCCTGGACCGCCGTCGACCGGGGCGCCGCCACCATCGCCGCGATCGTGGCGGAGGGGCGGACGGTCTACGGCGTCAACACCGGCTTCGGCCTGCTGGCCAACACCTCGATCGCGCGGGACGATCTCGAGACCCTGCAGAAGAATCTCGTGCTCAGCCACGCCTGCGGCGTCGGCGCCCCGCTGGAGGACCGCGTCGTCCGCCTTCTGATGGTGCTGAAGATCGCCAGCCTGTCGAAGGGGGCATCCGGCATTCGCCGCGAGACCCTTCAGGCGCTGATCGCCATGGTCAACGCCGACGTCCTGCCCTGCATCCCGTCGAAGGGATCGGTCGGGGCCTCAGGCGACCTGGCGCCGCTGGCGCACATGAGCTGCGTCCTGATCGGCGTCGGCGAGGCGCGCCGCAAAGGGGAGACGCTGGACGCCGAGGCTGCCCTGGCCCGGATCGGTCTCAAACCTCTCACCCTCGGGCCCAAAGAGGGCCTCGCTCTTCTGAATGGCACCCAGTGCTCGACCGCGCTGGGCCTGGCGGGCCTGTTCGCCGCCGAGGCGACGTTCGCCGCGGGCATCGCCGCGGGCGCGCTGTCGACCGACGCCTTGAAGGGGTCCGACGCCCCGTTCGACGCGCGGATCCATGCGCTACGCGGCCAGCCCGGCCAGATCGCCGTGGCCGAGCGGCTGCGCGCTCTGGTGGCGGGCTCGGCCATTCGCGACAGCCACCGCCACGACTGCGCCAAGGTGCAGGATCCCTATTCATTGCGCTGCCAGCCGCAGGTCATGGGCGCGGTGCTCGACGTGCTGCGCAGCGCCGCCGCCACGCTGGAGCGCGAGGCCAACGCCGTGACCGACAACCCGCTGGTCTTCATCGAGGACGGCGACGTCGTCTCGGGCGGCAATTTCCACGCGGAGCCGGTGGCCTTCGCCGCCGACATGATCGCCATGGCCCTGTGCGAGATCGGCAACATCTCGGAGCGCCGCACCTCCATCCTCGTCGATCCCAAGATGAGCGAACTGCCGGCCTTCCTCGTCAAGGAGAGCGGCCTCAACTCCGGCTTTATGATCGCCCAGGTGACGGCGGCGGCGCTGGTGGCCGAGAACCGGATGGTGGCGCACCCCTGCTCGGTCGACAC
>NZ_DASWNO010000196.1:0-5750 GCF_036399195.1 Brevundimonas sp.
GCCCTTGGCCCAAGCGCCGCCGGCCTTCGGATCGGCCGTGGCCAACAGCCGCCCGTCCCCCTCGATCAGCGTATGGCGCGCCGATTTCGCGTCCGGCGCCCGTCCGGCGGTGAACGACTGGGCCCGCTTCCAGCCGGGCGACGAATAGCCGCTGCCGAAGGTCGGCATGTCGTCCCAGCGGCTCTTGGCCTCCTTCATCGCCGGCGTGACGCCATAGTAGCCGGTGTCGCTCTCGGCCTCGACGTGATCCATCGGCAGTTCGTCGACGAAGCGGCTGGGCAGCTGCGAGGTCCAGCGGCCATAGACCAGCCGGTTGGCCGCGAAAGAGATGCGCGCGTCCGACTTGGCCCGGGTGACGCCGACGTAGGCGAGGCGGCGCTCCTCCTCGAGGCCCTTTTCGCCCTTCTCGTCGATGCTGCGCTGGCTGGGGAAGACGCCTTCCTCCCAGCCGGGCAGGAAGACCAGCGGAAACTCCAGCCCCTTGGCCCCGTGCAAGGTCATGATCTGGACCGCGTCGTCCGACCCCCCGCGGTCGAGGTCCATCACCAGCGAGACGTGCTCCAGATAGGCGGGCAGGGTCTCGAACTGCTGCATGGACTGCGTCAGCTCCTTGAGGTTGTCCAGCCGCGTCTGGCCGGTGGCCCGGTCGGCCTTCTGCATGTCGGTGTAGCCGCTCTCCTCGAGCACGGCCTCGGTCAGCTCCCAGTGGGGCGTGGTCTGGGCCTGGGCGCGCCAGCGATCGATGTCGCGCACGAAGTTCGACAGCGCCGTCCGCGTCCGCGCCTGAAGCTCGTCCGAGACGATCAGGTCGCGCACCGCCGCCATCGCCGAGACGCCGGACAGGCGCGCGATCTGCAGCACCTTCTGCACGCTGGTGTCGCCGATGCCGCGCTTGGGCACATTGACGATCCGCTCGAAGGCCAGATCGTCGTCCTCGGACAGGATCAGCCGCAGATAGGCGTGGGCGTCGCGGATCTCGGCCCGCTCGAAGAAGCGCGGCCCGCCAATGACGATATAGGGCACGGCCAGCAGCACGAACCGCTCCTCGAACGCCCGCATCTGGAACGAGGCGCGCACCAGCACCGCCATGTCCTTGTAGGCGACGCCGGCGCGGCGGGCGGTCTCGATCTCGTCGGCGATCAGCCGGGCCTCGGCCTCGCCGTCCCACACGCCGCGGACCCGGACCTTGTCGCCGCTCAGATCCTCCGTCCACAACGTCTTGCCCAGCCGGTCCCGGTTGGCCGCGATCAGCCCCGAGGCCGCGCCGAGAATATGCTGCGTCGAGCGGTAGTTGCGCTCCAGCCGGATCACCTTGGCGCCGGGGAAATCTCGCTCGAAGCGCAGGATGTTGTCCACCTCGGCTCCGCGCCATCCATAGATGGACTGATCGTCGTCCCCGACGCAGCAGACGTTGCCGGTCGAGGAGGTCAGCAGCCGCAGCCACAAGTACTGGGCCACGTTGGTGTCCTGGTACTCGTCGACCAGGATGTAGCGGAAGCGCCTTCGGTATTCTTCAGCGATATCCGCATGCTTCGACAGAATGGTCAGGTTGTGCAGCAGCAGGTCGCCGAAGTCGCAGGCGTTCAGCGAAACCAGCCGCGCCTGATAGGCGGCATAGAGGCCGTGCCCCTTGCCGTTGGCGAAGTCCTCGGTGGAGGGCAAGGTCTCCGGCGTCCAGCCGCGGTTCTTCCAGTGGTCGATCAGCCCGTTTAGCGAGCGCGGCGTCCAGCGCTTGGTGTCGAGGTTCGCCGCCTCCAGCAGCTGTCTGCAGACCCGCTCCTGATCGTCCGTGTCGAGAATGGTGAAGGTCGACTTCAGCCCGACCAGCTCAGCGTGCCGTCTCAGGATCTGCGCCGCCACCGAATGGAACGTGCCGAGCCAGCGCAGCCCCTCGGCGGAAGGACCAATCAGATGGGTGATCCGCTCGCGCATCTCGCGCGCGGCCTTGTTGGTGAAGGTGACGGCCAGCAGCTCCCAGGGCTTCGCTCGTCCGGTGGCGAGGATATGCGCCAGCCGGGTGGTCAGCACCCGGGTCTTCCCCGTGCCGGCCCCGGCCAGCACCAGCACCGGCCCGTCCACCGTCTCGACCGCCTCGCGCTGTTCGGGGTTCAGCCCGGCCAGATAGTCGGCCGGGGCGTGTGCGACGCCGCCCGGACCGCGCGAGCGGGCCAGATCGGAAAGGCGCGGGGCAGGGGGCTGGCCGGTGTCGGAGGGGAGACTCATCGGCGGAACATAAGGGGCACGGAGCCGGATGTCAGCGGCCTCTGCGGCGCCGGCGCTCGGAACCCTCAAGCGTTGCCGTCGTTTGGCAGGCGTAACTTTGGGAGAAGGGACTCACCATGGCCGACAACATCAACAACACCGGCGGCGGCGGCGGCAACGCGGGGCTGGCCTTCATCGTCGGCGCGATCGTCGTCGTCCTGGCGATCGTGGCCTATTTCGTCTTCGCCCGCGGCGGCGCCGACACCAAGGACGTCAACGTCGATGTCAATCTGCCGGAAGTTTCGGCTCCTTCCGTCCCGAGCGCGAACTGATCATGACCGATCCCAACATGCCCCCGCCGCGCGAGCCGGAACACCGACCCGAGGTCGTGCACCACACAACCATCAACAATCCGCCTGAGCGCAGCGGCGGCGGGAGCGGCTGGATCGCCCTGCTGGTCGGCGGTCTGATCGTGGTCGTTCTGGTTATCGCCTTCATGATGTTCAGCAACGGCAGTCTGAACACGGGCAAGGACACCAACGTCGACGTCGACATCGACCTGCCGACGCCCACATTGCCGGACGCGCCGAAGATGCCCGACCTGCCAGACATGCCGAACGTTGAGCCCCCCACCGTGCCCAGCCCGGAGCGCGTGCCGGAGGCCTAGGCCGCCGGAACGCCCTCGACGATCACTCCCCGCACCCGGCTGTGCGGGGAGTGATTGCGCTCGTCACTCGGCGGAGTGTGGCTCGACGAAAGACCGGTCGCCGCCCGCCCACGCGAGAGCGAGCAGGCGGCAGGCGGAGGCCAGCGGAGTGCGCCCGCGGCTTTCATCGATCCGCTTCATCAGCCCCGCCTGGGACAGGCCTGCGGTGGTGGCGACCTCATCAAGGATGGCCCAGAACGCCGGCTCCAGCGCCACCGAGGTGGCGTGACCCGACAGGGACACGGACCGCTTCTTCAGCATTGAGCGTTCGCTTCAGACATTCTGACCTCCTAGCCCGCAGCGCCGCGTCTGCGCCAGCGTCTGGACGCCTGCCGGGGCGACCCGCGCACTTGGAACGCCTGCTTACCAAAGGTTATCGTTGGTCATATAAGGGTCGGGCGCCTCGTCTCCGCCGGATGCCCGCCATGACCCTGTCCGCTGACATGGATGATTTCCGCAAGGTCCGCTCCGAGCGGATGCGGCCGCTGTTGGCCCTGCGGGCCTTCCGCCGACTGATCCGGAACAAGGAGGACACCGCACAGGTGTTCGAGATCATGCGCGCCCTGTCCGGACGGTCTGTCTCGCGCGGCTATAAGCGGATGCTGCGTACGGTCGAAGGGGGCCGGCAGGCCTTCCTGCGCGAGGAATTGGCTCACAAGCTGGACGATCCTGCCTGGCTCGGCCAGTTCGCTCCGGGCAGCGTCGGGGCGGCTTACCGCGCCTTTCGGGAGGCCCGCGGCTTCACCGCCGACGGCCTGGCCGAGGCCGAGCGCGAGGTCATTCCCTTCGTCGACGCGCCGCACCCCGTCGTCTGGTATTCGCGCCGCCTGCGCGACGTGCATGACATCTGGCATGTGCTCACCGGCTACGAGACCGACGCGCTGGGCGAGGCGTGCGTGGTCGCCTTCTCCTACGGCCAGACCGCGAATCTCGGCTTCGCCTTCATCGGCTGGGGCGCGGCGCGGGAGATCCAGCGCGAGGTCCATTCCATTCCGGCGCGAAAGGCCGTGCTGCAGGCCTGGCGGAACGGTCGCGCCGCCCGGTGGCTGCCGGGTCTCGACTACGAGGCCCTGTTCGCCGAACCGCTGGAGGCCGCCCGGCGTCGCCTGAAGATCGGCCCGGCCGACGTCTACCACGCCGTCCCTGCGGAGGTCCGCTCAGGGCTGAGGCTCCGCGCCTGACGACGAGACCGCAAGTTTCGGCCGCGACGCCCCAAACCCGCTTGCCCCGCGTCGCCGCACCGTCCACTTGGCGCGCATGAGTCCGACCCCTGAATCACTGGAAACGCCCGGCGCGGTCGCCCCGTCGCGGGCCCTGTTGCTGGCAATCGGGGGCGTCGCGCTGTGCGCGCTGATCTGGGGCACGACCTGGTACGCCATCACCCTTCAGCTGGGCTCGGTCGCGCCGTTGGCCTCGATCGTCTGGCGTTTCGGCATCGCCGCGCTCATCCTGTTCGTCGGCTGCCTCGTCACCGGGCGCTCGCTGCGCCTGACCCGGCCCCAGCATCTGGCGGCGCTGGGGCAGGGGGTGTTCGCCTTCTCCATCAGCTACAGCTTCACCTACGCCGCCGAGGGCCGGATCGCCTCGGCCGTGGTCGCCGTCATCTTCGCCGCGCTCGCCTTCCTCAACCTCGTCCTGTTCCGCGTCGCCGCCCGCCAGAAGGCCGCCGCCGCCTCGTGGGCCGGTGCGCTTCTGGGTCTGGCGGGCGTCGCGGTGTTGTCCGGAGCAGAGGCGCTCGGGGTCGGGCTCGGCGATAAGGCTGTCGAGGGTGTCGGCTTCGCTCTGCTCGCCGTGGTGGCCTCGGCCTTCGGCAACTACTTCGCCTGGCGCGGGCAGAGCCACGGGTCCGCGGTGATCCCGTCGACCGCCTGGGCCATGGCTTACGGCGCCATTATCCTCGCCCTCTACGGCCTCGCGACGGGCGTGGAGTGGTCGATCGAACCGACCGCCCGCTACCTCGGCTCCCTGCTGTATCTCGCCGTGTTCGGCTCGGTGATCGCCTTTGTCGTCTATTTCACGATCGCCCGCACAAGAGGATACGCCCTCGCGAGCTACATCTCGGCCCTCACTCCGCCGATCGCCATGCTGGTGTCGGTCGTGTTCGAGGACGCCCGTTTCGGCTGGCCCGCCCTGGCCGGTCTGGTCCTGGTGCTGTCCGGTCAGGCCCTGCTGATCCGCGCTCCGAAGGTCTCGGCCGTCTGACGTCACTCGTCGCGACGCGCGCCGTCCAGCAGCCGGGCCGCCGCGGCCCGCTCCTTCTCCGCCTTGACCCGCTCGGCCTTCGTCCGGCCGTGGGACGCGCGGTTCTCCGCCGCCGTCGCCTTGGCCTCGGCCTTGGCTCGAACCTTCCGCGCCCGGTTCAGATTGACGATCTCGCCCATTCGCCGTCCTCCGCCGCTCAGCCCGGCGAGATCATCTTCTCGGGCCGCACCGCCTCGTCGAACTCCGCGTCCGTCAAGTATCCGCCGCCCACCGCCTCTTCGCGCAGCGTCGTGCCGTTCCTGTGCGCCGTCTTGGCGATCTTGGCGCAGGCGTCGTAGCCCAGCTTGCCGTTCAGCGCGGTCACCAGCATCAGCGAGTTGTCGAGGCCGCGCTTGATGTTGTCCTCGCGCGGCTCGATGCCGACGACGCAGTTGTCGGTGAAGCTGACCGCCGCATCGGCCATCAGGCGCACCGACTGCAGGAAATTGTAGGCCATGACCGGGTTGAACACGTTCAGCTCGAAATGCCCCTGAGAACCGGCGAACGTCACGGCCGCGTGGTTGCCGAACACTTGCACGCACACCTGCGTCAGCGCCTCGGACTGCGTCGGATTGACCTTGCCCGGCATGATCGACGAGCC
>NZ_DASWNO010000197.1:0-7451 GCF_036399195.1 Brevundimonas sp.
CCGAGATCCGCGGCGGGACCTTCCCCTTCCGCGACGCCTATGAGGACATCCACATGAATGTGGAGGCCCGGCTGGCGGAACTGATCGGCGAGCCGGCCGGGCGGCTGCACACGGCGCGGAGCCGCAACGACCAGGTGGCCAGCGATTTCCGCCTGTGGGTGCGCGAGGCCTGCGACGCAGCGGTCGAACAACTCAAGGGGCTGCAGGCGGCGCTGCTGGCGCGGGCGGAGCGGCACGCCGGCGACCTGATGCCCGGCTTCACCCATCTACAGCCGGCCCAGCCGGTCACCTTCGGCCATCACCTGATGGCCTATGTTGAGATGTTCGGGCGCGACGTCGGCCGTTTCGCTGACGCCCGGACGCGCATGAACGAGAGCCCGCTAGGCGCGGCGGCCCTGGCCGGATCGCCCTTCCCCATCGATCGCGACATGACGGCCGCCGAGCTGGGCTTCGACCGGCCCATGGCCAATTCGCTGGATGCGGTCTCGGACCGCGACTTCGCCCTGGAGAGTCTGGCCGCCGCCTCGATCTGCGCCGGCCACCTGTCGCGGCTGGCGGAGGAGATCGTGGTCTGGATGACCCCGCAGTTCGGCTTCGCCCGCCTGCCCGACGACCTGACCACCGGTTCCTCGATCATGCCGCAGAAGCGCAACCCCGACGCGGCCGAACTGGTGCGGGCCAAGACGGGCCGGATCATGGGCTCGCTGGTCGCCCTGTCGACGGTGATGAAGGGCCTGCCGCTGGCCTATTCCAAGGACATGCAGGAGGACAAGCCGCCGGTGTTCGAGGCCTTCGACGCCCTGACGCTGGCCTTGGGCGCCATGACGGCCATGGTCTCGGCGCTGGAGCCTGACACGGCGCGTATGCGGTCGGCCGCGGGCTCGGGCTTCTCGACGGCCACCGATCTGGCCGACTGGCTGGTGCGCGAGCTGAACCTGCCGTTCCGGAAGGCCCACCACGTCACCGGGGCCGCGGTGAAGCGCGCCGAGGCGCTGGGCGTGGATTTGTCGCAACTTCCGCTGCCCGAACTGCAATCGCTTGAGGCGGGGATCACCCAGGCGGTTTACAAGGTGCTCACCCCCGAGGCCTCCTGCGCCAGCCGCCAGAGCTTCGGGGGCACGGCGCCGGAACAGGTCCGCGCGCGCATCGCCGACTGGAAGACGCGCCTCTCATGAAGGTCCCTGGCATGAAAACCCTCCTCGCTCTCGGCGTCGCCGCCCTGTTCGCCGCCTCCGCCGCCGGCTGCGGCCGCATGGCTGACCTCGAGGCGCCGCCCGCGCGCAAGACCGAGCGCAGCATGCGCAGCGACCGCGCGCCCAGCCTGCCGGAACCGGCGACGGTCTATCGGCCGCCCAGCACCCAGCCGATCGACGGCGGTCCCAACACCAGCCCGTTCAGCGGCTCGGGCGCCCGGCCCGACTAGGGGCGCGCCTTGCATCATTTCGACCGCATCGACGGCGCGCTTCACGCCGAGGGCGTGCCGCTGGAGGCGCTGGCGCAGGCCGTCGGCACGCCGGCCTATGTCTATTCGACCGCCACCCTGACCCGGCACTACCGGCTGCTGCGCGAGTCGCTCGACAGCCGGCGTCCGGCGCTGGGCGAGGCCCTGATCGCCTTCGCGGTCAAGGCCAACTCCAATGTGGCGGTGCTGCAGACCCTCGCTCGGCTGGGCTGCGGGGCCGACACGGTGTCCGAAGGCGAGATCCGGCGGGCGCTGGCGGCCGGCGTCCCCGGCGAACGGATCATCTTTTCCGGCGTGGGCAAGACCGACGCGGAACTGGCCTTCGCCATCGAGACGGGCGTGCGCCAGATCAATGTCGAGAGCGCCGTCGAGCTGGACCGGTTGATCGCCGTCGCCGCCGCGAAGGGCACGGCGCCCTCGGTCGCCATCCGCGTCAATCCCGCCATCGGCGCCGGCGGCCACGCGCGGATCACGACCGGCGGCGCGACCGACAAGTTCGGCGTGCCGATGGATCAGGCGCTTGACCTCTACGCCCGCGCCTCGGCCTCGCTGCATGTCGAGCCGGTCGGACTGGCCTGTCATATCGGCAGTCAGATCACCACGTTGGCGCCGCTGGAGGCCGCCTTCCGGGCGCTGCGTGAGATGACGCTCACGCTGCGGGCGCAGGGGTTCAGCGTGACGCGGCTCGATCTGGGCGGCGGGCTGGGCGTGCCCTATCACGGTCAGACGGACCTGCCGTCGATCGAAGACTATGTCGCCATGACCGCCGCCGTGCTGGAAGGCCTTGAGATCGAGGCGGCGTTCGAGCCGGGCCGGCTGCTCGCCGCCAACGCCGGCGTGCTGCTCAGCCGGGTGATCCAGATCAACGCTCGCGAAGACGGACGCCGCTTTCTCGTTCTGGACGCGGGCATGAACGACCTGATGCGGCCGGCGCTGTACGATGCGTTCCACGACCTTGTCCCCGTGCGGGCGCGGGAGGGCCAGCCGCGCCTGTACGACCTCGTCGGGCCGATCTGCGAGTCCACCGACATCTTCGCCCGCGACCGCAGCCTGCCGCCGCTCGAGGCCGAGGATCTGGTCGCCTTCATGGGCGCCGGAGCCTACGGGGCGGTCCTGTCCAGCGAGTACAACTCGCGTCCGCTCGTGCCGGAGGTGCTGGTGAACGGCGACCGCTGGGCCGTGGTGCGGGCGCGGCCGTCTTATGAGGCGATGCTGGCCGCGGAGGCGCGGCCGGACTGGCTGAGGTGATTGGTGGCTGGTGGCTGGTGGTTGGTGGCTGGTGATTAGTGGCTGGTGATTAGTGGCTGGTGGCTAGTAGCTACTGGCCGCGGCCCCTCGACGGCATCCACCGCCAGTCACTGACCACTAGCCACTAGCCACTAATCACCAGCCACCAACCACCTCCCCCCTAGTCCAGCGCGCACACGTCCGGCAGCCCGCGCAAGGTCCCGGCGTGGTCCAGTCCGTAGCCGACGAGGAAGCGGTTCGGGGCCTCCCAGCCGACGAAGTCCGGCTCGGGCGCGCGCGGCAGGGGCCAAGGCTTGCGGGCGAAGACCACGGTCAGCACGTCGGATGCGCCGCCTTCGCGGGCGATGCGGACCGCCTCCGCCAGCGACAGGCCGGTGTCGAAGACGTCGTCGATGATCAGAACGCGCCGGCCGGCGATCGGCCGCTGGAACGGGGCGTAGACATCGATGCGGCCGCGGCTTTCCTTCTCGTCGCCGTAGGAGGCCAGCCACAGGGCGTCGAACCGTACATTTCGGCCCAGCCGCGAGAGGGCCCGCGTCAGGTCGGCGGCGAACCACAGGCCGCCCGTCAGCAGCACGGCAGCCACGGTCTCGTCGTCGGTCACGGGCGCGATGCGCGCCGCCAGCTCAGCGACGATGCGCTGGACCTCGGCCTCGGGCAGGAGAACGGTGGGCTTGGGGGTGTCAGCCATGCGAGGCGGATAGCGCCTCGACCCCGGCGGTGTCCACCACCGGCACCGCATCGATCGGCTGCATGTCCAGCGCGGCCGCCGCCCCGGCCGGCAGGGCCGGGCGCAGACCCTCGGCTTCGCGCGCCACGGCCGGCTCCAGTGCTGGACGGGCTTCCCGTCGGGTGTCGGCGCGGACCGGCCGCGCCTCCTGTACGGGCTGGCGGACCGCCGGCGCCTCCAGAACGAAGTCGACGCCGATGCCCTGGCCCCGCGCGCCGGGATCGGAGATGACGGCGGCGAAGCCCTGCACCTTGCCGGGCAGGACGGGGGCCGCGTCGATGCGCACGATCGCATGACCGATCTCGGCGCCCTGCGCGTCCAGCAGGGCGACCCGCACCGGCGGTGCGATCCGCTCGTTGTCGCGTACGTTGCGCAGGGCGCCCGAGACCAGGACCTTGCCGGGGTCGATGGGCAGGGGCCGGGCGGTGATCGCCTCGAAATCCAGTCCGGTCGGGTTCACCGTCAGGCCGACGGCGGCGTAGGCGGCGGCGGTGCGTGGCGCCATCTCGACGACCTCGACCCGGAACAGCCAGGCGCAGGCCAGCAGGGCGGCGAAGCCGGAGGCGATCCCCGCCCAGACCACGCCGTGGGCGGCGGCGCGGCGCAGGCGGCGCTGCTGCTCGGCGCGAGCGCGGAAGGCGCGCGGCAGTTCCGGCGCCGGCGTCTCGGCCAGCGTCTCTTCTTCAGGGGCCTCGCGGGGGATGGGCTTGGGCTCGACCCGCGGGCGCGAGTCGGATAGTTCAAGCGGCTCGTCCAGCGTGGCGCGCCAGGTGTGTTTGCAGTCGCGGCAGCGGACGGCGCGGCCGTTCGGCCCGATCGCCTCGTCGGGGGTGAAATAGCTGGTGGCGCAGGACGGGCAGGTCAGTATCATGTGCGCTGACTGCGAGGCTTTTCGCCCCCTCCCGTCGCGGTTCTCACCGCGTCCCGACCCAAAAATTCATGCCCGTCCAGCCCCGCCGCGCCGCCCGATCCGCCGACTCGTCCGAGACCGTCCGCCTGTCGGGCGTGGGCTTCGGCTATGGACCGGCGCACCGCGCGTTGCGGGACGTTAACCTCACCTTGCCATCCGGCTCTTTCCACTTCCTTACCGGACCGTCCGGGGCCGGTAAGTCGACCCTGCTGAAGTTGCTGACGCTGGCAGAGCGGCCGGCTTCCGGGACGCTGCGCCTGTTCGGCGAGGACGTCACCATGGCGCCCCGGCGCGACCTGCCCGTGTTCCGGCGGCGGATGGGCGTCGTGTTTCAGGATTTCCGCCTGCTGGACCATCTCACCGCCTTCGACAACGTCGCCCTGCCGCTGCGGCTGGCCGGGGGTCGGGCCGCCGACTACGCCGGCGATGTGGCCGAGATGCTGGATTGGGTCGGCCTGGGCGACCGGGCCCAGGATCGCCCGCCGTCGCTGTCGGGCGGCGAGAAACAGCGGCTGGCCATCGCCCGTGCGGTGGTCGCGGGCCCCGACCTGATCCTGGCCGACGAGCCGACCGGCAGCGTCGACGCCGCCATGGCCGACCGGCTGCTGAAGCTGTTCCAGTCGCTGAACCGGCTCGGGGCGACGGTCCTGATCGCGAGCCACGACCTAGCCCTGGCGACGCGCTCGGGCGCGGCCGTGCTGCGACTTGAGGGCGGTCGTCTCTCCGGAGGCGACGCATGATGGGGCGTCTGTTCGTCCGCCAGTCCCCGCTGCTGCCGCGCGACGCGGGCGGCGAGCCCTGGCTGTTTTCCCTGATCGCCGTCCTGTGTTTTCTCGCCTGCCTGTCGGCCGTCGGAGCCGCCGCCGCCGACCGCGCCGCCCACGGCTGGGCCCGGCAGCTGCGCGCCGAGGCGACCGTGCAGGTCCGACCGCGCGTCGGCGAGACCGGCGCCGAGGCCGCCGCCCGGGCGGCGGAGACCCTGTCGGGCGTTCAGGGCGTGTCCGAGGCGGAAGCGATGGACCGCAAGACGGCCGAGGCCCTGCTGCGGCCTTGGCTGGGCGACGCCGCCCTGCCCGACCTGCCGCTGCCGCATCTGGTCACCGTCCGGCTGGACCGCGACGGCCCGGCCAGCGCCGTCACCCTGCGGCGGGCCTTGGCGTCCGCCGGCGTGGACGCCACCGTGGACGACCACAGCCTGTGGCGCGGCGAGGTCGAACGCTCGGCGGCCCTGATCACGGTTCTCGCCCTGGCGGCCTTCCTGTTGACCGCCGGCGCCGCCGCGGCCGCCGTGGTCTACGCGACCCGGGCCGGGATGGCCGCTCAGACGGGCGTCATCGGAACGCTGAGCCTGAACGGCGCCTCCGACAGCGCCATCGCCGGCCTGTTCCAGACCCGCTATGGCCTGCTGGCGGCGGGCGGGGGAGCCGTCGGGGCGGGCGCGGCCATGCTGCTGGTGGCGGGCGCGCGGATGCTGGGCGGCGCCGAAGGGGTGACCCCCGCCCTGCCGCTGGCGTGGAGCGATATCCTCCTGCTCTCGCCATGCCCGTTGCTGGCCGCTACGGTGGCGCTCGCAGCCGCGCGCTTTACCGCGCTGGCGCGGCTCAAGGGGCGGCACTAGGTTAAGCGCATGAAGTTTCTGACCTTCATCGCCATCCTGGCGCTGATCTGGGCGATCGGCCTGTTCGCCTTCGCGGACCGCGTGCGCGGCCTCGCGCCTGCTCCCGAGCCGGAGCGGGCCGACGCCATCGTCGCCCTGACCGGCCCCTCCGCCGAGCGCGTCAACACCGCCATTCGGCTGCTGGAGCAGGACAAGGGCGAGCGCGTGCTGATCTCAGGCGTCAACCGCGAAGTCCGCCGGCAGGAGCTGCGGGCCCTGACGCCAGGTTCCAATCGGCTGTTCAACTGCTGCGTCGATCTCGGCTTCGAGGCCGAGGACACGCTGGGCAACGCGCAGGAGATCGCCGCCTGGACCGCCGCCAAGGGCTACGACAGCCTGATCGTGGTGACGTCCGACTACCACATGCCTCGCGCCCTCACCGAGATCCGCGCCGCGGCGCCGGGCGTGCGGCTGACCCCCTACGCCATCGAGACCCCGTCGCTGGACAACTCGCGCTGGTGGCGGGCGGCGGTGACGGCTCGGCGAATGACGCTGGAATACATGAAATATCTGGCGGCCCTGGGCCGGGCCACGCTCGGCGGCTTCTCGCCGGAAGACCCGGCCGCCGAGGCTCCGGCCGCCAAGGCCGTTTGACATGACGGCCGTCCGATCGCTGCTGTTCGTCGCCTGGCTGTACCTGTCGATGGCCCTCTTCGCCGTCGGCCTGTCCCCGGCGCTGCTGCTGCCCTACCGCGCCGCGATGTGGGTGATCCGCAGCTGGGCCCGCTTCATCCTGTTCGGCCTGCGCTGGATCGCGGGGGTCAGGGTCGAGTTCCGGGGACTGGAGCACCGGCCCGAGGGGGCATCGCTGCTGGCGGGCAAGCACCAGAGCATGCTCGACGTCATCGCCCCCTTCGCCGTGCTACCCGACAACTGTTTCATCATGAAGAAGGAGCTGCTGCCCCTGCCCTTCTTCGGCTGGTTCGCCTGGAAGACCGGCATGATCGCCGTCGACCGCTCGGCCCACTCCAAGGCTCTGAAGGAGATGGTCCGGCAGGCTCGCGCGCGGCACGCCCAGGGCCGCCAGATCCTCATCTTCCCGGAAGGCACCCGCGCGCCCGTCGGCGCCCCGCCCGACTACAAGCCGGGCATCGCCGCCCTCTACCGCGACCTCGACAGCCCCTGCACCCCGATCGCCACCAACTCCGGCGTCCACTGGCCCGCGCACGGCTTCCGGCGCTATCCGGGGACCGTGGTGTACGAGTTTTTGCCGGCCATCCCCGCCGGGTTGAAGCGGGCGGAGTTCATGGCGCTGCTGGAGGAGCGGATCGAGGGGGCGTCGACTCGCTTTCTTTCGTCATCCTCCGACAAGCCGTTTTAGCGGCGCAGATCGGGGGACCCAGCGGCGCCGAAGGCGACCTGTTCAGCCGCGCTCCCGGCAGGTTCGCGCTCGCGCGCGCCGCTGGGTCCCCCGGTCTCGCTACGCTTGCCGGAGGATGACGAA
>NZ_DASWNO010000198.1:0-8219 GCF_036399195.1 Brevundimonas sp.
GTGGCCCTGTTCAACGACAGCCTGCGGGCCAACATCGGCTTCGCCCGACCGGATGCGGACGAGGCGGCGATCTGGGCGGCGGCCGAGGCGGCGGAACTGGCTGTCTTCATCCGCGGCCTGCCGGAGGGCATGGAGACGCGGGTGGGGGAGCGCGGCCTGAAACTGTCGGGGGGCGAACGCCAGCGGGTCGGCATCGCCCGCGCCCTGCTGGCCGATCCGGGCATCCTGATCCTCGACGAGGCGACCAGCGCGCTCGACAGCCGGACGGAGGCGGCGATCCAGAAGACGCTGCGCCGGGCCCGAGCGGGGCGCACGACGCTGGTGGTCGCGCACCGCCTGTCCACCATCGCCGACGCGGACCAGATCCTGGTGCTGAAGGCCGGACGGATTGTCGAGCGCGGAGCGCACCACGAGCTGGTGGCCCGGCAGGGGGGTGAGTACGCGGCCCTGTGGCGCAAGCAGACGCGGGGAGCGCGGACGGACCGCGCGTCTGCCGACGCGGAGACCTAGAGAGTGGAAGTCGGAGGCCGCGGCGCCGACTTTCGCTCGACGACCTGCCGCAAGCTGTCGAGCACGGCGGCGCGCGAGTCGGCCTGTTCCAGCGGCAGTGTTTGCAGCAGCTTCAGCGCCCGGGCGTGAACGGTGACGATGCGCCAGTCGAAGGGTTTGTCGGCCGGCGCGTTGTCGAGGATGTCGCACAGCCCGGCGGCGGCGCGGCACAGGTCCAGCAGCTCGAACGGGCTCGCCGCATCGATGACCCCGTTGGCGGCGCGGTACGCTTCGCCGATACGGCCCGCCTGTTCCTCGATCGAGCCCGGCTGAGGCACGGCTTCCAGCAGGACGATCTGCGCATCCACGACCGCCATGGCCTGGGCGCGCATCGCCTCGATATTCTCGCGCGCCTGAGCAAGAGCGACGCCGACGCTGACCCCTCCGGCGGCGTCGATCATGGTGGCGAGGCGGGACTTGCCCCGCGCGTGGGTGATGACGCTCACTGCAACTCCTCCGCCGCCTCCACCGCGGCTGCTCTTGCCTGCTCGGCGACGAACGCCGCCTGACGGATCGCCGCGGCGCGGCGCTCCTCCCCCTTGGGTCCGGTGTCGCGCACGCGGCGATCCGGACCGAAATAGTCGCCGACCTCGAGGAACGGCCGGGTGTCGCGCGCGACCCAGACGATCCGCTCCAGCAGGGTCGTGGCGCTGAACGGCTTGGTGACCACGAAGTTCGCGCCGCAGTCCCGCGCCTCCAGCATCTTCGAGCGCCGCATGTGCGCCGCGGTCATGATCACCGGCGTCATGGCGTTGGGCGGCTTGACCGAGCGCCGGAGCCAGCGGACCAGTTCATAGCCGTCCACGGTCGGCATCTCGCAATCCACCACGATCAGATCGATCGGCTGATCCGCCAGTATCTCCATCGCGGCCGCGGCCGAGTGACAGCTGTAGCGGACGCGGATGCCGAAGCCGCGCAGCGCTGAACAGGTCAGGTCGAGACCGAACGGAGAATCGTCGATGACCATCGTCACCGCACCAGACAGGTTGATGACCGAACTCTCGCGCAGCGCCTCGCCGACGCCGCTCAAAATACGCTCACTGAACGGGCCGGCCACACACTTGCACGCATGACGTAACCGTCGCAGGTCGTGGTAGACGAGAGGTTAATGCGCCCCGTTGCGACCGATCGCGTAAAACCGGTCCGCCCGAGCCTTGCGCAGTTGCTCCGGTGTCAGGGGGGACAGGGCGGCGAGTTCCTCGGCGAGAACGTCGCCGACGGCGGCGATCGCCGCCTGCGGATCGGCGTGCGCTCCGCCGACCGGTTCCTGGATGATTCGGTCGACGATCTTCAGCTCGACCAGATCCGGGCCGGTGATCTTCATGGCCATGGCCGCATCCCGCGCCCGCGCGCCGTCGCGCCACAGGATGCCGGCCGCGCCTTCCGGCGAGATGACCGAATAGATGGAGTGCTCCAGCATCAGCACCCGCCCCGCGGCGGCGATGGCGATGGCGCCGCCCGATCCGCCTTCGCCCGTTATCGTGGCGATGGACGGCACGCCGAGGGTCAAGCAGCGCTCTGTCGATCGGGCGATGGCCTCGGCCTGGCCGCGTTCTTCGGCGCCCAGCCCTGGATAGGCGCCGGCGGTGTCGACGAAGGTCAGCACCGGCAGGCCGTAACGCTCGGCGAGGTCCATCAGGCGGACCGCCTTGCGGTAACCCTCCGGGCGGGCCATGCCGAAGTTGTGGACCACCCGGGTCTGGGTGTCGTGACCCTTTTCGTGGCCCATGATCACGACCGGCTCGCCGCGGAACCGCGCCAGCCCGCCAAGGATGGCCTGATCGTCCCCGAACTGCCGGTCGCCCTTCAGCTCGACGAAATCGGTGAACAGGCCGGCGACATAGTCGACGAAGTGCGGACGCTGCGGATGGCGCGCGACCTGGGTCTTCATCCACGGGTCTAGGCCGGCGTAGGTCTTGCGGCGAAGCTGCTCCGCCTTCTGGCGCAGACCCTGGATCTCGGCCTCGAACGAGCCGGACGTCGAGGAGAGCAGGCTCAGTTCCTCGATCTTCGCTTCCAGATCCGCGATCGGCTTTTCGAACTCGAGGTAGTGCACGGCCATCAGGGCGTCTTCATGCTCGGCGCGCCCTGCGGCGCTCTGGAAGGCGGCGGAACCTAGTGGGGACAACGCCGGGGGGCAAGCGGCGGTTCAGAAGGCCTTCGGCAGGCCGGTCTGTTTGAGGATTTCATTGGCCAGGTGGCGCAGAGGCTTGGAAGGGACCGTCACCTGCCGGCCTTCCTTGTTTCGCCACTTCTCGTGGCTGCCCTTCCCGCCAGGAACCTTTACATACCCAGGCTTCGCCAGCGTCCGTGTCAGCTCGCGATAATAGTCCTGAACCATCGGCTGCTCCCCGAACCGAACCTAGGCCCGATCCTGAGGGGTGGGGTGAGGTCGCAACGCCAAATCAGGCGGCAGCAAGATCAAGTTCGCGCACGGCCTCGAACCGGATCATCACAGGGTCATGAATACCGAGGTTCGACGCGAGAAGATCCGGTGCGAAATGTCGGATCAGATCCTCAAATTCTTCGAGGGTGTCAGTCTGAAGAACGAGGCCCGGGATGTCGGACTCGCTGAACCAGACGCTGGCTTCAGCATCCCACAGGGCCTTGACGAAGAAGGACTGGCCCATGGGCTGACTATGCGCCGCTACTCATCCCGCGCCAAGGGGTGCATGTCCTGCACCACTCGCGCCAGCCGATCTGTCGCGACGTGGGTGTATATCTGTGTGGTGGCGATGTCGGCGTGACCGAGCAGGGTCTGGACCACGCGCAGATCGGCCCCGCCCTCCAGCAGGTGGGTTGCAAAGGCATGGCGCAGGACGTGGGGGCTGACGCGGGCGGGATCGATGCCTGCGTCGATCGCCGCCTGATCCAGCAGCTGGGCGAAGCGGCGGGGGGTCAGATGGCCCTTGGCCGAGGCGGACGGGAACAGCCACGGGCTGTCCGGCGCCTTTTCGGGCCGGGCCGCGTCGCGGGCGATCAGCCACGCCTTCACCCCCTCCCGCGCGGCGGTGTTGAGGGGGGCGAGGCGTTCCTTGCCGCCCTTGCCGCGCACGATCAGCCAGGCGGGATCACGACGAACGGCCTCCAACCGCAGCGACAGAAGCTCCGAGACGCGCAGCCCGGACGCATAGGCCAGCTCGACCAGCGCGACGAGGCGGACGCCGGCGGCGCCGTCCCGCGCCGCTGCGGCGGCGAGCAGGCTGGCGATCTCGTCGCCGGACAGGGTCCTGGGCAGGCTGCGGCCCTGCTTCGGCGCGTCCAGTCGCCGCGACGGATCGTCGGCGCGCCAGCCCTCGCCCAACGCGAAGCGATAGAACTGTCGCACGGCGGAGCGTCGGCGAGCCTGTGTGGCCGGGGACAGGCCGCGTCGCCCCAGGCCGGCGTACCAAGCCTCAATCCCCGCTTCGTCCGCGCGCATCAGTCCGGCGGCCACGCCCGCTTCGGCGTCGGCCAGATCGCGCGCATAGGCCGACAGCGTATGCGGAGAGGCGTCCCGCTCGACCGCCATCATCTCCAGAAAGGCCTCGATCTGCGGCGTGCTCATCCGACCCGGCGCTTTGCGGCGGCGTCGCTTGGTGTAGAGGGTGTTGGCTTCATGCCGTGCCTGTCCGCGCCCTGTCCGTCGCCTGTAAACCGGTCCCCGCGAGGCCGACGTTGAACGAGGCCGCGTCGATTCCCGTGTCTGAACGCACCATAGCGCTGGTCGGCCTGATGGGCGTGGGCAAATCGACCGTAGGGCGGCGGCTTGCCAGGCGGCTTGGCCTGCCGTTCGCCGACGGCGACGTGGAGATCGAGGCGGCGGCGGGCATGACCGTGTCCGACATCTTCGCCCGCCTGGGCGAAGCGGAGTTCCGGGCCGGAGAGGCGCGTGTGATGAAGCGGCTTCTGGAGGGACCAAGAATGGTGCTGGCGACCGGCGGCGGCGCCATCCTCAATCCCGACACGCGCGCGGCGCTGACGGCCCGGGCGGTGACCGTCTGGATGCGCGCCGATCTGGAAACGGTGGCCGAGCGGGTCCAGCGGCGCGACACCCGGCCGCTGCTGCGCGGGCGGAATCCGCTTGAGGCGCTGACGTCCATGGCGGCTGTTCGATATCCGTTCTACGGCATGGCCGACGTCACCGTGGATGTCGCCCGAGGCGCTCACGGCGAGGCCGTGGACGCCATCGTGCGGGCGCTCGAAGACTTCGGCGCGAGGTCCGCGGCATGAGTACGGTCATCCCCGTCAGCGGGCCCGGCTTTTCGCCTTACGACGTCGTGGTCGGGCGCGGTCTGCTCGGCGAGCTGGGACAGCGGACCGGGCCGATGCTCGGCGGCCGCACTGTCATCGTGACCGACAAGACGGTCGCGGCCCTGCACGGCCCCGCCGCCATGGCGTCGCTCGAGGCCGCGGGCGTCCGTGCCCGTCTGCTGGCGGTGCCGCCGGGCGAGGCCTCCAAATCCTTCGCCGAGTTGGAGCGGGTGATCGACCGGCTGTTGGCCTTCGGCCTGGACCGGAGCGACGTGATCATCGCTCTCGGCGGCGGCGTGGTGGGTGACCTCGCAGGGCTGGCCGCCGCCCTGTACATGCGAGGGATCGGTTTCATCCAGGTCCCGACCACCCTTCTGGCCCAGGTCGACTCGTCGGTCGGCGGCAAGACCGCCATCGACACGCCCCGGGGCAAGAACCTCGTGGGGGCGTTCCACCAGCCGCGGCTGGTGCTGGCCGACGTCGATCTGCTTGGCACCTTGCCGGAGCGGCAGCTGCGCTCCGGCTGGGCCGAGGTTCTCAAGCACGGGCTGATCACCGACGCCACGTTCTTCGACTGGCTGGCGAAAGACGGTGCGGCGGGGGCTGTGGGCGAGCCGAAGGCGCTGCAGCGGGCCGTGGTGCGGTCCGTGGAGATCAAGAGCGCCATCGTCGCTCAGGATGAACGGGAAGGCGGGCGCCGCGCCCTGCTAAACCTCGGCCACACGTTCGGCCACGCCCTGGAAGCGGAGCTGGGCTTCGACGAGGACCGGCTGACGCACGGCGAGGCCGTCGCGCTGGGCTGCGCCATGGCGTTCCGCTTCTCCGCGACGAGCGGTTTGTGCGACCCGGAAGCGGCCGCGCGGGTTGAGGCCGTGCTCGCGGCGGCGGGCCTTCCGACGCGCGCGCGCCAAGTCGGGACGTTCAGGGCGACGGCCCTCGTCAAACGCATGGCGGGAGACAAGAAGGCCGAACGGGGCCGGCTGACGCTGATCCTGGCCCGGGCCGTCGGCGACGCTTTCGTGGCCAAGGCCGCCAGTACGGCCGCCGTGAGCGCCTTCCTTGAGCAGGACCTCGCGGGCGGATGAAGATCGAGCCGGTCGTGCTGGAAAACCGCTGGGTGCGGCTGGAGCCCTTCGCGCCCGGGCTGAAGGAGGCTTTGCGCGCCGCCATCAGCGTTGATCCCGAAGCCTGGTCGATCATGGTCTCGACGGCCTACGGCGAGGCCTTCGATCCCTGGTGGGACGGGTTCATGAAGCGGCTCGCGGGAGGCCGGGACACGCCCTATGCGGTGCGACGGCTGAGCGATGGTCGGATCGTGGGCGCCAGCAGCCTGCATGACCTGGTTCCGGAGCATCGGCGGGTGGAGCTGGGCTCGACCTTCTATCACCCGGACGCGCGGGGCGGCGTGATCAACCCGGCCAGCAAGCGGCTTCTCCTCGGGCACGCCTTCGACAGCGGCATCGTTCGGGTCGAGATCATCACCGATGCGATCAACGCCCGCAGCCAGGCCGCCATCGCTCGGCTGGGCGCGGTGCGGGAGGCCGTGCTTCGGCGGCACAAGACGACTCACACGGGTCGGGTGCGTGACACGGTCATGTTCGCGATCACGGATCAGGATTGGCCGGAGGTGATGGCCCGGCTCGACGCCCGGTTGGCGGCCTTCGCCTAGTCGACTGCGCGGCAGTCGGTGGGATCGCGCCCGTCCGCCGTCCACGTCGCCATGACGCCCTTGCCGCGCAGTTCGTAGCCCGAGGCGCGGTACCACAGGCCGTCGGTGGACTGTTCCTGGAACAGGTCCACGGCCGCGCCGCTGGAGTTGCGCACCGTCGCCATCCGGCGGGGGTTGTCGAAATCGACCGAGAGACGCTCGCTGTTGTTGCACAGGTAGACGGTGCGGATGATGCGGTTCAGGGCCCGGTCCTGAAGCTCGGCCCCGGTGCGTTTCCGGGCGGTCTGAGCTTCCTGCGCCCGTTCCCGAACGGCGTCCCCATCCGACGGAGCGTCGGCTGGCTTCTGACCGCATGCAGCCAGCGCCAAGGTCAGCAGGAGGGGCAGGGCGTAGGACTTCATGCTGGCTCTCGGGAAGCGGAGCCGTGGGGCCCGGCTAGCTAACGTCCGGTCGCGGGGGCCGTTCCTTTGCGCCGGGCGCGGAAGAAACCCCGCAGCAAGTCGCCGCCTTCGGCGGCCAGGACGCCGCCCTCAGCCGCGGGCTTCCAGTGACAGGTCGGCTGGTCGAAGAAGCGGGGCCCGTGGGCGACCGCTCCGCCCTTGGGGTCATCGGCGCCCCAGACGACGCGGCCGAGGCGGGCGTGGCTGATCGCGCCCGCGCACATCGCGCAGGGCTCCAAGGTGACGTAGAGCGTCAGGCCGGTCAGACGATAGTTGGCGCGCTTGGCCGCCGCCGCGCGCAGGGCGACGATCTCGGCGTGGGCCGTCGGGTCGTGAGCGCCGATCGGCCCGTTTCGACCTTCCGCCACCACCTCGCCGGTCGCCTCGTCGACGATCACGCAGCCGACGGGCGTCTCTCCGGCGTCCGCCGCCGCTTGCGCACACGCCAAGGCCATGTGCATGAACCGCTCATCATGGCCAGCCATCCCCGAGACAACGACAAGAAGCCGCGCCCGCGTCAAGACGACAGCCGCGACGGCCCGCGCAAACCCTACGTCAAGCGCACCGAAGGCGGCGACGATCGCGGCCCGCCCAAAGGCGGAAAGCCCTTCGGCAAGCCAGGCGGCAAGCCCTTCAGCAAGGACGGCAAGACGTTCTCAAAGGACGGGAAACCGGGCGCCAAGGCCGACGAGGGTCCGAAGCGCAGCGAGCGCATCGCCAAGGCCATGGCCCGCGCCGGCATCGCGTCGCGCCGCGAGGTCGAGCGCCTGATCGGCCTGGGCAAGGTGGCCGTCAACGGCAAGATCCTCGACACGCCGGCGGTGCTGGTGACGCGCGACGACGTCATCACCGTCGACGGCAAGCCGATCGGCTCGGCCCAGGCGACGCGCGTGTGGCGCTATCACAAGCCCGCGGGCCTGCTGACCTCGCACACCGATCCGGCAGGACGACCAACGGTGTTCGACGCCCTGCCGAGCGGCCTGCCGCGCGTGATCTCGGTCGGCCGGCTGGACCTGAACACCGAGGGCCTGCTGCTGCTGACCAACGACGGGGAACTGAGCCGGGCGCTGGAGCTGCCCTCGACCGAGCTGGTGCGCCAGTACCGCGCCCGGGCGCGGGGGCGGGTGTCGCAGCTGCAGCTGGATTCGCTGAAGGAGGGCGTGACCGTCGACGGCGTCCGCTACGGTCCGATCGAGGCCACGCTGGACAAGGCCAAGGGCGGCGACGACGAGAAGCAGTCGGCCAATCTGTGGATCAGCGTCTCAATCACCGAGGGCAAGAACCGCGAGGTCCGCAAGGTGCTGGAGCATCTTGGCCTGACCGTGAAC
>NZ_DASWNO010000199.1:0-1747 GCF_036399195.1 Brevundimonas sp.
GCGAACTGACGGTCACGCCGGAGGCGGCCAGCCGCTCGGCGATGTAATGGGCGGTGGTCTGGCCGTCGACGGTGGCGGGCAGGGCGAGGACCACCTCCTTGACCTCGCCGCCGCGCACCCGGCCGGTCAGTTCGGCGATCCGCAGGGCGTCGGGACCGACCCCGTCCAGCGCCGACAGCAGGCCGCCGAGCACATGGTATTTGCCGCGGAAGGCGCCGGACCGCTCCATCGCCCACAGGGCTCCGGCCTCCTCGACCACGCAGATCAGGGCGTTGTCGCGCCCGCCGTCCGAGCAGATCGAGCAGGGATTGCGGGTGTCGGGCGCGCCGCAAACCGAGCAGGACGACACCTTGGCCGCCGTTTCGGCCAGCGACTCGGCCAGCGGCACGAGCAGCTGCTCGCGCTTCTTCAGCAGCGCCAGAGCCGCTCGTCGCGCCGAGCGCGGCCCCATGCCGGGCAGCTTCGCCAGCAGCGAAATCAGCCTTTCGATCTCGGGTCCTGCGGAGGCGGCCATCTAAGCCGCCGTCATCCTCGGGCTTGTCCCGAGGATCCATGAACACGGAGGGGAGAGGGTCGATCTCAACGGACGGTGTTCCTGGGTCGCCGGGACAAGCCCGGCGATGACGATCAAGGTGAGCTAGAACAGCTTGGGCATGCCGGGGATGTTCATCCCGGCCATGGGCCCGGCGGCCTCGCGCATCAGGGCGCCGTTGGCCTCGTCCAGCCGGCGTTTGGCGTCCGCGTGGGCGGCGACGATCAGGTCAGCGAGAATCTCGCCCTCGCCTGGGACCAGCAAGCTGTCGTCGATGACCACCGAGGTGATCTCGCCAGCGCCCTTCAGGGCCACCGTCACCAGCCCGCCGCCGGAGGTTCCGGACGCGGTCGTTTCAGCCATTTTCGCCTGGGCTTCCTGCAGCTTCTGCTGCATCGCCTGGGCCTGTTGCATGAGGGCGTTGAGGTCTTTCATGGGCGGGAAGATAGGTTCTCTGATCGTCGAGCGACAGGGGGTTTCGCCGCCCCTCTCCCATTGGGGGAGGGCTTAAGCGCCCGAGTGCGAAGCGCTCGTCCTTGCGCTGAAGCGGCGAGGATCCTTCAGGGCCACATCCTAACCCACCACCGTCATCCTCGGGCTTGACCCGAGGATCAGACGTGGCTGCGGGCTGTAGGTCGGATGCGGCCCTGATATGCTGCGGCCATCCGCTGACGGATCACCGGACGGTCCGATCCTCGGGTCAAGCCCGAGGATGACGGAGAGGGGAAGAAGTGAGACCGGCGGCCCCGGCCCTACTCCTCCTCCGCCGCCTCGTCCGGGATGACCGGCAGCTCCACCGGGGCGGCGATGGTCTTGATCTCGCCGATCTTCGCGCCAGGGAAGGCTTCCAGCACCGAGCGGACGAACGGGTCGGCCTCGATCTCGGCCCGCTCCTCGCCGCGGCGGCGACGGTCCACCTCGATCATCGTCTCGCCGCCGCCCTGGCCGTTGGCGGCGATCAGCCAGGTGCGGCCGGTCCAGTCCTTCAGCCGCGAGGCCAGCTTGCGCGCCAGATCCATCGGCGCGCCGTCGAGGCTTTCATAGGTGATGGCGCCGGGCTTGAAGGCCACCGGCCGGACGTAGCGCTGCACGTCCATCTGCAGGCCGACCTCGCGCTTCTCGCCGATCAGGGCGACGACCTGCTCGAACGATTGGGGGTCCGGCAGGGCCGGAGCCGCGACCGGGCGGGCGGCCAGCTGGGCGGACGCGCCGCCG
>NZ_DASWNO010000200.1:0-5743 GCF_036399195.1 Brevundimonas sp.
CGAGGAACTCGACCTGGAACTGTCGCCCCTGCTGGCCCGCCGCGAGCGCGAACGTGAGCGCGACCGCGAACGCCCGCGTGAAGACGCCGTCGAAGCGTAAGGAGAGGACCTCATGACCGACACAACCGCTCCGCGCCCCGGCGCTCCCGTCAACGCCACGAACGGCCCCCGCCGTCCCTTCTATCGTCGCCGCAAGGTCTGCCCGTTCTCGGGCGAGAACGCGCCGAAGATCGACTACAAGGACGTCAAGCTGCTCCAGCGTTACATCTCCGAACGCGGCAAGATCGTGCCTTCGCGCATCACCGCCGTGTCCCAGATCAAGCAGCGCGAACTGGCCAAGGCCATCAAGCGCGCCCGCTATCTGGCCCTCCTGCCTTATGTGGTGAAGTAAGATGAAGGTCGTTCTGCTTGAACGCGTCGAGAACCTCGGCGCCATCGGCGACGTCGTCACCGTTAAGGACGGCTTCGCCCGCAACTTCCTTCTTCCACGCGACAAGGCGCTCCGCGCCACGTCGAAGAACCTGGAGAAGTTCGAACTCGACCGCGCCGCCATCGAGGCCCGCAACGACAAGAACAAGGAAGCCGCTCAGAAGGTCGCCGACAAGATCGACGGCCAGTCCTACGTCATGATCCGCCAGGCGGGTGAAACGGGCCAGCTCTATGGTTCGGTCGCCGGCCGCGACGTCGCCGAGGCCATCCAGGCCGAAGGCGGCAAAGTCGAACGTTCGCAGGTCGTGCTCAACACGGCGATCAAGACGCTGGGCGTCCACGAAGTGCTGGTTCGCCTGCACGCCGAGGTCCAGGCCACCGTCAAGATCAACGTGGCCCGCTCGGCCGATGAGGCTGAACGTCAGGCTAAGGGCGAGGACGTGATCAAGGCCGCCTACGACGAGGACCGCGAAGCGGCTCTCGAACAGGCCAAGGACATGGTCGCCGGCGGCGCCGGCCAGCAGGACGGTCTCGGTTCGGAAGCCTGAACCCACCGCACCGCTGTTTCAAGAGAAGGGCGCGTCCAGCCGGACGCGCCCTTTTTGCATCCCGCTCGCTTCGCGCGACCGTTGTTTCGCCGCAAATCATCGGCCATGCTGCGTCATCCGGGGAGGACCGCCATGAAGAAAATCGCCTTGATCGCCGGCGTCGCCGCCATGCTGTTCGCCACGGCCGCGAGCGCCATGACCGTGCAGCAGTTCCTGACCACCGCAGCTGGCATCCCCCGCAACCCGACGGCCCTGCTGCGTTCGGACACACGCCGGCTGATGAACGAGGTCAAGACCGGATTCGCCACCCTGCGGCGCGAACAGGACGCAGCGCGGGCCGCCGGCCGGGCGCCGGCGACCTGCATGCCGGAAAAGGTCCCCGTCAACGCCGATCAACTGCTCGCGCGCTTCAACGCCATCCCCGCGGCGCGTCGGAACATCACGGTCACGCAAGGGCTGCGCGAATGGATGAACGCTCGCTTCCCCTGTCCCACGGCCTGATCCGTACTGATCCGGCAGGGCTTTTCCGGCCATCCACAAAGGTGTCCCCGTTCATCTGACCGGAGCCTGACTTTTCCGTCCGTTTCCGACGCAGCGCGCCGCTATGCCTGTCGCCGATGAACGCCTTCGCCCCCGTCCAATTCCCGTCGCCGATGGACGCTGCGTCCATCCCGTCGCTGCCCCACAATCTGGAGGCGGAGCAGGCGCTACTCGGCTCGCTGATGTTCGACAACGCGGTGTTCGAGCGGCTGAGCGACCGATTACGCGGTGTCCATTTCTACGAGCCCTTCCACCAGCGTCTGTACGAGGCCATCGAGGACCACGTGCGTCAGGGCATGCTGGCCGAGCCGACGATCCTCATGGAGCGGTTCAAGCAGGATCCCGCCTTCCAGGAGTTCGGCGGCCTGCGCTACCTCGCCGATCTTGTCGACAGGGCGCCGCCCGGCGCCAATGCGCCCGACTATGCACGCGTGGTCTACGACCTCGCCCTGCGCCGCGACCTGATCCGCATCGGCGGCCAGATCGTGCGCGAGGCGCCGCAGCCCGAAACCGCCGCCATCGACCAGATCGAGAGCGCGGAACAGCAGCTCTACACCCTGGCTGAAACCGGGAAGCCGTCATCCGGGTTCGTCGCCTTCTCGTCCGCCCTGTCGGGCGCGGTCCAGATGGCCGCGGAGGCGTATCAGCGCGACGGCAAGCTGGCGGGTCTCGCCACCCATCTGGACGATCTCGACGCCAAGCTGGGCGGCCTGCACCCGTCCGACCTGCTGGTCCTCGCCGGACGTCCCTCAATGGGCAAGACGGCGCTGGCCACCAACATCGCGTTCAACGTGGCCCGCAACTATCGGTGGGAGCCGACGCCGGAGGGCCGCAAGACCGTCAGCGGCGGCGTCGTCGCCTTTTACTCCCTGGAAATGAGCGCCGAGCAGCTGGCCATGCGCATCCTGGCCGACGCGTCCGGCGTGTCGTCCGACAAGCTGCGCAAGGGCGAGATCGACGCCGCCGACTTTGGCCGGATCCGCGAGGCGGCGGTCGAGATCGGCGAGAGCCCGCTGTACATTGACGCCACGGGCGGCCTGTCGATCTCCAAACTGGCCGCACGCGCCCGCCGATTGAAGCGGCAGGAACAGGGGCTCGACCTGATCATCGTCGACTACCTTCAACTGATCACCACCGGCGAGAGCAACAACCAGAAGAACCGGGTGCAGGAGGTGTCGGAGATCACCGGCGCCCTTAAGGCTCTGGCCAAAGAACTGTCCGTACCGATCCTCGCCCTGTCGCAGCTGTCGCGTCAGGTCGAACAACGGGAAGACAAACGGCCACAGCTGTCGGATCTGCGGGAATCCGGCTCGATCGAGCAGGACGCTGACGCCGTCATGTTCGTCTATCGCGAGAGCTATTATCTCGGCCGAGCCGAACCGCGCGAAGGTTCGCCGGAGCACCTGCAGTGGCAGGAGGACATGGACCGTCTGGAGCACCAGGCCGAAGTCATCGTCGGCAAGCAACGTCACGGTCCGATCGGTACGATCAAGCTCAGCTTCGACGCCAACACCACCAAGTTCGGCAACCTGGCTCAGGGCCAGCGGTACGACAGCTACGAGTGACACAGGCCGCCTCGCAGCGGCGCTGGCATAACCCCGCGACGAACGCAGGTTTCGTTCTGGATCGCACGCTTCCGCGATTGACGCTTGAACGGTTTTTCGTTCGAAGCGTTGGTGTGCGCGTAGGGCGGGGATCGGCTTGAAGGAACTGGCGAAAACGGGCGGCGTAGCGGCCGACTTGGCGAATGCGTTTGACGCATCGCCCAATCCCTATGTGCTGCTGACCCCGGATCTGAAGATCGCCGCGGTCAACCAGGCCTATCTGGTCGCCACACGCAGCGAGCGCTCGGCCCTCATCGGCCGCCCGCTGTTCGCCGCCTTCGACGGCGGTCCCGGCGAGGAAGCGCCCGAGAACGTGCGTCAGGTGCAGGCCTCGCTCGAAAAGGCCCGCGACACGCGGCAGCGGGATCATCTGGCGGTGGTGCGATTCTCCATGCCCATCGTCGGACCGGACGGGGAGGAGGCCTTCGAGGAACGGCTGTGGAGCGCCACGCACACGCCGGTTCTGAACGAACAGGGAGGGGTCAGTTTCCTGCTGCAGCACACCACCGACGTGACCGAGTTGCAGCGGCTCAAGGACGGCGCCGCCCCCGCCAGTCAGATCAGCGCCATCGACGCCGTCCTGGGCGGCGCGGTCATGGGTCGAGCCGCCCTGGTGCAGGAAGACAACCGTCGGCTGGAGTCGGAGCGGAACCGGCTGGTCGAGATGTTCATGCAGGCGCCCGGCTTCGTCGCCGTTCTGTCCGGCCCCGACCACGTCTTCCAGATGTACAACGGCGCCTACGCCCAGCTGATCGGGCACCGGGATATCACCGGCAAGACGGTCCGCGAGGCCCTGCCCGAGGTGATCGACCAGGGCTTCGTTGCTGTCCTCGACGATGTCTTCGCCACCGGGGAGACGCACGAGGGTCGCAGCAGCCTGATCCAGCTTCAGCGCACGCCGGGCGCGCCGCTGGAGGACGTCTATTTGAACTTCGTCTATCAGCCGATCCGAGATGCTGACGGGGAGATGCTCGGGGTCTTCGTGCAGGGCCATGACGTCACCGCCAACGTCGTGGCCGCTGAGCGTCAAAAGCTGATGATCGACGAACTGAACCACCGGGTGAAGAACACCCTCGCCACGGTTCAGTCGATCGCCATGCAGACAGCCCGCTCGCACACGGATCCGCGGACGTTCGCGGAAGGGTTCCAGGCGCGGCTGATGGCGCTGTCGCACACCCATGACCTGCTGACGCGCAGCCACTGGGAGGGCGCGGACCTGCGCGCCGTCCTGCAGCACGAGACGGAGGCGCACGGCGCCAGCCGCATCAGCCTGGTCGGTCCGCCCGTGGCGCTGGAGCCCGCGGCGGCGCTGTCGCTCGGCATGATCTTCCACGAGCTGGCGACCAACGCCGCCAAATACGGATCCCTGAGCGCGCCGGAAGGGCGGGTCATGGTGGACTGGTCCGTCGCCGATCACGCCCGGCCCGTCCTGCACCTGACATGGCGGGAAATCGGCGGCCCGGCCGTGAGCGCTCCGGAGCGGAAGGGCTTCGGCAGCCGGCTGATCGAGCGAAACGTGCGACACGATCTGGCGGGCGAAGTGAAAGTCGACTACGCAAGCACCGGATTGGCGGTGGAATTCCGCGTTCCACTGGACAGGGATACGAGTCTATGACGCAGGCGTTGACGGATCGTCGGGTCCTGGTGGTGGAAGACGAGTCGCTTGTCGCCATGTTGCTGGAGACCATTCTCGAGGACATGGGCTGCACCCCGGTCGGGCCCGCCGCGACTGTCGATGAGGGGCTGGCTCTGGTGGCCGACGAAGCGCGACTGGACGCCGCCCTTCTGGACGTGAACGTGGCCGGCAAGCAGGTCTTCCCCGTGGCCGAGGCGCTCAAGGCGCGCGGCGTACCGTTCGTCTTCTCGACCGGCTATGGCGAAGGCGGGCTGCCGGACGAATGGCGCGGTCAGGCGACTATCCAGAAGCCCTTCACCGAAGCCGCCGTGCGCGACGCCCTCATGAAGGCGATGGGCGTCGAAAACGCCTGACGCGGACGGCGCCGGGCGCTACCGGCGAAAATCCTTCAGCACCGCCTTGGCCGCATTGTGCCCCGGCGCGCCCGTGACTCCTCCGCCCGGATGCGCGCCCGAGCCGCACAGATAGAGGCCCGGCACCGGCATCCGATGGTCGGCGTGGCCCAGCACCGGGCGGGCGCTGAACAGCTGGTCCAGAGTCAGCCGGCCGTGGAAGATGTCGCCGCCGACCAGGCCAAAGCGTCGCTCCAGATCGCGCGGCCCCAGCGCCAGCCGCCCCAGCACCGAGGCCTTGAAGCCTGGCGCGCGGCGGTCGACGGTGTCGATCATCAGATCGGCGACGGTGTCCCGGTGTTCGTCCGCCAGATCGGGCGAGACGTGCTGGCAGAACAGGCTGGCGACGTGCTGTCCGGGCGGCGCCAGCGTGTCGTCGAGCGTCGAGGGGATCAACATCTCGACGATCGGCTGCTCCGACCACCCGTTCAGGCGGGCCGAGGCATGGGCGCGATCCATATAGGCCAGGGATGGCGCGATGATGATCCCCGCCGTGAGGTGATCGCCGGTCCCCGGCAAGGCGGTGAAGCTCGGCAGCTTCGACAGCGCCACGTTCATGCGGAACGTGCCCGAGCCGGACTGGTAGTTGCCGAT
>NZ_DASWNO010000201.1:0-1675 GCF_036399195.1 Brevundimonas sp.
CGACATCTGCCTGAAGTTAGCCGGCGTCCGCGCAGGGGACGAGGTGCTCGTTCCGGCCCTCACCTTCGTCGCTACGGCCAATGGGGTGTCCTACCAAAACGCCACGCCGCACTTCATCGACTCGGAAGCCGTGACGCTCGGCGTCGATTCGGTGCGCCTTGACGCCTGGCTGGCGGAGACGGCGCGTCTCACCGACGAGGGCTGCGTCAACGTGCGGACCGGCGCGCCGATCCGGGCGCTGATGGTCATGCATGTCTTCGGCCATCCGTGTGACCTGGACGGCCTGTGCGAGGTCGCCGCGCGCTGGAAGCTGACCCTGATCGAGGACGCCGCCGAAGGGGTGGGCTCCCGCTGGGGCGGCGAGCACGTGGGCGGCCGCGGCCTGGTGTCGGCGCTGAGCTTCAACGGCAACAAGATCGTCACCACCGGCGGAGGCGGGGCGGTCCTGACCCGCGACCCGGCCTTGGCGGCGCGCGCCAAGCACCTGACCACCACCGCCCGCACGCCGCACCAGTGGTCGTTCGTTCACGACGAGGTCGGCTACAACTACCGCATGCCCAATCTGAACGCCGCCCTCGGCTGCGCCCAGCTGGAGCGGTTGCCGGACATGCTGGCGCGCAAGGCGGAACTGGCGCGGCGCTACGCCACCGCCTTCGCCGGCGTGGAGGGCGTGCGCCTGCTGACGCCGCGCCCCGGCGCCGAGGTCAACCACTGGCTCAACGCCCTGATCCTGGACCGGCCCGACATGGAGGTGCGCGACGCCCTCCTGCAGGCGCTGAACGGCGCCGGCTTCATGGCCCGACCTCTATGGACGCTGATGCACCGGCTGCCGATGTACGCGGCCTGCCCGCGGGCGCCCCTGCCGGTGGCGGAGGCGCTGGAGGCCAGCGTCATAAACATCCCCAGCAGCGCCCGGCTGGCCGACGCCTAGCGGTCCATCACCCTCGCCGGATTGCCGACGACGACGGCGCCGGCCGGCACGTCTTTCGTCACCACCGCCCCCATGCCGATCACCGCGCCGCGGCCGATGCGCAGCGGCCGCTCGGGCGTCCCCTGCTTGAGGACGGCGCCGGTCCCCACATAGACGTCGTCCTCGATCACCGTGTTGCCGTTGACGCAAACACGCGGCGCCAGGGTGACGAAGTCCCCGACCACGCAGTCGTGGGCGACGTAGCTGAACAGATTGGCCTGGAAATGCCGGCCGATCACGACGTTGGCGGTGATCACCACATGGTCGCACAGGATGGCGCCCTCGCCGATCCGCGAAGGCCCCCGAAACACGCAGGTCGGAGCGACGATGGAGACGAAGGTCCGGCCGGCGGCCGTCATCTCGGCGTCGATCCGGCGCCGCTGCCCCGCATCGGCGATGGTGATCGAGATGCCCGTGCCTGGAGATGCATCGTGCTGCAGCACGACCGGCAGGCCGTTGACGGCGTCCTCGCCCGGCTCCAGCACCAGGTGGCAGACCTCGCCGGCGCCCGCCTGGGCCACGGCCAGGGATGCGACTTCACGAGCAAAGCCGCCGGTTCCGCACAATCCGATTCGCATGCCATCCTCCGCGGACATGGTAGCAGGTTGCTAAGGCGCGCGGCCTACAGCTTCGTCATGGAGGCGCGGTTGGGTGTTCGGCGAATCTGCGTGGCGACCAGCGGGCGGGCCGACTACGGCCTGCTGA
>NZ_DASWNO010000202.1:0-4083 GCF_036399195.1 Brevundimonas sp.
TCGGGCCTGCTGTCCATGGGCGTGCTGAAGAACAGCCAGCCGGCGGACCTGCTGCGATGACCAAACACACCAAGGTTCACGGCAAGCACGGCGACTTCGCCATCGAGGCGAAGGGGCTGGTGAAGCGCTTCAAGTCCGGGAAGTCGTTCGTCGAGGTGCTGAAGGGCGTCGATTTCGACGCGCGCCACGGCGACCTGACCATGGTCATGGGCCCGTCGGGCTCGGGCAAGTCGACCCTGATCGCGGCGCTCAGCGGCCTGCTGAAGCCCGAAGGCGGGCGTGTGGACACGCTCGACGTCGATGACCTGTGGAAGCTGCCTTCCGGCAAGATCGACAAGTTCCGCCTGGCGCACTGCGGCTTCATCTTCCAGGGCTTCAACCTGTTCCCGGCGCTGTCGGCGCTGCAGCAGGTCGAGGTGGTGCTAAAGTTCCAGGGCCTGTCCAAGGCGGCGGCGACCAAACGCGCCACCGAGGCCCTGCAGGAAGTCGGCCTGGGCCCGCGCCTGCACCAGCGGCCCTCGGCCCTGTCGGGCGGCGAGAAGCAGCGCGTGGCCATCGCCCGCGCCCTGGCCAAAGACCCAAAGATCCTGTTCGCCGACGAGCCGACCTCCGCCTTGGACGGCGAGAACGGCCAGATCGTCATCCGGCTGCTGCGGCGCGCGGCGACCGAGCACGGCGCGGCCGTCATCTGCGTGACCCACGATCCGCGTCTGGAAGAGTGGGCCGACCGCGTGATCAAGATCGAAGACGGCGTCATCATCAGCGACGAACGCCGCATCCCCAATCCTGACGCCACGCTGGCGTCGCACTGACCGCCTCTCGAGGACCCCTGACCATGCCCGGCTTTCTGAAGAACAAGTGGACCTGGATCGGCGTCGCGCTGATCGTTGTCATCGCCGTCGTCTTCATGTTCATGCAGAACGGGGCCAAGGCGAAGAAGGCCGAGGACGAGAAGGCCGCCGCCCAGAAGGTCGAAAGCCCCTACGCCGCCATCGCCAACGGCAAGGTCGACGTCGAGGGCGGCATCATTCAGATCGCCGCCCGCCGCGGCGGCGTCGTCCGTCAGGTGTTGGTGCAGGAAGGCGACCGGGTCGTCGCCGGCCAGATCCTCGCGCGTCAGGAAGACGACGAGCCCCGCCTGGCCCTGCAGAGCGCCAACGCCGACGTCGCCCAGGCCGAGAGCCAGCTGCGTCTGATCCAGGTCGACATCCGCACCGCCCAGCGCGAGTACGAGCGTCTGGAGCAGCTGGTCGCCACCAACTTCGTCGCCGCCCAGCGCCTCGACCAGGCCCGCGACTCCATCGCCCAGGCGCAGGCCCGGCTCGGTTCGGCCCAGGCCGCCGTCGACACCGCCCGCGCCCGCCGCAACCAGTCCGCCTACAACGTCGAGCTGACGGTCATCCGGGCCCCCCAGTCGGGCCGGATCGTGCGCCGCTACGCCAACCCGGGCGCCGGCGCCTCGACCCTGAACGTCTCGAACATGTTCGACCTTGAGCCCGACGCCCCGCGCATCGCCCGCGCCGAGATTGTCGAGAGCGACATCCCCAACATCACGCCGGGGCAAGCCGTTGAGATCACCCCCGAGGGGGATCCCTCCAAGGTCTACGTCGGCGCCGTCCTGCGCCGCGCCGCCGTCTTCGGCGCCCGCAAGCTGGCCTCGGACGATCCCTCCCAACGGTCCGACGAACGGGTGGTCGAGGTCGTCGTCACCGCCGGCGACGCCCCCCTTCTGATCGGCCAGCGCGTGCTGGTGAAGTTCATGAAGCCCGGCCAGACCGCCGGCGCCCCGCGCGCGGTGACGACCGGCGTGCCGGCCGGCCGCGCCATGCAGGCGCCGGCGAAGGCCGGCTAGGGGCGAGCGACGGCTCAGGCCAGGATGATGTCGAAGCGGGCCTTCAGCGCGTCCGTCTCCATGTCGGAGCCGTCGACGAAATCCGCCACCACCAGCCGCTTCTGCGGGTCGGACAGGCGGGTGAAGATGAAGTCGTGCTGCAGATACGGGTCGCCGCGGCGGTAGACCTGTGTGGTGAGGCGGCGCACGCCGTCGGTGTAGACCGCGACATGGATGTGGGCGGCGCGCATGAACCGCCGCGACCCCAGCGCCACTTCGTAGATCACGGGACGAAGGGCGCGGAAGGCGTAGCCCCCGCGCGCGTCGGTCGTGGTGACGCCGAAACCTTGGAACCGCAGGTCCCGGTGGCCGACGAACTCCTGGGCCGGATGGTTGTATTTGCCGGTCGCGTCGGACTGCCAGATCTCGACCCGGGCGCCCGCGACGGGCGTGCCGTCGAGGGTCGTGACCGCGCCATGGAGGTGGGCGACGGTGCCCAGGGCCGGGACGTCGCTTCCGGTCAGCCGAACCAGGTCGTTGTCGGTCGAGCTGGGGTAGGCGGTGGGGTAGAAGGGGCCTTCGTCCTGGGCCGGCGTCGCGATCCGACGGCCGGTCTGGGCGCCTCTCGCCGGGCCTGACAGAAGCGCCGCTCCCGAGGCCGCGACAAGGGTGCGGCGACTCAATCCAGCGATGAACATGGCCGCCTCCGCCGAGGATGAGGGCCCACTCTAGGTTATGGTGAAGCTTATGGCCAGAGACGGCGCCGTCGCCCGTCGACGCGCCCTCTCAGTCGCCGCTGAATGACGCCGCCCGCTTCTCCAGCGCCGCAGCCACGCCCTCCGCGTGATCCTCGGTCAGATGCGCCAGCGCCTGCATGGCGGCGGTCATCTCCAGGATCTGGTCGAAGGTGGCGTCGCGGCCCTGGCGCAGCAGGGCCTTGGTCATCCGCAGGGCCTCGGGGGCGCGGGCGGCGACCTCGTTGGCGATCTCCAGCGCCTCGTCCATCAGCCGCTCGGGCGCGACCACCCGGCTGATCAGGCCCCACTCCATCGCCGTGCGCGCGTCCAGCGTGCGGGCGGTGAACAGCAGTTCGGCGGCGCGGGCGTAGCCGACGTTGCGCGGCATCAGCCAGGCCCCGCCGTCGCCCGGCAATATGCCCAGCTTCAGGAACGGCACGCCGAAGCTGGCCGTCTCCGAGGCGATGCGGATGTCCGCCAGCCCGGCGATGTCGCACCCCAGCCCCATGGCCGGCCCGTTGACCGCCGCCACCAGCGGCACCTCCAGCCCGTACAGCGAGCGCACGATGCGGTGCACCACGCGGCGATAGCGCTCGCGGATCTCGGCCCCCGAGCCGGCGAACAGGTCGCGCCGCTGCTGCATCGCCTTCAGGTCGCCGCCGGCCGAAAAGGCGCGCCCCGCCCCGGTCAGCACCACGCAGCGCACCTCGCGGTCGGCGTTGACCGCCTCGCAGGCCGCCGCGAACGCCTCGCCGTCCTCCAGATCGGGCAGGGCGTTCAGCCGGTCGGCCCGGTCCAGCGTCCAGATTTCGACGTGCGCGCGGCGCTCTCTGCGGATCAGGGTCATGGGGCAGGAGTGCCGGGTTTTGGAGCGGGAGACAAATGGTGACTGGTGGCTGGTGAAGAGTGGATAGTGACTGGTGATTAGTGGTTGCTGGACCGGCGCCGGCGGCTGCACCTCATCCACCGGCGTTCGCCCAAAGGCCACTAACCACTAACCACTGACCACCAGCCACCGAGCCACCAGCCACCAGCCACCAATCACCCAGCCTGTCCCCAACGAAAAAACCCCGGCCTTTCGGACCGGGGCTTTTTGCGGAGATCGAGCCTGGCGCTAGCCGCGCTTCTCGATCTTGATGGGCACGAAGTTGGACGGGTGGCTGACCACGCGGTCGCCGGCGCCGTAGCCGTTCTTCGTATTCACCAGCATCCCGCCCCAGAGGGCGAAGGACATCATGGCGTGCTGCAGGTTTCTGTCTCTGTCTTTCATCCTGGCGTCTCCTTTCGCGTGAACGATGAAAAGAGACGCGTCGTGCTTTTCGGGAATCTCACCGTCATAGTCGTTTCGCGTCAGCCTCCATCTAGCCTGGAGCGCCTGGAATTGCAAGATTTTCGCTCCGTCGCCGGACCATGTTTCGCACAGATGTCATCCAACGTCGCCCAGACCACACAGCCGCCCCGCGCCGTCGCCACCCCGTGCGTCAAGGTCTGCGTCGTCGACGGCGCCTCCGGCCT
>NZ_DASWNO010000203.1:0-6762 GCF_036399195.1 Brevundimonas sp.
TTCATGACCGCCCTGCGCGAAGGCGTGGTGACGGTCATCGACGGCGGATCGCGTCGCCAGTTCGACGTCCAGGGCGGCTTCGCCGACGTCACGCCGGCGGGCCTGACCATCCTGGCCGAACAGGCCTCGGAAGTGGCGGCGGCGGGCTGAACCGCCCCGCCGGCCGCTGAGCCCGCCTTCGCCGATCGGAGTGGAAGGTGATTGGTGATTAGTGGTTGGTGGCTGCTGGTTCCCGGGCGGGGGTCATCTTGCGCCATCGCGGACGCGATCGGCCGCCAATCACCAATCACCAATCACCCGGCCAACACGGGCCGTCGCCAACGCGCTTCGGCTTGACCCCCGGCTCCCGCGCCCTAGATAGCCCCTGCAAGACGAGGCCACGTCCTCGCTCCCGTGGATGCGGGACGAAGTCCGGGACGGCCCGGCCCTTTGTGAGGAGGGCCGCGCGTGGCCTGGTTCTATCTTGTCATCGCCGGGCTGCTGGAAGTGGTCTGGGCCTATTTCATGAAGCAGTCGGCGGGCTTCACCCGCCTGTGGCCCAGCGTGATCACGCTCGGGGCCATGGGCGCGAGCTTCGCCCTGTTGTCGGTGTCGATGAAGACGCTGCCGCTCGGCACGGCCTATACGGTCTGGACGGGCATCGGCGCCGTGGGGGCCTTCATCGTCGGGGCGATCTGGCTGAACGAGGGCGTGCATCCGATGCGGGTGGCCGCCGCGGGTCTGGTCGTCGCGGGGCTGGTGCTGATGCGGCTGGCTCCGGCGAACTGATGGTGTAGCTTCGCTCCCGGAGGAGGAGCGGATGTTCGAAACGTTTCCCGGGCGCGACCGGGCCAGCCGTCTTCCTGCGGCCGTTCTCACGGTGTGCCTCGCGCTGTCGTCTTGCGCACATGTCAGCGAGGGCAGGGAGCCCCTCGCCCTTACCGAACGCGCGATCCGCGAGGCCTGCGTCCCTTTCGTAGTCGACGCAATCGACGGCGATGAGGTCGGACGCCGCCTCGGGGGCTGGTGGACCCGGAACCTGCCGGATCCTTTTACGCCGCCGCAGGGTCCGATTTTCCGCCGGGACGGTGCGACCCTTCAGGTCATCGATGGCCGCTCGGCGCGCACCGCCGGTGGCGCCTTGACGACGCAACCCCGACGAACCTGCACCCTTTGGCTGGGCCAATCGATGGATGAGGGCGCGCTCGTCGCCGCCGTTCGGGCCGCGGCCGCCAGCCGGACCGATGCAATCCTGGCCGATCCGCCCGTCGTCGACGGGCGTCGGCGTGTTGTCGCCTGCGTCCCCTCTGGGCCGGGCCGTACGGCCGTCGTCAGCGCCCTCGTCTTCCCTAACGGTGAGGCAGGCGCGAACGTCCATGAGACCAGTGCCGGCGCCAGACCCGGACGCTGCCTCGGCTGATCAGACCACCAACGGCGCGAAGGCGGCCACGACCTGTTCGTAGGTCGCGCGCTTGAACGGCACGATCAGGTCGGGCGCTTCCGACAGCGCGCCCCAACGCCAGGCGTCGAACTCGATCTCGGCGTGTTGCTCGAGGTCGATCTCCGTCTCGTCGCCGGTGAACCGGAAGGCGAACCATTTCTGCTTCTGGCCGCGCCAGCCGCGCGACTGTTTCGCGCCGCCGTAATCGGGCGGGAAGTCGTAGGCGATCCAGTCCTCGGTCGCTGCGATCAGCTCGGCGGAGATGACGCCGGTCTCTTCCGCCAGTTCGCGCCGGGCGGCGGCCTCGAGGTCCTCGCCGTCGTCGACCCCGCCCTGCGGAAACTGCCAGTTGTGCGGCGGCGGCGTGACCGCGCGCCGGCCGTACCAGACCCGCCCGTCAGGATGGAACAGGACGACGCCGACGTTGGGGCGGTAGAGGGAGAGGTCGGTCATAGGGGTGAGGGATGAGGGATGAGGGATGAGGGATGAGGGAGGGAAGCCTTGAGGCTCGACACCGCGGCCGGAACCCATCCCTCCTAATCCCTCATCTCTCATCCCTCATCCCTATCTTCCCGGTCGCTGCGTCATCGCCGACGCCGGCGCCAGTTGCAGCCCCCGCGCTTCGAGACCGGCGCTCCAGCGGGCTACGGCCTCCACCGTGACCGGATAGCTGAAGCCGGTCCCCAGGGCCTGACCCTGGCCCTTGGCCAGAGCCTCCAGCGCGTTGAGCTGGGCGACGATGGCGGCGGGGGTCTGCTGTTCGTCGATGATGCGGTTGGCGCTGGCGCGGGCCCAGGCTCCGGGGCGGCGGTTCATGGAGCCGTCGTCGAGGAAGGCCACGCCGCGCTGGCGCAGCACCGCCATGAAGGCGTTCATGCCGCCGTCCACGCCCGAGAAGCGGTCGCCGACATAGTTGGTGACGCCGAAATAGCCGGTCGCGCGGCCCATCAGCCAGGCCAGCTTGGCCTGGATCTCCAGCGGCCCGTCGGCGGCCAGCAGGGTGTGCGGGCCGGGGTCGATCCGGTCGGGATAGCCGGTCGGCTCCATGGGAATTTCGAGCATGACCTCGTGACCCTGCGCCCGAGCCTGATCGATCCAGCCCTGCAGGCCCTCGGCGTAGGGCACGAAGCTGAGCGTCACCTCCGGCGGCAGGCGTTCGATGGCGGCGCGGGTGGTGGCGGCGTTGAGGCCGAGGCCGCCGACGATCAAGGCCACGCGCGGCCGCCCGTTCGAGCGGAAGGGGCGCGCGTAGGCTTGAGCCGGCACGCGGCCGTCGGTGGCGATGCTCGGCAGCGGCCCGTTGGGGCCCGGCTGGCTGAGTCCGGCGATGGGGGCGGCGGGCAGGGGCTGGGCGGCGAAGCGCGGCGCCGTCACGGGCGCGCCGTCTCCGGCCACTGTGGCGCCGTTGGGCAGGGTGATCACCGCCTCGCCGGTCATGGCGGGACCGGCGGCTCCAGCGTCGGCGGCCAGGTCCTCCCACGAGCCGTAGGCGCTCATTGAGAAGGCTTCCAGTCCCGTTGGCGTGGGAGCGGCGACGGGCGCCTCGCGCTTCAGCGAGGCGCGTACCGACGGCGCGCCGGCGCGCGGATCGCCCAGCACGGTGACGAACAGGGCGACGGCGGCGAGAAGAAGCAGACCCGCGCAGGCGACGGCCACGGGCGGTCGGCGCAGGATGCGGCCGAAGGGCGCGAGCCGCTCGCGCATCGAGCGGCGGGCCGGAGGCGCTCCGGCGGTGGCGGCTAGAACGGACTGGCGCTTGGCGAACATGGGCGGACTGAAATGCTCGAACGGGGGTCCGCGGGGCGGACTCCTTCAGGGCTCACAGTGCCGGGCGTCGGTTAAGAAAGCCTAACGCGCCGTTAGCCATGCCGGATCAGTCGCCGGGCGCATCCTCAGCCGCCACGGCGGCGACTTCGGTTCCCGGCTCGGTGACGACGATGCCCTCCGGCGCCGCCGCCAGCTGGGTCAGGACGCCGCCCGCCCGCAGCACGTCGAAGGCGCGCTCCAGCTGATAGTCCTTGTCCTCGGGCCAGGCCTCGCCCGGCGCCTCCCGCGGCGTGTGCGGACCCTTGCGCTCGGCCCCGATGGACGCATCCAGCGCGGTGGCGTAGGCGGCCTCGGAGTAGATGAAGTTGGAGCGCGAGACGATCCGCGCCTCGGCCTGCGAGCGCGACACTTCCAGGTCTGGCTCGATGCCGATCTTCTGGATCGAGGCTCCCGACGGCGTGTAGTAGCGCGCCGTGGTGATCGACAGGGCCCCGTCGGCCCCGTTGCGCAGCGGAATGACGGTCTGGACCGAACCCTTGCCGAAGCTGGTCAGTCCGACGATCGTGGCGCGCTGGTGATCCTTCAGAGCGCCGGCGACGATCTCCGACGCCGAGGCGGAGCCGTAGTTGATCAGCACAACCAGTGGCAGGCCGCCGCTCAGGTCGCCGGGACGGGCCGCGTAGCGCTGGATCTGGTCGGCTTTGCGCCCGCGCTGGCTGACGATCTCGCCACGCTCAAGGAAGGCGTCCGACACTGCGATGGCCGCATCGAGCAGGCCGCCGCCGTTGTTCCGCAGATCAAGGACGTAGCCCTTGATCGCGGGGTTCTCACCCTTCAGGCGCGCGATGGTTTCGCCGAGTTCGCGCCCGGTGTTCTCGTTGAAGGTCGAGACCCGCAGATATCCGAAGTCGCCCTCGACCCGGCCGGTGACGGACTCGATCTTGATGACCTCGCGGGTCAGCACGACCTCTTTCGGCTCCTCGCCGTCGCGCAGGAAGGTGACCTTGATCGAGGTGCCCACGGCGCCGCGCAGCTTCTCGGACACCTGACTGACCGTCAGGCCCGCCGCGTTCTGGCCGTCGATGGACGAGATGACGTCGCCGGCGTTGACGCCCGCCCGCGCCGCCGGGCCGCCGTCCATCGGCGAGATCACCTTCACCAGCCCGGCCTCGGACTGGATCGTCAGGCCGACGCCGGAGTAGGCGCCCGAGGTGCGCTCCTGCAGATCGCCGTAGCCGTCCGGCGGCAGGTAGTTGGAGTGCGGATCGAGCGCCGTCATCATGCCCTGCAGGGCGGCCTCGATCAGCTTCTTGTCGTCGACGGGCACGACATAGGCCTGTTCGACGATGCCGAGCACGTCGCCGAACAGCCCGAGCATGCGGAAGGCCTCGTTGCGCGGCGTCTGGGCGACGGCGGCTCCGACCCCCACCAGGGTCACGGCGGCGGCGCCCATCAGAAGCAGTCTGCGCATCAGGTCTCTTTCAGCGATCGGAAGGTCGGGCCGGAACAGCCGTCTTTCCAGCAGTTACGGACCGGGAGGCGACGAAATCGTGGCCGACCGGCGGTTCATGGATAAAATCAGCGTCATCCGCGCTTGGGAAGCGGTTTCACCGGCCCGGGAGCCAGGGCGCGGGATCGATCGGACGCTCGTCGCGGCGCAGTTCGAAGCCGATCTCTCCATCGGCGCCGGAGCGGCCGAGCGACTGACCGTCGGTCACGGCCGAGCCGGTTTCGACCGACACCTCGTCGAGCCCCGAGATCACCGCCCGCCAGCCCGGGCCGAGGTCGAGGATGACGACCTGGCCCCAGCCGCTCAGGGGCCCGGCGAAGGCGACCCGCGCCGGGGCCGGAGCCCGCGCCTCGCCGCGATCCGACCGCCACCGCCATCCGGTGGAGCCTGACCCGAACCGGGCGGACGGCGCGCCGGCGACGGGGGACGTCAGTCGGCTGCGGCCCGCCGGAAGGCGCGCGGCGGCGGGCTCGGGCACGACCTCGGCGGGCACGGCGGCGCCGAGCGCGCGGAGGCGGGCCTCCAGCGCGCGGCTGGCCTTCTCCGCGCCCGCCGCCTCGGCGCGCAACACGGACTGAAGGGCCGTCTGTCGCGCGCCCAAGGCTTCAATGCGGGAGCGGCGGTCGCCCCTCGCGCTCTCGGCGGTGAACAGCTGCTCGCTGTTGAGGGCGGCGATGCGCCGGACACGGACGACCTCGGCCTGACGGTCCGCCAGCCCCTGCGCCCGCGCCTGAAGCGTCGGCGCCATGGCGCGGATCAGGATGGCCGCTCGGACGGTGTCCACCGCCTTATCGGCCGGCACCAGCAGCGGCGGGGGCGGACGCCGGCTCATCATCTGCAGGGCCGACAGCAGCCGGCCCTGCCGGGCGCGCGCCTGCGACAGCTGCGCGACCAGCGCCGCCTCTCGCTGGCCCAGCTCGCGCAGGCGGGCGCGCTGGCCCGCGATCAGCCGGTCGTCCTCGCCGACCGCGGTGCGCAGGGATGCAAGCTCCCGGTCCAGTCGCGCCAGTTCGGCGGTCGCCTCCGCCGCCTCAGCCCGCAGGCGGCGGGCGCGGGCCTGTTCGTCCCGGAACTCGCCCTGCAGCCGGGCGACATCCTGCGCCGCGCCGGTCGCGGCGACCGGCAGGGTCATCAGGCCGACGAAGAGGATGAGGGCGAACCGGCGCATCAGTCGCGATGATAGGGCGATCCGCCCAGGATCGTCACCGCGCGGTACAACTGCTCGGCCAGCATGGCGCGGGCCAGCGCGTGCGGCCAGGTCTGGGGCCCGAAGGCGAGGGTCGAGGCGGCGGCGGCGCGGACGCTTTCGTCCAGCCCGTCGGCCCCGCCGATGGCGAAGGCGAGGCGGCGCTCGCCCCGGTCGCGCAGCATGGCGATATGGGCGGCGAACTCGCGGCTGGAGAAGGTCTTGCCCCGCTCGTCGCAAGCGATCAGGTGCGCGCCCTCGGCGGCCTTGAGGATAAGCTCGGCCTCGGGCGCCTTGCCGGGCTTGCGCGCTTCAAGATCGATCAGCTCCAGCGGCCCCAGCCCGAGCGCACGTCCGGCGGCGGTGGTCCGCTCGGCGTAGTCGGCGGCCAGGATCGCTTCGGGCCCTCGCCCGGGCTTGCCGATGGCGATCACGGCCATCTTCATGCGGTCAGGTCAGGCGCGCGCGTCGACGCGGTGGCCGCTCTCGACCGACCAGATCTTCTCGATGTTGTAGAAAGCCCGGACTTCTGGCCGGAACAGGTGGACGATCACGTCGCCCGCATCCAGCAGCACCCAGTCGCAGTGCGGCAGGCCCGAGACCTTGACCCGGCCCAGACCCTGTTCCTTCAGCGTGCGCTGCAGGTGATCGGCCAAGGCGCCGACGTGGCGGTGTGAGCGTCCAGAGGCGATGATCATGGTGTCGGCCATCGGGCTTTTACCCTTCAGGTCGATGAGCACGATGTCCTGCGCCTTGTCGTCGTCGAGGCGCGTCAGGATCGCGGTTTCCAGATCGCTGGAGCCGACGGGAAGGGGAGCCTGCGGACCGTCTTCGGAATGGATGGGGGGGATGGCGTCCATCTCGTGCGCCGTGTTCGAA
>NZ_DASWNO010000204.1:0-2550 GCF_036399195.1 Brevundimonas sp.
CTTGCCGTGGTCGACGTGGCCCATGATGGCCACCACCGGCGCGCGGGGCGTGACCGCCTCGTCGTCGATGGCGTCGGACAGGAAGCCCGCCTCGACGTCGGATTCCGACACGCGGCGCACCGTCATGCCGAACTCGTCGGCGACCAGTTCAGCGGTGTCGGTGTCGATGACGTCGTAGATCTTCATCATCCGGCCCTCCTTCATCAGGAACTTGATGATGTCGACGCCGCGCACCGCCATCCGGTTGGACAGCTCCTGCACGGTGATGACGTCGGGAATGACGACCTCGCGCGGACGGTTCGGCGCATCGGTCGAGCCGCCCTTGCGCTTCTCTTTTTCGCGTTCGCGGGCGCGGCGGACCGAGGCCAGCGAGCGCATCCGCTCGGCGGTGTCACCGTCGCCGGCGACGGACTGGATGGTCAGGCGGCCTTCACGGCGCTTGGGCTCGCCGCGGGTGCGGCTGACGGCCTTGCCTGCGTCGGAGAAACGCTTGTCGCGATCGTCCTCGGGCTTGAGCGGGCGAGCGAAGCCGCCGCCGGGAGCCCGGCTGGGCCGGGCGACCTCGGCCTGCGCCGGGGGAGCGTTCGGCGTCGGACGGCCGCCGGGACCGGTCCGGGGGCCCGGGCGGGCCGCGCCGGGAGCGGGACGCGGCGTCAGGGCCGAATAGCGGACAGGCTCGGCCGGACGGCCGCCTGCGGGCCGGGCGGCCTGCGGACGGTCCGAATAGGCGCGCTCGCCTCCGCCCATCGCTTCCTCACGGGCGGAGCGGCCGCCGAAGGCGGGACCGGCCGGGGCGCGGGAGGGGTTGGGCGCCTTGGGCACGCGCTGGCCGAAATTGACCACCGGGCGCGCAGGCGGCGCGGGCCGGGGAGGCGCGGCGGGCGCCGGAGGCGGAGTCGGGGCGGCGGCTTCGACCGGAGCCGGCGGCGTCGGAGCGGGCGTCGGCGCGGCCGGTGCCGCCGGGGCGCGTTTCGCGGGAGCGGCGGGCGGCGCGGCGGCGCTCAGCTTGGCGGCTTCTGCGCGGGCGGCCTCGGCGGCGGCGCGCGCGGCTGCGGCTTCGGCCTGGGCGGCGCTGGCGGTCTGGGCCGCGGCGGCGGCCTGTTCACGCGCGGCCTGGTCGCGGCGCGCCTGTTCGGCGGCGGCGGCCTGGGCCTTCTGGGCCTGTGCCTGCGTCGCGAGCTCGATGGCGCGGCGGCGGGCTTCCTGTTCCTCGGTCGACAGGCGGCCGCCGGCGGGACCGGTCACGGCCGGACGCGGAGCCTGCGGCGCCGGCGCATCGGTGCGCGGACGACCGGCGACGTCGAAGCCCTGCGGGCGCTGGTGGCCCGGCGTGGCCCCGAGGCGGCGCTTGGTCTCGACCACCACGGTCTTGGTGCGTCCATGGCTGAAGCTCTGGCGCACGGTGCCGGTCGCGACCGATCCCGCCTGCCGCGGCTTGAGGCTCAGGGGCGCGCGCGGTCCGGTCTGGGACGGAGTCCCGGCCGGCGCCTGCGGTTGGCCGTCGTTGGTCTTGTCGTTCTCGTCAGTCATCCGGTCGCTTTATTCGGGACGGCGGATGATCCGCCGTCGTCTCGCTCAAACACAAAAAGCCGCGCGTCGCTCCGCTTCCGATCAGGAAGCGAAACCCCGCCCGTCCAAATCCTTATTCGGGGCCTCAGCCCGCTCCACGTCCCACTCCGGGGGCAGAAGCGGTCGAAATCCCGCCAGTCGTTCGACCTCTATGGTCCAGCGATCGGCCCGCCCGCCCTCAAGCAGGACGGCGTGTATCGCATTTTCCAGCCCAAGGGCCAAACCCAAATCGTCCGCTTTGAAGACGCCGCAGACTTTCGGGGGCGGCGCGATGTGTTTCGCGAGCGAAAGCAGCTTGCCGCGGCCGTCCGCGGATCCGTCCGCCGCCTCGACGATCCACGCCGCCTTGCCGGCCCGCACCGCGGCCAGCGATTTCTCGAACCCCGAGATAAGAACGCCCTCGCGCCGGGCAAGGCCGAGCTGCTCCAGACAACGGCGGACGAGCAGGTTTTCGACCGTCTCCGCCAGATCGGGCGCCGGCTTCAGCGGCGCCTTGGCCGCGCGCGAGAAAAGGTTCTTCTTCACCGCCGCCTCGATAGAGGCGCGGTCGGCGGCGACCCAGAGGCCGCGACCCGGCAGCTTGCGGGCGAGGTCAGGGGCCACCGAACCGTCCGGAGCGGCGACGAAGCGGATCAGGCGAGATTCGTCCATGACCTGGTGGGTGACCAGGTCGCGCCGCTCTCTATCGATCGTCGCTTCGCGCAGACTCATGAACGGTCCGGGCTCCCATCACGCGTCGCGCGACTGCTCGAGGTCTTCGGCGAAGACCTCCGCATCGCCGGCTTCGAGGACAGCTTCTTCCAGACCTTCGTCGCCTTCGGCCGCGGGGGCCTCGCCGAAGACCGCCTCGGGGTCGTATTCGCCGTCAGCCAGCTCTTCCTCGTATTCCGGCTCGGGCGGCTGCGGCAGTTCGGAGGCGTCGATCCAGCCGGCGGCGACCCGCGCCTGCAGGATCAGCATTTCGGCGTCTTCCTGAGCGAG
>NZ_DASWNO010000205.1:0-8317 GCF_036399195.1 Brevundimonas sp.
AGGGGGAGCAGGCGCAGGGGCTTGCGGCGTTTGTCGGTCACGTCCCAGCCCTCGGCCTCGAAGGCCTCGGCCAGATCGGCGGGGGACTGGCGGTGCAGATCCTTCAGGTGGTCGGGCCAGTCGGCGGGGAGGGGGACGGCCTCGGCCTCGTCCAGCGACAGGCTGAAGGCGGCGCGGGCGACGGCGTCGACCTCCGGGTGCTCGTGGCGCAGGTCGGGGTCGGCGAGGCGCGGCTTCATCAGCGCCTTCAGCTCCAGATCGTCGACGCCGGGCAGGTCGATCAGGCGGCGGAGGGGGGCGGGGTTGCTCATGCCGCCGGGGTAGCAGGGCCGGGGCGGCGGGGGAACAGCCGGGCGCGGGCGGGCGGGGTCGAGCGCCGGCTCATCCGGGCGGACGGCGGAACATCGGTCCGACGCCGGACGTTGTGCACCGGACATAGAGGTGTTCCATGAAACGGCTTATTCCCATCACCAGCGTCCTGATGCTGGCGCTCGCGGTCCCTTCCACGGCTCTGGCCCAGAACGGCAACGGAAACGGCAAGGGCGGCGGCAAGAGCGAGGCGGCGCGCGGGGCCGGCGGCGGCGGTCAGGAGCGCGGCGGCGGGAATGAAAAGCGCGGCGGCGGCGGCGGCGGAGACGACCGCGGCGGAAACGGCGATGGCAATGGGAACGGACGCGGCCGGGGCGGAGACGACAATCGCGAGGTTCGCACGGAGGTTCGCTCCATCATCCGTCAGGACGACGACCGCGGGCGCGGCCGTGGGAACGACAGTCGCGGCGATGACGACCGGCGCGCGGTCGTCGACGTCCGCCGCGGGCTGGAACGGGGCGACGTGCGCGTCTCCAACGACGGGCGTTCCGTCACGGTGTTCCGCCGCGACGACGACCGCGGCCTGATCGCCGGCTGTCCTCCGGGCCTGGCGAAGAAGAACAACGGCTGCCTGCCGCCGGGACAGGCGCGTCAGCTGGCGCGGGCGGCCGAGGCGGACCGCTATGACTGGCTGTGGGGTCTGGGCGGGCGGCAGGACCGGTCGAACTACCGTTATGAGAACGGCTATCTGTACCAGCTGAGCCCGCAGGGGTCGCCGCTGGGCTGGCTGCCCGTGCTGGGCGGGGCGCTGGCGCCCGGGGCCGTGTGGCCGCAGCAGTACCAGTGGCAGCAGACGCCGGACTATTACAGCCGGTATTACGGGCTGAACGACCGCTACGACTACCGCTACGCCGATGGCGCGCTGTACGGGGTCGATCCGCAGACCAACACCATCAGCCAGATCGCGGCCCTGCTGACCGGGCAACAGTTCAACGTGGGCCAGCAGATGCCGGCGGGGTACGACATCTACAACGTGCCCTACCAGTACCGGAACCAGTACGCCGACAGCGCGGACAGCCTGTACCGCTACAACGACGGCTATGTGTACCAGGTGGATCCGAAGACCCAGCTGATCCAGACCGTGATCCAGTTGCTCACCTGATCGCCGGACGCAGCGGCGCGACCACAGACAGCCCAGACAGACAGGACGACCACGATGAGAGCTTCGATGCGATGGGCCGCCGCGGCGGCGGTGCTGGGTCTTGCCGCGTGCGGCGGCGGCGACGACGAGAAGGCGACGGCGCCGGGCGAGGCGGCGGCGCCGTCGAACCGGACGCTGGCGGCCTCGGTGGCGGACAGCGGCGAGCTGGGCGCGCTGGAGCGGGTGCTGGCCAACGCCGGGCTGAACACGGTGCTGGAGGGGACGGGCCCCTATACGGTGTTCGCGCCGAACGACGCCGCCTTCACCGCCGCCGGCGGCGCCGATCTGGGCACGGAGGCGATGAAGGCGCAGGCCGCGGCGCTGCTGCGGGCGCACATCGTGCCGGGCGCGCTGACGCGGGCCGACATCGAGGCCGCCATGGCGCGGGGCGGCTCGGGCACGGTCGAGATGCGGACTATGGCCAACACCCTGCTGACCTTCTCACGCGAAGGCGAGGCGATCGTGGTGGCCGGCGAGGGCGGGGCGCGCGGGCGTCTGGCCGGTCAGGAGACGGTCGCCTCGAACGGCGTGGTGCAGCCGGTCGATGGGGTTCTGGCCAGGGGAGCGTAGGACCGCATCACTCTCCGTCCTTCCGGGGCCGCGCAGCGGAACCCGGAATCCCGGAGATCGGTCTCAGGGCGGAAGTTCGCGGAGACGCGCCCGGTCTCCTGGGTTCCGGGTTCCGTCCGGCTGCGCCGGCCTGCCCCGGAAAGACGAGGGTGGGTTGAACCTCAGAACCTCACCACGGTCCGAACGGCCTGACCGTCGGCCAGCCGGTCGAAGGCCTCGTTGATGTCCTCCAGCGCGATGACGCCGGTCAGCAGGCGATCGACCGGCAGCCGCCCTTCGCGGAACAGGGCGACGTAGCGCGGGACGTCGCGGCTGGGGACGCAGGTCCCTATGTAGGACCCCTTCAGCGTCCGCTCCTCGGCCACCAGAGAGACGACATTGACCGCCAGCGCGGCCTCGGGCGGGGGCAGACCGGCGGTGACGGTGGTCCCGCCGCGTCGGGTCATCTTCCAGGCGGCCTCGAGCGCGCGCACCGATCCCGCCATCTCGAAGACGAAGTCGGCCCCGCCGCCGGTCAGGGCGCGGACCTGCTCGACGGCGTCAGGGTCGGAGGCGTTCACGGTCAGCACCGGGCCGAGGCTGCGGGCCAGCGCCAGCTTCTCCGGCGACAGGTCCACCGCCACCACCGGCGAGGCTCCGGCGGCCAGCGCGCCCAGCACAGACGACAGGCCCACGCCGCCGAGGCCGACGACGGCGACGCTCTGGCCTGCCTGAACCCGCGCCGTGTTCACCACCGCGCCCACGCCGGTCAGGACGGCGCAGCCGAACAGGGCCGCGTGCTCGAACGGCAGGTCGGCGTCGATTTTCACCAGCGAGCGGCGCGACACCACGGCGTGGGCGGCGAAGGCCGAGCAGCCGAGATGATGGTTCAGGGCCTCGCCGTCGTCGCTGAGCCGCCGCCCGCCGCCCAGCAGCTCGCCCTTGCCGTTGGCCGCCGCGCCTGGCTCGCACAGGGCGGGACGGCCGCCGGCGCAGGGATCGCAGTGCCCGCACGAGGGCATGAAGACCATGACGACGTGATCGCCGACCTGCAGGTCAGTCACGCCGGGGCCGAGCGCCTCGACCACGCCGGCCGCCTCATGCCCCAGCGCCATGGGCAGGGGGCGGGGCCGGTCGCCGTTGATGACGCTGAGGTCCGAGTGGCAAAGGCCCGCGGCCTTGATCCCGACGCGCACCTCGCCGGGCCCCGGATCGTCGAGGGTGACGGTCTCGATCGAGAGCGGGCGGCTGTCCGCATAGGGGCGCGGCGCGCCCGTGGTCCTGAGAATGGCTGCGGTGGTCTGCATGCGACGACGCTAGGCGCTTGACGCCGCGTTCGCCAAGCCCAAGGCTCGGCTCAAGCGGACTCGACCGAAGGCCGCACACAGAACGCGCTCAAGCAGCGAGCGACCGGGTCGCGAGCGTTAGCGCACCAACGGGGAGGCTTCATGACGGGCACCATCGAGCGGACCAAGCGCAAGGACTATCGCCGGTTTCAGGCGATCTCGACGCGGTGGATGGACAACGACGTCTACGGCCACGTCAACAACGTCGTCTATTATTCGTGGTTCGACACGGCGGTGAACCGGCTGCTGGTCGTCAACGGCGTGCTCGACATCCATCAGGGCACGACCATCGGCCTGGTGGTCGAGACCGGCTGCCGCTACTTCTCGCCGACGGCCTTTCCCGACGAAATCCAGGCCGGCGTCCGCGTCGCCCACGTCGGCACCTCGTCCGTCCGCTACGAGATCGGCCTGTTCCGCAACAACGAGGAAGAGGCGGCGGCGGTCGGCTATTTCGTCCACGTCTATGTGGATCGCGAGACGAAGCGGCCGGTGTCGGTGGACGACCGGATGCGGGGGTTTCTGGAGAGCTTGAAGACGTAGGGGGGGGCAGGGGCGCTCAGCGTTCTCCCTCCCCCCTGTGGGGAGGGTCCTCGTCGCGGAGCGACGAGGGGGTGGGGGCGCTTTGGCGAGGCAAGCGCCGGCGCTCGCGTCGCCGCGCCCCTCCCACCCGGCTTCGCCTGCGGCTCAGCCACCCTCCCTCAAGCGGGAGGGAGAGGCGGTTGTAGGCGGTTGTGGGATGTGCCTCAGTCCTCCAGCCGCCCCATTAGCACCAGCGCCCCGACGGCCGTCAGCACCCCCAGGGTAAAGGCCCCGACCACCGCGCCCACGGCGACTGGGGTGGAGACCGTGACCTGGCGCGCCTCGTACCATTCGACGATGTCGGCGTCGTGGAGGTCGTCGTCGGTGTAGCCCTCGACGTGATAAAGCGTGTCTTCGGCGGTCATGGCGGGGCTCCGGTGAAGGTCGGTTCGGAAATGCCCCGCAAGCGCGGCGGTTCCTGCGTCCCGCGGCCGCGCCCGACCGTGACAGCGAACGCGGCTTGAGCTAGATGCCCGGCTCTCCGGCGGCGAGGGCGCTCAAGCAGCGAGCGACCGCGTCGCGAGCGTTAGCGCCCTAGAAGAGACCTCATGGCCGGCCATTCCAAGTTCAAGAACATCATGCACCGCAAGGGGCGCGCCGACGCGCAGCGCTCCAAGCTGTTCTCGAAACTGTCGCGCGACATCACCGTGGCCGCCAAGCTGGGGCTGCCGGACCCGGCCATGAACCCGCGCCTGCGTCTGGCGGTGAACAACGCCAAGGCCGAAAGCCTGCCGCGCGACGTGATCCAGCGGGCCATCAACAAGGCCGCCGGCGGCGATGTCGATCTGATGGAAGAGGTCCGCTACGAGGGCCGGGGACCGGGTGGCGTCGGCATCATCGTCGAGGCCCTGACCGACAACCGCAACCGCGCTAACTCAAACATCCGCTCCTGCTTCACCAAGAACGGCGGCCAGCTGGGCGAGATGAACTCGGTGGCCTTCATGTGGAACCGCGTCGGGCGGATCATCTATCCGGCCGAGGCGGGCAGCGAGGACGCGGTGATGGAAGCCGCGATCGAGGCAGGCGCCCAGGATGTCGAGAGCGACCTGGTCAAGCCCGACATCTATGAGGACGCCCCGGGCCACACCATCTGGACCACCTTCGAGGACCTGAACGAGGTCGCCGAGGCGCTTTCGACGATCCTCGGCGACGCCAAGTCGACGGCGCTGGTCTGGCGTCCCCAGACCGAGGTCCCGGTCACCGGCGAGGCGGTCGGCACGCTGATGAAGCTGCTGGACGCGCTGGACGCCGAGGACGACGTGCAGAACGTCTATTCGAACGAAGACATCACGGACGAAGACCTGGCGAAATACGGCGGCTAGATGGACCCGCGCGAGCCGAACAGGCCCGCGGCCGGGTCGAGGGACAGGATCGTCGACGTCGCGGTCTGGTGTCTGGTCATCGCCGTCCTGTTCGCCCTCGGCGTGGGAGCCAACCGCTGGTTCGCGGCGAGATTCGGCAACGAGGACCCAACGCGCACGGAAGAATGGGTCGAACCCCTTCCGCGGGAGGCGCCGGGCGGGCCATCGCAGCCGAGCGTTGGACCGAACGGCGAGGTCGTGCAGTCGCCGGTGTGGACCCGGCAACCCGTTCCCGAATACCCGCGGCCGGCGATGAGGCGCGGAATCGAGAGCGGCTCGGTCATGCTGCGCTGCAAGGCGCTGGCCTCAGGCGCGCTCGAAGCCTGCGTGGTGCTTTCGGAACAGCCAGCCGGCGCGGGCTTCGCCGAGGCCGCGCTGCACGGAGTCAGAAGCGCCCGCATCCAGCCGCGCAGCGTCGATGGCTTCGAGACCGACAGCACCATCCAGTTCACCGTCCGCTTCCGCGTGGAGCCCTGAAGGCGGGCTGGCGGCCGGCGGCGGTCCGGGCCCCGGCTTCGGCGCGGGGAACGGGCGTTCGCTCCCGACCGTTGCCGTCCCCATGAACATGAGCGACCTGCCCGGCTTCACCCTGCCCCTTCTCGCCTCGATCATCGCGGGAGGCGTGATCGGGTTTGAGCGGGAGTGGCGGGGCCGGGCGGCCGGGTTCCGGACGCACATCCTCGTCTGTCTGGCCTCGTGCCTGCTCATGGAGGCGGCCGTGTCGCAGGGCGCCTGGCGGTTTCTGCCCATCAGCGGGAGCGAGATCGTCAGCGATCCGACCCGGATGGCGCACGGCGTGCTGACAGGCATCGGCTTCCTGTGCGCCGGCGTGATCTTCCGCCAGGGCTTTTCCGTCCACGGCCTGACGACCGCGGCGTCGCTTTGGATCACCTCGGCGCTGGGGGTGCTGTTCGGGGTCGGCCTGTACACCCTCGGCGCCGTGGGCACGGTTCTGACCGCGGCGGTCCTGGTGGCCCTGCGGCTGGTCAGCAAGCGGATGCCGCAGATCACGATCGTCGACGCCGACGTCGTTTGGCGCCGGGGAGACCCCGAGGCCGAGGGACGGGTTCACGCCGCACTGGGCGAGATCGACGGCACGCGACGCGGGGGCAAGATCGAACTGATCGACGGCGGCGCGGCGGTGCGGCAGCGTTTCCGCCTGGCGCTGCAGGGCGAACCGGCTGTGCGGGCTCTGTCGGGCCGGTTACAGACGATCGAAGGCGTCACCGGCTATTCGCTGGATCCCCGCGACGACTGATCGGGGCGCTTGAACGCCGGGGCCGCTCCGGCCTAGGTTCAGGATTCGTCAGTCAGCGGAGCGAATTTCTTGGTGAACTGGGACCTTGTGTGGCCGATCGCGGCGGCGATGGCGGCGGGCGGGCTGATCGGCGCCGAGCGCACCTATCACGGCCATCCCGCCGGGTTCCGGACCCACATCCTCGTCTGCCTGACCTCCTGCCTGCTGATGCTGGCGGCGATGCATCAGGCGACCTGGGCGTTCGACGCGCTGCCGGGCCAGACGGTGGTGATCGACCCCACGCGGATGTCGCACGGACTGCTGACGGGGATCGGCTTCCTCTGCGCCGGCGTGATCTTCCGGGAGGGATTTTCCGTTCATGGGCTCACGACGGCGGCGTCGCTGTGGGTCACCTCGGCGATCGGCGTGCTGTTCGGTGTCGGCATGCTGGATCTCGCCCTGATCGGCTCGGGCGCCACGCTTCTGGTGCTGGCGATCCTGAGACTGCTGGATGCGCGGCTGCCGCACATCGGGGTCATGGACATCAGCCTGCGCTGGAAGCGGGGCGCGGCGCCGTCGGAGCGGATGCTGCGTGACCTGCTGCGGAGCAAGGGGCTGAAGCCTGTCCGCATCGGCCATGTGATGAGCCCGGACTGCGAAATCCACGAGCACCTGCTGAAGGTGAAGGGGCCGATGCCGATGGATATCGACGCCCTCGTCGCGCAGCTGTGCGGCCACGACGGCCTGTCCGGATTTTCGGTGCTGCCGCGGGACGAATAGGCCGGTCATTGTCCGTCAACCTTGTTTGAGGCATGACTGGAACGAATGACGAACGGACCGACTCGAATTCTGGGGCTGGACCCCGGCCTGCGGCGCACCGGCTGGGGCGTTCTGGTCGCCGAGGGCTCGCGCCTGCGCTGGGTCGCGCACGGGGTGGTGACGCCGCCCGAGGCCGCGCCGTTCAGCGAGCGGCTGCTGCATCTGTTCGAGGCGCTGTCGGCGGTCTGCGCCGCCCACGGCTGTGACGAGGCGGCGGTCGAGGAGGTGTTCGTCAACATGAACCCGGCCTCGACGCTGAAGCTCGGCCACGCCCGGGCGGCGGTCATGCTGGCTCCCGCCAAATGCGGCCTGTCGGTCGCGGAATACTCTCCCAACCTGATCAAGAAGGCGGTCGTCGGCGCCGGCCACGCCGACAAGAGTCAGATCGCCTTCATGGTGAAGCGGCTGCTGCCCTCGGCGGGGGACGTGAAGGCCGACGCGGCGGATGCGCTGGCGGTGGCCATCACCCACGCGCAGCTGCGCAAGCGGGCGCTTCTGGCGGGGGCGGCGGCGTGATCGGCCGGCTGCGCGGCGTGCTGGCGGAGGTCGAGGCGGATCACTGCCTGATCGACTGCGCCGGCGTCGGCTATGTCGTTGCCTGCGGGGCGCGGACGCTGCAGCGGCTGCCGGCGCCGGGCGACGAGGCGACGCTGCACATCGAGAGCAGCTGGTCGGCCGAAAACGGGCCGCGGCTGTACGGCTTCCTCAGCCGCGACGAGCGCCGGGCCTTCACCACCCTGACCGGCATCCAGGGGGTGGGGCCGAAGGCGGCGCTGAGCGTGCTCGACGTGCTGCCGCCGGGCGAGCTGGCGGGAGCGGTGGCGCGCGAGGACAAGGCGGCGGTGGCGCGGGCCAACGGCGTCGGGCCCAAGCTGGCGCTGCGCATCGTCACCGAACTGAAGGGCAAGCCGCTGGG
>NZ_DASWNO010000206.1:0-2556 GCF_036399195.1 Brevundimonas sp.
CCCGTCCGCCCGGCCCAGCAGCACGACCCGGCCCGGCGCCGCGGCGTCCAGATCGGCGGCGGTCAGGAAGCGGCCCTCCGGCCAGTGTGTCTCGATCCAGCCCCGACCGACAATGGGCCCTTCGGGGTGCGCCTGCGCCCACGCCGTCAGCCGCGCCATGGCCTCCGCGACCGAGGCCGAGCCCTCGAGGTTCAGCGTCAGCTCGCGCCAGCCGACGCCGTCGAGGTGTGCGTGGCCGTCGGTGAAGCCGGGGAACAGGGCCGCGCCCTTGAGATCGATGGTCGGCAGGTCGGCCGGGACAGCGGGCTGGTCCTGCTGGGAGCCCACCCACACGATCCGTCCGTTCCGGACCAGCACGGCCTCGGCGGTCGGCGCGGCGTCCACGCCGGTGTAGATCGGGCCGCCGCGGATCAGCAGATCCTGCGCCGCGGCGGAGGCGGCGACGCCTCCCAGCAGAAGGGCGAGGGCGAGGGTGCGGATCATGACGCGGCTCCGGTTGAGAGACGCGAGGGGTGGAGCCGAAAGCCGCTGGCGTCAACCGGGTGCGAGACCCATGTGGGAAGCATGAAACTCTACACCATCGGATACGAAGGCGAGCCGCAGGCGGCGGTGATCGACCGGCTGAAGGCCGCGGGCGTGCGCGTGCTGGCCGATGTCCGGGCCGTGGCGGCGTCGCGGCGCGCGGGGTTCTCCAAGACCGTGCTGGGCGGCAGCCTGGCCGAAGCCGGTATCGAATACGTCCACCTGCGCGACCTCGGCACGCCCAAGGCCGGCCGGGACGCGGCGCGGGCGGGCCGGATCGGCGAGATGCGCGAGATCTTCGCCGACCACATGGCCGAACCGCCGGCGCGGTTCGCGTTCGAGCGGTTGCGGGAAATCGCCTCGGACCGCCCGACGGCGCTGCTGTGCTTCGAAGCGGATCACGCGGGCTGCCACCGCGCCGTGCTGGCGGAGCGGCTGGCGGCGGAGGACGGGTTCGAGGTGGTGAACCTCTGACCCCGACGCCTCTCCCTCCCCCTCCGGGGGAGGGTCCTTGCCGCGAAGCGGCAAGGGGGTGGGAGGGGCTCGGCGAGGCAAGCGCCGGCGGGTCGATCGCCGAAGCGCTCCCACCCGGCTTCGGCTGCGCCTCAGCCACCCTCCCTCAAGCGGGAGGGAGAAGACTGATTAAGCCGCCGCCTTTTTCCCTTCGAAATTCCCGTAGAAGGTCTCGCCCTTCGCCGCCATGTCGCGGAGCAGCTGCGGGACCTTGAAGCGGTCGCCGTAGGTGGCGGCCAGGCGGTCGGCCGTCTGGACGAATTTCGCCACGCCGGTCTGGTCGATCAGGGTGATGGGCCCGCCGGTCCAGGGCGCGAAGCCCCAGCCGAGGATGGCGCCCAGATCGGCTTCGCGCGGGTCGTCGATGACGCCTTCTTCCCAGCAGCGCGCGACCTCGACGGCCTGCCGGTACAGCAGGCGGGTCTTCAGCTCCTCGACGCGGTCCAGCGCCTCGGGCGTCTCGTCGAAGCCTTCGGTCTTGGTCGTCGGGGCGAGTTCGGACAGGCCCTTCCACAGGGTCTTGGGCTGACCCTTCTCCGCCGGATAGTCGTAGAAGCCCATGCCGTTCTTGCGCCCGAACCGGCCGCCCTCGACCATGGTCGCGACGATGTCCTCGCCCGGGTTCGGCACGTACTTGTCGCCGAGATCGGCGCGGGTCTGTTTGCCGATCTTGTAGGACAGGTCCAGGGCGACGTCGTCGTGCATCTCCAGCGGACCGCGCGGCATTCCGGTCATACGGCCGACGTTGTCGATCAGGGCGGGGGCGTAACCTTCCTGCAGCATCGCCATGCCCTCGGTCAGGAAGGTGGAGAAGCAGCGCGAGGTGTAGAAGCCGCGGCTGTCGTTGACGACGATCGGGGTCTTTTTGATCTTCAGGACGTAATCGAGCGCCTTGGCCAGCGCCTCCTGCGAGGTCTGCTCGCCCATGATGATCTCGACCAGCATCATCTTGTCGACGGGCGAGAAGAAGTGGATGCCGATGAAGTCGGCGGGCCGGGCCGAGGCCTCGGCCAGTCCGGTGATCGGCAGGGTCGAGGTGTTGGAGCCGAACACTGCGCCGGGCTCCAGCTGCGCCTCGGCCCGCTTCGTCACGTCGGCCTTGATCTCGCGGCTTTCGAACACGGCCTCGACCACGAGATCCGAGCCCTTCACATGGGCGTAGTCGGTTGTGGCGGTGACCAGGCCGAGCGTGGCGTCGAACTTCTCCTGCGTCATCTGTCCGCGCGACAGCCGCTTCTTCAGCAGGCCCTCGACGTGGGCCTTGCCCTTGTCGGCGGCTTCCTGGGTCTGGTCGATCAGGACGGTCTCGATGCCGGCCATGGCCTGCACATAGGCGATGCCCGCGCCCATCATGCCGGCGCCGAGGACGGTGACCTTCTTCGGATCCGACTTCGGCACGCCCGCGGGACGGACAGCGCCCTTGTCGAGCTCCTGTTTCGACAGGAACAGGCTGCGGATCATCGCCTGCGCCTGCGGCGTCATCAGGGTCTTGATGAAGTAGCGAGTCTCGATGCGCAGGGC
>NZ_DASWNO010000207.1:0-8974 GCF_036399195.1 Brevundimonas sp.
ATCCCTGAAGAGGCGATTGTCATAAACGGCGTCGTTGGAGGCGGAGGCTGGATCGGCGTCGTCGCCTACAAGACCCCAGGCGTCCCTGAGCCAGTCCACGTCGCGGTAATAGACCGGGTCCTGGTTCTCGTACTCGCCGAACGCATAGACGTTCAGACGATCCTCAAGCAGGTTAGCGCCGGCCAGAACGGAGAAGCGCGTCGAGGCCTGTCCGTCCTGATTGATCATGCCGTAGGCGGCGTCTATTTCGAGGCCTTCGAAATCCTTGCGGAGCTGGAAGTTCAGGACACCGGAAACGGCGTCAGCCCCGTAGACCGACGAAGCGCCGCCGGTCACGATCTCGATGTTCTCGATCAGCAGGCGGGGAATGGTGTCGACGTCGACGGCCAGCGAACCGGGATTGGATCCCACGTGCCGACGACCATCAACGAGCGTCAGGGTACGTCCGGCGCCGAGGGCGCGCAGGTTGGGAAGGGACAGGCCGCCGATGCCCAAAGAGCCGACGGTGTCGGTCGGGACCTGAGAGTTGGACAGCGCCGGGATGGTGGCGAGGAAGTCGATCACGGTCGATTGACCGGTCGAAAGCAGTTGTTCCCGCGAAATCTGGATGACCGGCGTGGGCGCGTTGGTCGGATCGCGCCGGATGCGCGACCCGGTGACGACGACTTCCTCGATCACGGTCGCGTCCTGGGGCGGTTGGGGCTGACCGGTCGCCGCCGGCTGCGTCGTCTGCGCCATGGCCGGCGCGGCGGCGAGGGCGAGGGCGAGGCCTCCGACCATGGTTCCGGCCAGCAGCAGCCGGCGATCGCTTGTCGTAACCCGCATCTTGTCATCTCCAGATCAGCAGTGATTGCGCGAGCGCCCGATCCTGACGGGCGCGCTGTCGAACATCATGCATAGCAATGATCTATGGGAGAGGAAGCACATCTGAGTTCCCGGCCGTATTTCGGCAGCAACATGTGCTTTATGTAGCGCGGGTTTATTGATTAGACTTAGGCAACTACTTACCCGATTGTCACCTAGCATTGTAACACTGCGGCAACATTGAGATCGTTGAGTGCGAGCTGACCTTAGGCCGGCTTGCGGAACCGCAGCAGGAACTGGTCGGTCGAGCCGCGGATGGCGGGGTCGTAGACGCCCGCGGTGCGGGCGTCATCGGGCCGGCGCAGGATGTCGCTTTCGGCTTCCAGCACGAAGCCGGCGGCGAGGACCTCGGCCTTGACCGTCTCGATGTCGATCCGGTGCAGGTCGCTGGCGCGGGACGCCCCGACCCCCGCCGGCGCGTGGTGATCGATGACGACGAAGGCGCCGCCGGGCTTGAGCGCCGCGAATACGGCCCGGTTCACCGCCGCGACGTCGGCCGGACCCATGATGTCGGCGTGCAGGTCGTGGTAGTTGAGGGCGGTGAAGACCAGATCGACCGGCGCCGGCGCGGCGACGGCGTCGATGGGCGCCACCGACGTCTGAACGTTGCCGAGGCCGGGTTCCGACGGCAGGGCCTCGACCGTCGTCCGGCTGTTGGGGAACCGCGTCGCGATCTCCTGCGGCTGGAAGGCGTGAATGCGGCCCTGGGGACCGACCGAGCGCGACAGCAGGCGCGTGAAGTAGCCGCCTCCGGGCATGATCTCGATCACGCTCATGCCCGGCCTGACGCCGGCGAAGGCCAGGGTTTCGGCCGGCTTGCGCCCCGCGTCGCGCGCCCGGTCGCGGTCCGGCCGGGCTTCGGAGGCGACGGCGGCGGCGATGGGGTCGGCGCCGCTCTGGCTTGCGACCGGCAAGGCGGCGCCCAACAGCAGGCCGGCCGTCATGGCGGCGATCGTCAGCTTGTTTCGCATCACGCCCTCGATGAAAGGGGGCGATATTCGCGCACGGCCGGATCGCGGCCCAACCCGCTTCGCAGCGGAGATCGGGGTGTTGGTGGATTCCGTCCCGCCGGACGCGGAGATCGCGGCGAGGCGGCCGACCTGATCGGAGAGAATGGCGCACCCGAGAGGATTCGAACCTCTGACCCCTGCCTTCGGAGGGCAGTACTCTATCCAGCTGAGCTACGGGTGCGTCTGTCGGCGAAAACGCCGGGACGAAGGGCCTTACAGCAGGAGCGCGCCGCCCTCAACCCGCCTGGGCGCCGGGGCGGCGGCTTTGCGGGGCCGGCCGGTTGATCTAGCGTGCGGGCGCTTCGCCGATGGAGGTTCCGATGCGCGCCCTGCTGTTTGGATTGCTGATGCTGGTCGCGGCCTGCGCCACGCCGCCGGCCCCCGCGCCCGATGCGAGCGGCGACAGCCTCGACGCCATCGCCCGGGACTATGTCGCCCTGATCCTCGAGATCGGGGAGCGCGAGCCAGGCTATGTCGACGCCTATTACGGCCCGCCCGCCTGGCAGGAGGCGGCCAAGGCCAACCCGCGCACCGTGCCGCAGCTGATCCAGGGCGCGGCCAGCCTGACCAACCGGCTGGAGGCGGTGTCGACCGTCGGCGCCGAGCGCGAGGTGGTGCAGCGGCGCAAATACCTGCTGGCCCACGTCTCGGCCGCCGCCGCCCGCCTGCGGATGCTGTCGGGCGAGACAATGAGCTTCGCCGACGAGGCCGAGGCGCTGTTCGGCGTCCGGCCCGAACTGCGGCCCCTGACCGACTACGACGCGGTCCTGGCCGAGATCGACGCCCTGCTGCCGGGGCCCGGCTCGCTGACCGACCGGTTCACCGCCTTCAAGTCGCAGTATGTGATCCCGCGCGACCGGCTGCAGCCGGTGTTCGACGCGGCCATCGCCGAATGCCGCGCCCGCACCGTCCGCCGCATCGGCCTGCCGGCCGACGAGAGCTTCACCATGGCCTTCGTCAGCGACAAGCCGTGGTCGGGCTACAACTATTACCAAGGCGGCTCGAAATCGAAGATCGAGATCAACGCCGACCTGCCGATCTATACCGAGCGGGCGATCGATCTGGGCTGCCATGAAGGCTACCCGGGGCACCACGTCTACAACGCCCTGCTGGAGAAGACCTTCGTCACCGAGCGCGGCTGGGTCGAGATGAGCGTCTATCCGCTGTTCTCGCCGATGAGCTTCGTGGCCGAGGGGAGCGCCAACTACGGCATCGACCTGGCCTTCCCGGGCGACGAAGGCACGGCGTTCGAGCGGGCGGTGCTGTTCCCGCTGGCCGGGCTGGACCCGTCGACGGCGGACCGCAAGGCGCAGCTGGGCCGTCTGACGCGGCGGCTGGCGCGGGCGGAATACACCATCGCCGACGCCTATCTGGCGGGGCGGATCGGGCGCGAGGAGGCGCAGACGCTGCTCGGGAAATACACGCTCGCCGAACCGGCGCGGGCGGCCCAGCGGCTGCGCTTCATCGACACCTACCGCAGCTACATCATCAACTACGGCCTCGGCCGCGACGTGGTGCAGGCGTGGGTCGAACGGCAGGGGCCGGACCGGTGGGACGCGATGGAGACGCTGCTGGCGAGCCAGATATTGCCGGCGGATTTGGTTCAGTGAGGGATTAGGGATGAGGGATTAGGGATGAGGATGTTGATCGGGGAGGCGCCGAGCGGATCGCCGCGGACTCCCCTTATCCCTAGTCCCTAATCCCTCGTCCCTCATCCCTACCCTCACTGCGCCAACATCCCCCCGTCGATCTTGAACTCCGCGCCGGTGACGAATTTGCTCTCGTCGGACGCCAGATAGAGAACGCAGTAGGCCACGTCGTTCGGCTCCCCGATGCGCTTCAGGGGGATGCCGCGCGAGAGGCGTTCGTGGGCCTTGGCCTCGTCGCCGCCGGCCATGGCGATGAAGGGATCGAGGATCGGGGTCTTGATGAAGACGGGATGGACCGAGTTGCAGCGGACGTTCCAGTCGCCCTTTGCGGCCTCGAGCGCGACCGTCTTGGTGTACATCCAGACCGCCGCCTTGGTGGCGTTGTAGGCGCCCATGCCCGGCGCGGCGGCCAACCCCGCGACCGAGCTGATGTTGACGATCGAGCCGGCGCCGGACGCGCGCAGGTGCGGCATGGCGTGCTTGCAGCCGAACATCACGCTCTCGACGTTGACCGCCTGGACCCGGCGCCAGTTCTCCAGCGTGTCCTGCTCGGACCAGACGAAGTCGCAGCCGATGCCGGCGTTGTTCACCAAAATCGACAGCCCGTCCATGTCGGCGACGGCGCGCTCGACGACGGAGACCCACGCGGCCTCGTCGGTGACGTCGTGGGCGTAGGCGAAGGCGGCGGCGGGCAGCTCCGCATTGATGGCCGCCGCCAGCGCCTCGGCGCCGCCGGCGTTCAGGTCGGTGACGGCGACCCTGGCGCCTTCCCGCGCCAGCATCCAGGCCATGGCCTCGCCGAGACCTCCGGCGGCGCCGGTGATCAGGGCCTGTTTGCCGGCGACACGTCCCGGCCGCGCCATCAGCGGCCGCCCATGGCGGCGGCGGCTTCGTCGATGAAGCGGGCCAGATCGACGTCCCTGGCCGTGACGCCATCGGCGTCATGGGTGGTCAGCAGCACCTCGACCCTGTTGTAGACGTTCGACCATTCCGGATGGTGGTCCGCCTTGTCGGCGTAGAGGGCCACCCGGGTCATGAAGCCGAAGGCGGCGTTGAAGTCGGCGAAGGTCAGACGGCGCTCGATCGCGGGCCGGTCGCCCTCGTGCGCGCGCCATGCCGGCAGGCCCTTCAGGGCTTCCGCAACATCAATCCGATCGACCATGTCCGTCCTCCGTCGATCCGGCGTATCGCGCGGGGGCGGTGCAGACAAGCGGTCGGCTGGACGGAGGATGCCGCGCGCATCGCTGGTTCGACACGAAGGCCACGAAGGCCACGAAGGCCACGAAGGCCACGAAGGCCACGAAGGGTTCGAGCGCGAGGCGCCGCAGGCGTTCAACCCCATCGTAAAAGATGAGGCGCTGCGCGCGGAACGGCGCCGGCCTCTTCGTGTCCTTTGAGTCTCCTCCTTCGTGTTCTTCGTGACGAACCTACCGGCTCGGCCGCGCGGAACGCACGACGAAGCGAGGGCGTTAACAAGCGTCGCTATTCGGACGGAGGGTGTCATGGACAATATGTGGATCGCCGCGCTCGACCCCGCCGACCGGAAACGGATCGAACCGCACCTGCATGAGCGGCCCTTCGCCCAGGGCCAGATGCTGTACGACGCCGGCGAGGAGGTCTCGGAGGTGTGGTTCCCGATGAGCGGCGTGGTCTCGCTGATGACGGTGGTCGATGGCGACCGCCTGGTGGAGACCGCCGCCATCGGCCGCGAGGGGCTCGTCGGCGTGACCTGCGGCCCCCTGAACGCCCGCGCCGCCAGCCGCGCCATCGCCCAGGTCGAGGGCGTTTCGGCCTGCTGCCCCGCCGACGTCTTCGCCGACGCCCTGTCGAAGAGCGAGCACATGCGGACGGCGCTGGCCAAATTCACCGAGAGCCTGTTCGCCCAGGTGCAGCAGGTCGCGGCCTGCAACGCCCAGCACCGGCTGGACGAGCGGCTGGCGCGCTGGCTGCTGACGATCCACGACCGGGCCGACGCGGACCGCTTCGTCCTGACCCAGGCGGACATCGCCGGCATGCTGGGCGTGCGACGCGCCACGGTGTCGGAAGTTGGATCAGAGCTGGAGGACAAGGGTCTGATCCGGCGCGGCCGCGGCTGGGTCGAGGTCACCGACCGGCCGGCGCTCGAAAAGGCCGCCTGCGGTTGCTACGGCGCCATGCGCGGCGTGCTGAAGGATCTGGGCGTGCCCAGGCCCACGGCCGGCGCCGCCTGAGCCCGCCGCCGCGACCACGCGGCCCGGTGACGGGGCGGCGGGGCTGCGCTAGACCGCCAGCATGACCAGCCCGGCCGCCGACGGCGATCCTTCGCCCAAGACATCCTCCTTCGGCTTCCGCGATGTCGAGGCGACGGAGAAGGTGCGGCTGGTGCGCGGCGTGTTCGACAGCGTGGCCTCGAACTACGACCTGATGAACGACCTGATGAGCGGGGGCGTGCACCGGCTGTGGAAGGACGCGGCGGCGGCGAAGCTGAACCCGCGCCCGGGCGAGACCATCCTCGACGTGGCGGGCGGAACCGGGGACATGGCGCGCCGCTATGCCAAGATGGCGCGGGCGGCCCAGCAACGGCGAGGCGGGCCCGACGCCTCGGTGATCGTGCTGGACTACAACGCCGAGATGATCATGGCCGGGGTCGGCAAGGGCGGCGAGCCGGAGATGCAGTGGAGCGTCGGCGACGCCATGGCCCTGCCCCTGCCGGACGCGTCGGTGGACGCCTATTCGATCAGTTTCGGCATCCGCAACGTGGCCGACATCCCGCAGGCTCTAGCCGAGGCGCGGCGCGTGGTGAAGCCGGGCGGCCGGTTCCTGTGCCTCGAGTTTTCCCGCCCGACCGCCTCGGCGATCCGCCGGGCCTATGACGCCTGGTCCTTCCACGCCATTCCCCGCATCGGCGGCTGGGTCGCGGGCGACCGCGACAGCTACCAGTACCTCGTCGAGAGCATCCGGCGCTTCCCGGACCAGCCGACCTTCAAGGCCATGATCGAGGCCGCCGGCTTCAGCCGCGTCAGCGTGACCAACCTGTCCGGCGGCGTGGCGGCCATCCACCACGGGTGGGCGATCTGACGCGCCGGATCGATCCCGCGACGCCGCCGCCGCCGCCGCCCACCGTGCCGGTGCGCCGGCCGCTGGAGGCGTGGCTGCGGCTGATGGGTTGGGGCTGGGTGCTGGTGCGGCACGACGCTCTGGTCCCGCGCGAGATCACCCATCTGCTGCCCGTCTGGGTGCGCTGGATCGCCCATCTGCTGCACGCCTTCGCCGGGCGCGAGGGCCGCGACGGCCGCCCCGGCCAGCGTCTGGGCCGGGCGTTCGAACACCTCGGACCCGTCGCCATCAAACTGGGGCAGGTGCTGGCCACGCGGGCCGACATCTTCGGCGTCGAGTTCGCGCGTGATCTGGGACGGCTGAAGGACGCGCTTGCGCCCTTCCCTGTCGATCAGGCCCGGCGCGAGGTTGAGCGGTCGCTGGGCCGCCCGGTCGAGAGCCTGTTCACGGACTTCGGCCCGCCCGTGGCCGCCGCCTCGCTGGCGCAGGCCCATCCGGCGTGGCTGGCGGACGGCCGCAAGGTGGCGGTCAAGGTGCTGCGGCCGGGGATCGAACGGCGGGTGGCGCACGGGCTGGATTCGATGCGGCTGGCGGCGCGGCTGGCGGTGCGGTTCGTTCCTCTGGCCCGGCGGCTGGAGCCCTCGGCCTTTGTCGAGACCATCGCCCGGGCGCTGCAGCTCGAGCTGGACATGCGGCTGGAGGCGGCGGCGGCGTCGGAGCTGAAGGACATCCTCGACAAGGTACGCGAGGGCGGCGGCGGTCATATGAGCGCGCCGGCGGTGATCTGGGACGGCGTCGGCAAGCGGGTGCTGACGCTGGAGTGGGCCCCCGGCCTGCCGATGACCGATCCGCTGGCGGCGGAGCAGCCGGGCCTCGACAAGAACGCGCTGGCCGACAACGTGGTGCGCGCCTTCCTGACCCAGGCGCTGGACTACGGCACCTTCCACGCCGACCTGCACGAGGGGAACCTGTTCTGTCAGGCGCCCGCGGAGGTGACGGCGATCGACTTCGGCATCATCGGGCGGCTAGGGCCGGGCGAGCGCCGCTACCTGGCGGAAATCCTGTGGGGCTTCCTGAGCCGCGACTACGACCGCATCAGCCGGGTGCATTTCGAGGCCGGCTATGTCCCCCCCGAGCACTCGGTCGAGGCCTTCGCCCAGGCGCTGCGCGCGGTGGGCGAGCCGGTGATCGGCAAACAGGCGTCGCAGGTGTCGATGGGCCGGCTGCTGGGCCAGCTGTTCGAGATCACCGACCTGTTCGACATGCACCTGCGGCCCGAGCTGATCCTGCTGCAGAAGACCATGGTCTCGGTCGAGGGCGTGGCGCGGCGGCTGAATCCGGATCACGACCTTTGGGAGGCGGCCCGGCCGATCGTCGAGCGCTGGATCCGGCGCGAGCTGGGGCCGCAGGCGCAGGTGCGCGACGCCCTTGAGGAAGTCCGCGCGACGCTGAAGGCGCTGTCGCGGCTGGCCCAGGATCCGCCCCGGCCCCAGACCGTCATCATCCGCGAGACCCGCAGCCCGGCCTGGGCCGTCGTCGGCGTGACGCTGGCCCTGGCGGCCTCGGCCGCCGCCCTTGTTCTGTCGCTTTGGCCCGCCATCCTCTGACGAACGCCGGAGAGTTCCCCGCCATGAAGTTGCTATTGACCGCCGCCGCCCTGCTGCTCGCGCCCGCCGCCCACGCGCAGGTCGCGGCCGGCTCCGTGCCCAACACCTTCGACCGTCCGGCGGCCGCCACGCCGGCGCCCGCGCGCGCCGCCGCACCCGCCGCCACGGCTCAGGCCGCTCCCGCCGCTCCGGTCTCCGCGACGCCGGCCAACGCCCGCTCGGAAGAAGTCCTGCGCGAGATCATCGGCGGGGCCCAGGCCGGGACCATGCCTTACGCGTTGATGACCGAGGATCTGGCCGGCAAGGTGCGGGCGCAGGAAGCCACCGTGCTGCCGCTGCTCCGCGGCTTCGGCGCGGTTCAGGCGCTGGACTTCACCGGCAGCCAGAGCGGCGCCGACATGTTCGCGGTGGTCTTCGCCAACGCCTCGACCGAATGGATCATCGGCATGGACGAGGCCGGCAAGGTCGCGGCCCTGCTGTTCCGCCCGGCGCAGGCGTCCACGGCGCCCTAGGCCTAGTCATCGCCCTGGGGCCGGCCGCGGCCGCTCTTGATGGTCGAGCGTTTGGCCTTGCCGTCCAGCCGGCGCTCCTTCGAGGCGCGGGTCGGCCGGGTCGGCACGCGATAGACCGGGGCGACCGACGCCTTGTCGATCAGAGCCTGAAGCCGTTCGACGGCGTCCGCCCGGTTGCGCTCCTGGGTCCGATGGCGGACGGCGGTGATCAGGATCACGCCGTCCAGCGTCAGCCGGCTGCCCGCCAGCTTCATCAACCGCGCCCGCACGGGCTCGGTCAGCGACGGCGAGTTGCG
>NZ_DASWNO010000208.1:0-2917 GCF_036399195.1 Brevundimonas sp.
CGGCGTCATCCGGCGACAGCGTCTCGTCGGGGCGCAGCCGGTCGGCCAGCATGACCCGGAGCGGCGTCAGGGCCATCGACAGGATGACGATGGCGGACAGGATCGCCGCAGTGCGGGCGTCGAACAGGCCTGCGGCGAAGGCGGTGGCGTAGATGACGAAGGCGAACTCGCCGCCCTCGCCCATCAACGCCGCGCGCAGCAGGCCTTCGCCGTGCTTCTGCTTCAGCCGCGCGACCGAATAGACGGCGGCCATCTTGGCGGTCATGAAGGCCGCCAGCCCGCCCAGCACCCACGCCCAGTCGGCGACGACGACGCGCAGGTCCAGCGACATGCCGACGCTGAGGAAGAACAGGCCCAGCAGCAGACCCCGGAACGGCTCGACGTCGGCCTCGAGCTGGTGCCGGAAGGTCGACTCGGACAGCAACACCCCGGCCAGAAAGGCGCCCATGGCCATCGACAGCCCGCCGAGGTTCATCGCCCAGGCGGCGCCGAGGACGACCAGCAGCGCGCCCATGGTCATGACCTCGCGGCCGCCGTACTGCGCCAGTAGCCGGAAGAAGGGGTTCACGACCCAGCGCCCGGCGACATAGACCAGCGCCACCGCGGCGACGGCCAGCCCAACGGTCATCCAGACGGGGTTCCCGGTCTCGACGGCCGTGCCGTAGGTTCCCGCCATCACCGCCACCAACGCGAGCAGCGGGACGATGGCGAGATCCTCGAACAGCAGGATCGACACCACGCGCTGCCCCGCCGGCTCGGCGTTCTCGTTACGCTCCTCCAGCAGGCGCATGACGATGGCCGTCGAGGACAGGGCGAAGCCGAAGCCGGCGATCACCGCCGCGTACCACGCCAGTCCGGCCAGCAACGCGAGACCGGTCAGCAAGAGGGCGCAGGCCAGCACCTGCACCGCCCCGAGACCGAAAATTTCCTTGCGCAGGCTCCACAGGCGGGCGGGCCGCATCTCCAGCCCGATGAGGAACAGGAACATGACCACGCCGAACTCGGCGACGTGCAGAACCGACTCGGGATCGTCCACGACGCCCAGAACGGAGGGGCCGATCAGCAACCCGGCGGCAAGATAGCCGAGCACGGCGCCGAGACCGAAACGGCGGAACAACGTCGCGGCCACGACCATGGCCGCCAGCAGCGCCACGGCGTGACCCAGACCCATGCTGGCCGTCTCGTGCATCCCGCCCTCCCGTCACGCTTCGCCCGATAGTGGGGAGTGATGCACGGTTGCGCCACCCCCGACCCCGTCACACACCACCGCTCCGCCGCGCCACAGTTTCGCCCGAGACCACACTGCGTCATGGTTGTGACGAATGAACCGAGGGAGAGGCCGGATGACGATGAGACCGCTAAGACAGGGACTGGCCGCCGCCGTCAGCCTCGCCCTCATCGCCCCGGCCTCCCCGCCGGCGCTGGCGCAGGCCGACCTCGACAAACCGTCCGACGGCGTCGCTTCGCCGGCCGCCTGTCGCGCGTTCGGCTTTGACCTTGCAGCGCCGCCGTCGCCGCCGGTGATCCGGCCCCAGGTGCGCCCCGCGCCCCCGTCGGTCACCTTGCCGATAGGACCGACCAAGAAGGAGGATCGCCGGGAGTACAGCGGGCCGCCGCCTGCGATAGCGCCGCCGCCGCCTCCCCCGCCGCCGCCGCCGCCACCTCCGCGGCCGACGCCGCCCCCGGCCGCCGGCGGAGCGGTGGCCGGGGAAGTCGTGGTCTCCGGATCGCGCATCAACCGGTCCCCCGGCTGGGTTCCCGCCCCCCTCGTTCCGGCTGACACCGAACGCTATCCGAACGCCACGGCCAACGCAGTCCGGCGCGTCGCCGACGAGCCTGTCTCGACCTTCTCCATCGACGTGGACACGGCCAGCTATACCAACGTCCGGCGCTTCATCGACGAGGGCCGCGCCCCGCCCGCCGACGCGGTGCGGATCGAGGAGATGATCAACTATTTCGACTATGGCTATGACCGCCCGCGCACGGCGGCCGAGCCCTTCGCCATCACCACCGCCGTCGCCGCCTCGCCCTGGTCGCCGGGCCGCCAGATCGTCCATGTCGGGCTGCAGGGCTACGAACTGCCCGCCGGCGAGCGTCGCCCGCTGAACCTGACCTTCCTCGTCGACGTCTCCGGTTCAATGGGACCCCCGGATCGGCTGGCGCTGGCCCAGAAGTCGATGAACCTGGTCATCGACCGCCTGCGGCCGCAGGACACGGTGGCGGTCACCTATTATGCGTCGGGGGCCGGCACGACGCTGGCGCCGGTGCCGGGCGACCAGAAGCTGCGGCTGCGCTGCGCCGTCGCGAGCCTCAGGGCCGGCGGCGGAACCGGGGGAGCGCAGGGGCTGGCCAACGCCTACGATCAGGCGCAGGCGAACTTCGCACGCGACCGGGTCAACCGCATCCTGCTGTTCACCGACGGCGACTTCAACGTCGGCGTCACGGACAATCAGCGGCTCGAGGACTACGTCGCCGCCAAGCGCGAAACGGGCATTTATCTGTCGGTCTACGGTTTCGGCCGCGGCAACCTTCAGGACCTGCGGATGCAGGTCCTCAGCCAAGCCGGCAACGGCGCGGCCGCCTATGTCGACGACCTCAACGAGGCGCGGCGACTGTTCGGCCCCGCCTTCGACCGGGGCGCCTTCCCCATCGCCGACGACGTCAAGATCCAGGTCGAGTTCAATCCGGCCCGGGTCAGCGAATACCGGCTGATCGGCTACGAGACCCGGATGCTGAACGAGGAAGACTTCAACAACGACCGCATCGACGCCGGCGAAGTCGGCTCCGGCGCCTCGGTCACCGCCCTGTACGAGATCACCCCCGTGGGCGGGCCGCTGTCGTCCGATCCGCTGCGCTATGGCCGGCAGGCTGGCCCGGCGGCGGGGGGCCGCGAGCTGGCCTATCTGAAGATCCGCTA
>NZ_DASWNO010000209.1:0-2932 GCF_036399195.1 Brevundimonas sp.
AAGGACTATCTTGCTCGACGGCGGGTCTTGCTGCGGCCCTCGTCGAAGGCAACATATCCTCGCGACCTTAAATCACTCGAAGGGAGCTGTCCCTGATCAGGCCCGTGGGCCTGGGCATACGGCGCCCACCTGGCTACCCAGGTTCGAGAGGATTTAACGCCCTTCACGGTTCTTGCGGCGCCGCCAACCTTTCCTTCTTTTTGAGCACTATCGCTCGCGACGCGGCCGCTCGCTGCTTGAGCGCGAGTGCGCTATCGCTCGCCGCGCGGCGGCTCGCTGCTTGAGCGCGAGGCGGCGCCAGTGCTCTCTGCTTGAGCGTGGCGTGGGCGCGGGCTAGGCCTGAACGGCGTGTTCAACGCGGCCGAGCGGTTTCCCTCCATGACCGACAAGCATCAGCTCCGCGCCGCCATGCGCGCCACGCGCAAACGGCTGGCGGGGCTGGACGCGACCGCGCCCGGTCGGGCGGCCGAGCACGCAGGATCGCTGCCGGCTGGAGCGATCACCGCCGTCTATCGGGCCATCGGCTCCGAGCTCGACACCGCCGCCCTGTCGCTGGCGTTAACCTCGGCAGGCCGCGACTTGTGCCTGCCGGTCGTCATCGAGCGGGACGCGCCGATGATCTTTCGCCGGTGGTCGCCCGGGGAGCCGCTGGAGCTCGACGAAGCCGGCGTGCCCGCGCCCTTCCCGCTGGCGGAGACGGTGATCCCGAACCTGATCCTGACGCCGCTGCTGGCGTTTGATGCTCGCGGCGGACGGCTGGGGCAGGGCGGCGGTTATTACGACCGCACCTTCGCGGCGATGCCGGACGTGGTGCGGGTCGGCTTCGCCTACGCCGGACAGGAGGTCGAAAATCTGCCGGTCGAGCTGCACGACATCCGCCTGCATGGCGTTCTGACCGAGAGGGGCTATAGAGCCTTCGCATGAGGCAGACGGTATGAGGCTGGCGTTTTTCGGCGACGTGGTCGGCAAGTCGGGCCGCGACGGGTTGAGCGATCACCTGCCGGCCCTGAAGCGGGACCTGAAGCTCGATTTCGTGGTGGTGAACGCCGAGAACGCGGCGGGCGGCTTCGGCATCACCGAGAACACCGCGCGCGAGCTGTTCATGGCGGGCGCCGACTGCCTGACGCTGGGCAACCACAGCTGGGACCAGCGCGAGGCCCTGACTTATATTGTGCGCGAGCCGCGGCTGATCCGCCCGCTCAACTATCCGCGCCTGATGGACGCCCCGGGGGCGGGGGCCAATCTGTTCGAGACCCATTCCGGCAAGACCGTGCTGGTGATGAACGCGCTGGGGCGCATCCATATGGACGCGGTCGACGATCCGTTCGGGGCGGTCGAGAAGGAGCTGGCCGCCTGTCCCTTGGGCGTCGCCGCCGACGCCATCATCGTCGACATGCACTGCGAGGCGACCTCGGAGAAGATGGCCATGGGCCATTTCTGCGACGGGCGGGCGTCACTGGTGGTCGGCACCCACACCCACGTCCCGACCGCTGACTGCCAGATCCTGCCGGGCGGGACCGCCTATCAGACGGACGCCGGCGGCTGCTGCGACTATGACAGCGTCATCGGCAACGAGAAGGAAGAGCCGCTGCGGCGGTTCACGACGCGGCTGTCGGGCGGCCGCTACGCTCCGGCGCACGGACCGGCGACGATCTGCGGGGTCTATGTCGAGACGGATGACCGGACGGGGCTGGCGACGCGGGTCGAGCCGATCCGGGTAGGGGGACGGCTGAGCCAGGCGGTGCCCGTTCCGGCCTGACTCAGGCGGCGATCAACACGCGCAGCAGCTCCGCCATCATCTGTCCGAAGGCGAGGGCGAGCCCGGCGATTGCGGGCGCGCCCTTGAACAGCACCAGCCCCGCCAGGGCGATGATCAGTCCGGTTTCGATCTGTTCGGTTCGAATGCGCCGTCGCCGCGCCCGATCCACGAGGCTGGCGCGCGCCTTTCCAGCAGTTCCCATCACGAGTCCCTCCGGTTCGGGCGTCGATACCGCTTGACACAGAAGTTTACAATCGTAATCTACTAAGATTACACATGTAGTCTGACGGGGCGTCGCGTGCATCGATGTCGTTCGCGCCGCTCGAGAGCTTAGGCGTACCCAAATTTTCAACGCAAGGAACCCTCCATGTCCGATCCCAGAGCTTCCTCCGCCGGTGCGTCGACCCTTCTGATCGCGCTTGCGACGCCCGGCGTCGCCTCGGCGGCGACTCACCGCCTCACCCTGGGCCACGTGTTCGCCGACGCTTCGCCGGAGGTGAAGTTGGTCATGCTGTCGCTGGTCGTCGGTGCTCTGGCCGCCGTGATGGTGACGGTGCTCAAGCTCGCGTCAGGGCGAAGGCTTTCGGGCGGATCGGCCTACGTCTCGGCCTTAAGGTTGGGGGGTCCGCTGCTAGGGCTCATGGGCGCGGTCTTCGTGCTGCTGATGGGCTTCCTCGGCATCGCCAACGCCGGGGAGGCGGTTCCTATGGCGGTGCTGGCTCCGGGATGGGCCGAGTCGGCGCTCCTGTTCCTGCTGGGCCTGATGGCAGGGGTTGTCGGGGTGATCTGCCACTCGATCATCGAGGCCCGCATCGACCGCACGGTTCTGGGGTCCTGACGGCGGTGCGACTGCACGTCACCGAAGCGGAAAGCGCGGTGCTCACCCCGCTTTGGCGGCGGGGCCCGCTGTCTTTCGCCTCCCTGATCGAGGAGGTGAAGGCGGCCCAGCCCTGGGCAGACGCCACCATCAAGACCCTGCTGCACCGCCTGATCCAGAAAGGGGCGGTGAAGTCGGTGAAGGAAGATGGGCGCCAGCGCTATCACGCCTTGATCGACCGCCAGACCTACGTGGAGGGCGAGGTGCAGGACCTGCTGGACCGGCTGTTCGACGGCAAGCCGGACAGGCTGGTCGCCCTGCTCGCGGACCGTCCCGACCTTTAACCCGCCATCACC
>NZ_DASWNO010000210.1:0-9575 GCF_036399195.1 Brevundimonas sp.
TCGAAGCGGCGGAAGCGCCATGGTCCAACGGACGGTCGCCCAGACACGGGGCAGAGGTCACGCAGGTTAGGGGGCCGCGAACGGCTCGGGCTGCAGGCACAGTCGGAGCTAGAGATCGCGCCGCGTCTCCAGGAAATGCCACACCCCGATGAAGCCGACTCCTCCCAGCATGCCGACACGAACCCAGACCGTGAGATTTCCGGCGATCGATCCGACCAGCCCCCCGGTCGCCGCCCCGGCCATCAAACCCAAGAAATATCTAATCACCATGTCGCGCCTCTGAGCGGGAATATGGGTCAACACTCGACCGCCAGCAGGGCTCCCTCCTAAAACCGCTCTTCGGCGGCGGTTGCAGCTCAGCCAGCGCTCGCCCGCCGTGACTGGCGAATGCGATGGTGGCTGGCGGGGTAGGCCGAGGGCGACGAGCGGACCTACCCTGCCGCCTTGGCCGCGATCACCCTCAGCACGGCGTCCGCCGCGATCTCTGACGGGTTGCGACCCTCCCGGCCCATCAAGTCAAGCGCCAGCGTCTGCCGCGCCGCCTGATTTCCCCGCGCCGCGGGGTCTGAGAGCAACCGCCCGACCTCGCCCGCGACCTTCTCCGGCGTGGCGTCGGTCTGGATCAGTTCCTTCGCGATCTCCTCGTCGGCGGCGTGGTTGAACAGGGTCGCGAACTTGCCGGTGAAGAACGGCTTCATGATCGCATAGCTGAGCGGCTGGAAGCGGTAGGCGATCACCATGGGCGCGCCGGCCAGCGCCAGTTCGGTCGACACCGTGCCGCTGGTCGCCAGCGCCACCGTCGCGGCTCTCATGGCGGCGTACTTCTCAGGCTCCGCGACCAGATGCGCGCGGAAGGGCCAGGCGGCGATCCGCGCCGTCACGTCGTCGGCCACGGTGCCGGCCGCGACGACCGCCACCTCCAGGCCGGGGTTTTCGCGCTTCAGCTTTGCGACCGCCGCCTCGTAGACGGGCGTCATCAGGCGGATTTCGCTCGGACGGCTGCCGGGCAGCACCAGCAGCAGCGGCGCGTCGGGCGCGATGCCCCGCGTCGACCGGAAGGCCTCGGGATCGGCGTTGGTCATATCGACGTGCAGCGCCTGCGAGCCCACGACCGTCGTGGCCAGCCCCTCCCGTTCGAACCAAGGCGCGTCGAAGGCGTAGAGCGCCAGCAGGTGGTCGACCGACGCGGCCAGCGTCTTCGCCCGCCCGGGTCGCGAAGCCCACACCTGGGGGCCGACGTATTTGATCAGCGGCACGCCGGGCAGCGCCCCCTTCAGGGCCCCGGCCACGCGGATGGTGAATCCCCAGCTGTCGATCAGGACCACGGCGTCCGGCTTCTCAGCCACCGCCAGCGCCACTGTGTCGGCCACTCTCCGCTTGACCAGTCCGTATGCCCTCAGGCCCTCGAGCCAGCCGAGGATCGAGAGGTCCGCGATGTCGAAGGGGCTCCGGACGCCCTGCTCCGCCATGCGCGGGCCGCCGACGCCGACGAAGACCACGTCATCGCCCAACCGCGCCTTCAGCCCTTCGGCCAGGCCGGCTCCGAGCGCGTCGCCCGACGCCTCTGCGGCCACGAGCATGACCTTAAGTGGACGGCTCACCGCGTTTCGCCCCAGACGAACAGGCCCAGCCGGTCAGCGGCGGCGACGATTTCTTCCCGATCGATCAGGATCAGCTTGCCGGCGATCCCGCCGACGCCCGCTAGGCCGGCGGCGGCGGCCATCTCCACCGTCCGCGAACCGATGACTGGCATGTCGACCCGCAGGTCCTGGATCGGCTTCGGCGCCTTGGCGAGAACCCCCTTGGGCTCCGTCGAGGAGCCTCGAAGGTCGGCGGGCAGGCTCGCCACGCGCGCCAGCATGGCGTCCGTGCCCTCCTGCGCTTCCACCGCCAGCACCAGACCGTCGCAGACGACAGAGCCTTGACCGATGTCGAGTTCTCCTGCCTTTTCCGCCACGTGCAGGGCTTTCCTTAGATCAGAGAGCTGCTCTTCCGTCGGCGTTATCCCGCCAATGGCGCCGGCGGCCAGCGTCTCTCCGCCGAGGATGTCGTCCGCGCCTTCGATGACGTAGCCCTCCCCTTCGAACACAGAGAGTATCTTCCGCAACAGGGCGTCGTCGCCCTTGCTCGCGGCGGCGATGATGCCCGGCAGCAGGGTGGCGCCCTTGAAGTCCGGCTTCAGGCTCTTGAAGTCCGGCCGGCTGACGGCGCCCGCGAAGGTGACGGCCTCGCAGCCGGCCTTCTTCAGCGCCGAAAGCACCCGGCCGATCTCGGCAATCCCCGCCTCGACCCCGGGATAGCGGGCCAGATGCGGGTCGGCGAACCCGGTCAGCCGCACCACGAACACCGGACGCCCCTCAGCCTCGCATCGGGCCGCGACGGACACGGGCAAGGCTCCGCCGCCGGCGATCAGGCCCAGCTTTCCTGCGTGCGGCCGGCTCATTCGCCCGGCAGGCACAGCGGCCGCTTGCCGCTGGCGCGGATGAAGGCGGTGATCTCCATGATCTCGGGCAGCTCGGCGTAGCCGGTCTCGACCGTGCCCACCCGCTCCGCGAAGGTGCCGCCGCCTTCGAACAGATCGCGATAGGCCGCCAACAGACGGCGCACGGCCGACTTGTCGTAGCCTTTGCGCTTAAGCCCGATCAGGTTGAGACCGTGTAGCCGCGCATGATTGCCCCAGGCCGAGCCGTAAGGGATCACGTCGCGCGTTACGGCTGCAAGGCCGCCGATGATCGCGCCCTGCCCCACCCGGCCGAACTGATGCACGGCCGCCAGCCCGCCGAGGAAGACCCGGTCGCCGATCTCCGTATGGCCGCCCAGCGTGGCGTGGTTGGCGAAGGTGACGTTGTCGCCGACCAGCGCGTCGTGACCGACGTGAGCGCCGGTCATGAACAGGCAGCCCTTTCCAACCCTTGTCACGCCGCCCCCCCCGGGAGTCCCGCGGTTGAGCGTGCTGTGCTCGCGGATCAGGCAGTCCTCGCCGATCTCCAGCCGCACCGGCTCGCCCTTGTAGCCGCCGTGCTGGGGATCTCCGCCGATGACGCAGAACGGGTGGATGACGGTGCGCGCCCCGACGGTGGTGTCCTGCTGGACAACGGCGTGACTGATGAGACGCACGCCCTCCTGAAGCACCACGCCGGGCCCAACCACGCACCATGGGCCGATCTCGGCCGTGTCCGCGACCTGCGCGGCGGCGTCGACCACGGCGGCGGGGTGGATTCGGCTCACGCGTTCACCGGCTGGTCCACGGTCACGACCATGGCCGCGAAATCGGCCTCGGACGCCAGCTTGCCGTCGATGAAGGTCTCGCCGCGGAACTTGAAGATGTCGCCGCGTCTCTTCGTCACCACCACCTGCATCCGCAGCTGGTCGCCGGGTCGGGCGGGCTTGCGGAAGCGGACGCCGTCGATGGACATGAACATGATCACCTTGCCCTCGACCGCCACATCCATCGACTTGGACATCAGCAGGGCGCCGGTCTGGGCCATGGCCTCGATGATCATCACGCCGGGCATGACCGGGTCGATGGGGAAGTGGCCGGGGAAATAGGGCTCGTTGTGCGTGACGTTCTTGATGCCGGTGATCGAGGTGTCGGCCACGAAGTCCTCGGCCTTGTCGACCAGCAGGAACGGATATCGGTGGGGCAGCCGCCGCATCACTTCGGCGTAATCGATCTTCCCGTCGTCGCTCATCCTGCGGCCTTCCTCGCCGTCGCGCTTACGAACGCGCCTTCCCGGACGCCTGTTTGGAGAGCCAGACCGTTTCGCGCAAGAACTGACGGATGGGTTTGGCCGGATAACCGGACCAGGTCTCTCCCGCCGGGATGTCGGCCAGCACGCCGGCTCCCGCGGCGACGCGCGCGCCTTCGCCGATCCGGATGTGGTCGCCGATGCCGGCCTTGCCGCCGAAGATGACGCCGTCACCCACGATGACGGAGCCCGAAATACCGGTGTTGGCCGCCAGCAAACAGTTGCGTCCGATGACGCAGTTGTGGCCGATCATGACCAGATTATCGATCTTGGTGTTCTCGCCCACGATCGTGTCGTCATAGGCCCCGCGGTCAATGCAGCTGTTGGCGCCGACCGAGACGCCGTCCTGCAGGATCACCCGGCCCAGTTGCGGAATGTCGACGGGACCGGTGCTTGAGCGGGCCGCTCCGAAGCCAGGTTCGCCGATGCGCGCTCCGGCCAGAAGCCGGACACGGTCGCCGATCAGGGCGAAGCTGACGCTGGCGTTGGCGCCGATGTGGCAGTCCCGTCCGATCTGGACGCCCGGGCCGATGACGGTGTTGGCGCCGATGCGGCTGCCGCGCCCGATGCGCGCGCCCTGCCCAAGCACCACGCCCGGCTCCAGCACGACGGTGTCGTCCTCAAGCGCATCTCCGGCGGTCGAGCGGGCCAGAGCGAGGGGGCGATGCAGCAAGGCCGATGCGCGCGCCCAGGCCGCCTGAGGCTCATCCGAAACGACCACCGCGGAAGCCGCCGGCGCGTCGTCGACCGCGACGGCGGGCACGATCACGCAGCCGGCGGCCGTGGTCGCCAGCGCCGCCGCGAATCTACGATCTCCAAGGAAGGCCATGTCGGCCCGTCCCGCCGAAGCGAGCGGCGCCACGGCGGAGATCATGCGCTCCCCGCCGCGTTGCACCCTGCCCCCGATCCGCTCCGCCAGTTCGCTGACGCTCAGCGCCGGCAGACTCTCGAAGAAGCGCGGATCGGGCATGTCGGTTGAATTACTGAGCGGGCTGCGCCGGCACCTGCATCCGATTGAAGCTCAGGGTCGGCAGGGCCGCGTTCACGCGCTGGATGATTACGTCGGTGATGTCCATCGCCGGGTTGGCGATGTAGACGGCCGAGCGGTCGAGCAACAGGCCGCAGCCACGCTCCTGGTAGACGGCGACCAGGATCGGGTCGGCGGCTTGTGCGATGGCCCGGATCTGCATCTGCTGGGTGTATTGCAGCTCCTGCTGGCGCGTCTGCTCCAGCTGCTGGGCTTCCTGCGCCCGCTGCTGCAGCGCCTGGCGGCGCGAGCCGTCCGGATCGGCGGTGGCGCCGCCCTGCTGGAGCTGCTGCGCCTCGGTCTGGATCGTGGCGGCGTAGGGCTGGAGCTCGCCCTGCACCTCGGTCACGAGGCGCTGCATGCCGGCCTGAACGGCCTGGCCGGCGGTGGACTGGGCCAACATCCGGTCATTGTGGAACACGCAGACGCCCGGGATCACCGGACCGGGGTTGGCCGGAGCCTGGGCCTGGGCGGCGGCGGAGCCGGCGGCCAGCGAAGCGAGCGCGAAGGCGCCGATAGCGAAAAGTTTCATCTTGGACCTTTTGGACGGGGATCGCCCCCGCACTAGAACTGGGTTGAGGTGCTGAAGCGGAACGTTTCTGTCTTGTCGTACTCTTCCTTGCCGAGGATGTGGCTAAGGTCGAAGCGGATCGGGCCCATCGGCGACCGCCAGTGGATGCTGAGACCGGCCGTGGCGCGAAGCTCGAGGTCATCGACGATCGTGGGATCGGGATTGCCCTGCGAATTGACGGTGTAGCGGTCATCGAGGACGCCCACGGTGCCCACATCGGCGAACAGCGAGGTCCGGATTCCGTACTGCTCGGGCAGGAAGTTCGGAACCGTCAGCTCAAGCGTGCCGATGGCGTAGAAATTGCCGCCGAGCGCGTCGGTCGTTGTCAGGTCGCGGGGACCAAGTCCCGCGGTCTCGAAGCCGCGGAAGCTGTTGCCCCCCTTGAAGAAGCGGTCGTTGATCCGGATCGGATCGCCGCCCCAACCGCCGATATAGCCGGTCGACGCCGAGGCGGTGACGATCCAGTTCGGGGTGATGCCCCAATAGGCCGACACTTCCGCCTCGGTCTTCACATAGTTCACGTCGCCGCCCAGGCCGGCGAAATCCTGGATCAGGCGGCCGGTCCAGCCGCGCGTCGGCCGGATGGGGTCGTTGCGGCGATCGACGATCAGGGTGTAACCCGCCGACGAGTTCAGGAAGGACCCGACTTGATCGCATAGGGCGGTGGAGCCCTGCCCGTTGGCGTTGCAGTAGCCCTGCGGAACGATGATCTCATCGCTCTTCAGGAAGTAGCGGGTGCTCAGCAGGGTGTAGCCGTTCAGCGGATAGGACAGCCGGACGCCGCCGCCGGTCGAGCGATAGTCGTACGACGAGTATTCGCTCAGGTCGTAACGCGAGTGGAAGGCGTCAAAACCGGCCCGGAGATCCCGACCGAGGAATTTCGGCTCGGTGAAGCGGAAATCGACCTGCTGGCGCAGCGAACCCCATTCGACCCGAGCCACAACGTTCTGGCCGCGGCCGCGGAAGTTTCGCTCGGTGATGCCGAGGTTGACCACGAAGGAGTCGATGGAGCTGAACCCCGCGCCGACCGACAGTTCGCCCGTCGGCTGTTCCTCGACGGTGACATTGACGACCGACCGGTCAGGGGCCGACCCGCGGGCTTCCTCGACGGTCACGTCCTTGAAGAAGCCCAGCGCGCGAAGGTTGTTACGCGACCGCTCCAGCAGGGTGCGGTTGAAGGCGTCGCCCTCGGTCAGCATCATCTCGCGGCGGACCACATTGTCGAGCGTGCGCGTGTTGCCGATGATGTTGATCCGATCGACGTAGACGCGCTGGCCCTCCTTGACGTTGAAGGTCACGTCGACGGTGTCGGTCTCGGGATTGGCGCGGTAGCTCGGCTCGATCTCGACGAAGGCGTAGCCGGCCGAGCCCGCGGCGAACGTCAGGGCGTCGACCGCCGTTTCGATCTTGTCGCTCTCGTACAGATCCCCTGACTTGATCGGCAGCAGCAGCTTGAGGAATTCCGGGTTCAGCCGGTCGTTCTCCGTGACGACGTCGACCGTTCCGAAATTGTAGCGATCGCCCTCGTCCACCGTCATGGTGATGCCGAAGGCGCTGTCGTCGGGCGACAGCTCGGCGATCGCGGACAGGACGCGGAAATCGTAATAGCCGCGGTTGGTGTAGAACTTCCGCAGCTGCTCCCGGTCGTAGTCCAACCGGTTCGGATCATAGTTGTCGTTGGTGGTGAACAGCCGGTACCAGGCCGACTGCTGCGTCACCATCACTTCGCGCAGGTCGGTGTCCGAGAAGGCCTGGTTGCCGAGGAAGGTGATCGCGCGGACCCCCGTTTCAGGACCCTCGTCGATCTCGAAAACCACGTCGACGCGGTTCTGGTCCAGCTGGACCAGCTTGGGCGTGACGGTCGCCGAGATGCGGCCCGACAGCCGATAAAGTTCGACGATCTTGCCGACGTCTTCCTGCACCCGAGCGCGGGTGTAGATGCCGCGCGGCTTCAGCGTGACCTCTTCGGTCAGCTTCTTCTCGCTGAGGGCGCTGTTACCCTCGAACACGACCTGGTTGATGATCGGATTCTCGACGATCTCGACGATCAGGTCGCCGTTCTGGACGCCCAGCTGGACATCCGCGAACAGCTGGGTTCGGGTCAGGGTGCGAACGGCGACGTCCAGCACCGCGGGATCGACGACGTCGCCCGGCTGGATCGGGAGGTAGGACAGGATCGTGGTCTGGTCGATCCGCTGGTTGCCGCGGACCAGGATGCGGTTGATCTGCAGCCGCTCTTCCTGGGGAGCGACCGCCGCCTGCGGGGCCGCCTCGACGGGCGGGGCGGGCTGGCTGTCGGGCGCCGTCTGGGCGAGCGCGGGCCCGGCCAGGCCGGCGGCGACCACAAGGGCCAGCAGGCTGGGGCTCAGGCGCCGGGCGATAGGGAGGACTGACGCGTCTTGTCGGATCATGCGGGGACCATCGGAGGGCTGGCGTCGGCTCATCAGGCGAGCCCGCCGAGGAATTTGAACAGGCTTAGCTTTTGCAAGTCGTTCCAGGTGGCGAACAACATCAATCCCGCCAGCAAAGCAAGACCGACGCGATAGCCGACCTCCTGAACCTGGGCGGGTACGGGTCTGCGCGCTACAGCTTCATAAGCGTAGAACAGCAAATGCCCCCCATCCAGAACCGGAATCGGCAACAGATTTACAATGCCAATTCCGATCGAAACTATGGCGGCGAACTGAAGAAACGTCAGGGCGAGGTTCGCGGCGATGAAGGCGGGGTCGGGATTCGCCTGAACCGCCTGTCGCGTGACCCCCCCGGCCGCCTTGGCGATGCCGAGCGGCCCGTTCAGCAGGTCGCCCGATTCCTTGCCGGTGAAGATGCGGCCGATATAGGTCGCGGTGGTGCCCACGGTGTCACCGATGGCGTCCATCCCCTTGGCGCTCGCCTCAAGCGGATTCAGTCGCCGATAGGTGAAATCCTGCGGCAGAGGAGACATCTCGAGGCCGATGCGGGCGATCCGGACCTGACCGGCCAGTTCGTCCTGTTCGAGGCGCCGCTGGGGCGTCGCGGTCAGGTTCACGGTCTGCCCGGCGCGGTCGACGGTGAACCGCAGCGGATCGCCGGCGCTCATGATGACCCGGCGGGTGACCTCGGCGCCTTCACGCACGGGCTGTCCGTTTACCGCCACGATCAGGTCGCCGGAGCGGAAGCCCGCCTCCGCCGCCGGCGTGCCGGGGGCCACGCGCGCCACCCTCGGGGCGACGATCTGCTCGCCGACGACGCTGAACAGGACCGTGAACAAGACCACGGCCAGCAGAAAGTTGGCCGCCGGGCCCGCCGCCACGATGAGCGCCCGCTGCCAGATCGGCTTGAAGTGGAAATAGTCGCGTTCGGCCCCCGCCCCGTTCTCGGCGATCACCCGCTGGCGCAGCTCGGCCAGGCCGGCCTGATCCGGCACGCTGGAGGCGTCCAGATCACCCGAGAATTTGACGTAGCCGCCCAACGGCAGCCAAGCCAGCCGCCACTCCGTGTCGCGCCGGTCCGTCCACGAAACGATGGTCTTGCCGAACCCCACCGAAAACCGGTCGATCTTCACTCCGAAGGCGCGCGCCACGAGGAAGTGGCCCAGCTCGTGGATGGTGACGATGAACGTCAGCACCAGCAGGAAGGGCACGATGTAGAGCAACGCCTGGCCGATGAAGCCCGTCATGCGGATCTTTTACCCCTTGCCGCTCAGGCCGCGGCGGCCAAGCCGTCGATGATCTCGTCCGCCATGCGGCGCGCCTCGGCGTCGATGGCGAGGGCGGCGTCGCAGGCAAAGTTGATGCGCGAACCCAATCCCGACGCGGCCGCGCGCTCCAACGTGTCGGCGACGACTGCGGCAATATTGAGAAAGGCCAGACGACGGTCAAGAAAGGCCAGTGCAGCGGCCTCGTTGGCGGCGTTGAATACCGCGGGCGCCGCGCCGCCGGCCTCAAGGGCCTCGCGCGCCAGCCTCAGCGCCGGGAAGCGGCTCTCGTCAGGCGCCTCGAACGTCAGCCGGCCCAGCTCCGCGAGGGCAAGCCGGGGGGCGGGCCACCCCATCCGGTCCGGCCACGCCAGCGCGCAGGCGATGGGCGTCTTCATGTCCGGCGGCCCAAGCTGGGCCAGCGTCGAGCCGTCGACGTATTCCACCATGCTGTGAATGATCGACTCGGGATGGACCACCACGTCGATCCGGCCGACGGGCATTGCGAACAGATAGGCGGCCTCGATCATCTCGAGGCCCTTGTTCGCCATG
>NZ_DASWNO010000211.1:0-3893 GCF_036399195.1 Brevundimonas sp.
CGCCACGCCGGCCGAGGACTGGGACGATCCCCGCACCTTCGACGCCGTGCTGCTGGACGCGCCCTGCACCGCCACCGGCACCTTCCGGCGCAATCCCGAGGTGCTGCGGGCCACCAAGCCCGCCGACGTGGCCAAGCTGGCCGACGTGCAGCACCGGCTGCTGGACGCCGCGGCCGAGCGGGTGAAGCCGGGCGGACGGCTGGTCTATTGCGTCTGTTCGCTGGAGCGCGAGGAGGGCGAGACCCAGATCATCGCCTTCCTGCGCCGCAACACCGCCTTCCGCACGGCGCCGGCCGTTCCGTCCGAGGTGGGGGCGCCGGATGAGGCCCTGACCCCCGAGGGCTGGCTCCGCATCCTGCCGTCCATGTGGGCCGAGCGCGGCGGCGTCGATGGCTTCTTCATCGCCCGGCTGGACCGGGTCGGCTGATCCGGCGGGGATCAGCGCCGCCAGAAGCCCACGATCTTCTTGACCTCGTCCACCACCGGATCGGCGATGGCGGCGGCGCGGTCGGCGCCGTCCTTCAGCACGCGGTCGATCTCGTAGGGGTCCGCCATCAGGCGGCGCATCTCGGCGGTCACGGGGGCCATGGAGGCGACGGCGAGGTCGGCGAGTTTCGGCTTGAAGGCGCCGAAGCCCTGACCGGCGAACTCGGCCAGCACCGCCTCGCGCGTGGTGTCGGCGAGGGCGGCGTAGATGGTGACGAGGTTCTTCGCCTCGGCGCGGCCGTCCAGCCCCTCGACCGTCTCCGGCAGGGCGTCGGGGTCGGTGCGGGCCTTGCGGATCTTGGCGACGATGGCGTCGGCGTCGTCGGTCAGGTTGATGCGCGACTGGTCCGACGGATCGGACTTGGACATCTTGGCCAGGCCGTCGCGCAGGCTCATGACCCGCGGGGCCGGGCCCTGCGTCAGCGGCTCGGGCAGGGGGAAGAAGCCCGGCGCATTGAAGTCCGCATTGAACTTCTGGGCGATGTCGCGGGTCAGCTCGAGGTGCTGCTTCTGGTCCTCGCCGGTGGGCACCTCGGTGGCCTTGTAGAGCAGGATGTCGGCCGCCTGCAGCACCGGGTAGGTGTAGAGGCCGACCGAGGCGCGCTCCTTGTGCTTGCCGGACTTCTCCTTGAACTGGGTCATGCGGTCGAGCCAGCCGAGGCGGGCGACGCAGTTGAGGATCCAGGCCAGTTCGGAATGCGCCCGCACGGCCGACTGGGGGAAGATCACCGAGCGCGCCGGGTCGAGACCGGAGGCGAGGTAGGCGGCGGCGATCTCGCGCGTCTGGGCGGTCAGTTTCTCCGGGTCCTGCCACACGGTGATGGCGTGCAGGTCGGCCACGAACAGGAAGCAGGGCGCGCCCGTGTCCTGCAGCTGGGTGAACCGCTTCAGCGCGCCGAGATAGTTGCCGAGATGGAGCGCGCCCGAGGCCTGGATGCCGCTGAGGATGCGGCGGGGGCCCTGATAGGCGGGGGCGTCGGAGGGGGCGTCGGTCATGTCGAGGCGCAATGCCCGACCGCCGTCTCAGGAGCAAGCCGTTACTTGGCCGTCCGGCGCAGCAGGCCCTTGACCTCGGCTACCGTGATCGCCCGCGTTGCAAAGGCCAGTACGACGTAGGCGACGCCGCCGGCGGCCGTGACCAGCACCAGCGCGAGTTCCTTCGCCCCAGCGCCGGAACCCACGCGGGCGAGCAGGTCGGCTATGGGCGCTTCGACCTGCGACCGGGCCGAGGCGGCGAGGCCGACGATCAGCGCCAGACCGGCCGACGACAGGCCGATGCGGGCGAGGCGGGACAGCGCCTGCGCGCTGGGCCGGTACAGGCCGCGCCGCCAGAGGGTCACCGCCAGCAGGATGACGTTGGTCCAGGCCGCCGCCGAGACCGCCGCCGCGATCCCCGCGATGCCCCAGCCGAGGTTGAAGAGGCCGATGGCGAGGGCGGCGTTGACGGCGACCGAGACGAGGGCGAAGTTCATCGGGGTGCGGGTGTCGCGCCGGGCGAAGAAGGCGGGGGCGAGGATGCGGATCAGCACGAAGGCCGGCACGCCCCAGCCGAACTGGAACAGCGCCTGCGCCGTGTTGACGGCGTCGACCTGCAGGAAGGCGCCCCGGGTGAACAGGGCGTCGATCAGAAAATAGGGCATGGCCATCAGGGCCGCGGCCGCCGGCAGGGTCAAAGCCATCGACAGGGTCAGGGCCTCGTCCATCGAGGCCTGCTGCTGTCCGTGATCCTGCGACGCCACCGCCCGCGAAAGGCGCGGCAGCAGGGCGATGCCGATGGCGACGCCGACAAGGCCGAGCGGCAGCTGATACAGGCGATCCGCCGTGGCCAGCCAGGTCCGCCCGCCGGCCACGAAGCTGGACAGGTTGCCGGAGATGAAGACGTTGATCTGGGTGGCCGAGTTGCCGATCGCCGCCGGGATGGCGGTGATGATGATGGCCTTCACCGGCGGGGTCAGGCGCGGCAGGGCGATGCGGATGTCGGCGCCGGCGCGGCGGGCGGCCCACCAGCACAGGCCGGCTTGAGAAATCCCGGCGACGAGCACCGCCCAGGAGGCGGCGTAGGCGGCGCCGATCTGGCCGCCCTGGGCCGGGATCACGGCGGCCAGCATGATCAGGTTGAGCAGGACCGGATAGGCGCCCGAGACGATGAACCGCCCGCGTGCGTTCAGCACCCCGCTGAGCAGGGCTGCGACGGCCATGCAGGGCAGGTACGGCATGGTAATCTGGGTCAGCACCACCGCCAGCTTGAAGCGCGCGGGATCGTCGAGGAAGCCGACGTTGATCACCGCCATCAGCCACGGCATGGCCAACTGGGCGACGATGGTCAGGGCGAGGGTGGCGAAGGCGACGGCGGCGAGGGCGTCCGTGGCGACCTTGTCGGCCACGGCCTCGCCTTCGGTCTCCAGCGTCTTGGCGTAGGCCGGCACGAAGGCGGCGGCGAAGGCCCCCTCGGCGAAGACGCGGCGGAACAGGTTGGGGAAGTTGAGCGCCGTGTTGTAGGCGTCCGCCGCCGGGCCCACCGAGGCGCCCAGCGCGGCCGAGATCACGATGTCGCGGGCGAAACCGGCGAAACGGCTGACCAAGGTCAGCCCGCTGAAGATCGCCGACGACCGCATCATGCCGCCGCCCTTGCGCGCGGTTGTTCCCGACGCCGGCGGTTGGACGATCGGATCGCTGCTCGCCGTGGCCGACGGCACGGGTGGCGCGGCTTCCAGCGGCTGGGTCTCGGGATCGGTCTTCTTCGCCATCCCCGCGCCTTAGCGTGGTTCAGGCGCGCGCGATACGGGGGGCCGGGCGGTGCGGGCCCGGCCCAGCTCGGAGACGTCGCGCAAGCTCGCCCGCACCGGGGCCGAGTGGCGGCGGCCGGCGCGCTCGGTCCAGTCGAGCACCGTCTCCAAATCCGTCCGCAGCGCCTCCAGCACCGGACCCGGCGCCGGTTTCCGGCCATCGACGTCGGTGACGTAGAAGCTGTCCACCGCGCGTTCGCCGAAACCGGCGATGTGGGCCGAGCGGATCGACAGCCGGTGGATGGCGAAGGCGCGCGCCAGATCGGCCAGCAGGCCGGGCCGGTCGGCTCCGGACACCTCGACCACGGCGGCCGTCGGGCTGGCGTCGAGATCGATCATGGCGGTGGGACGCACGTCAAAGGCGGCCCGGCGGGGGTTGGGCGTGGCCGTCGGCGCCGGGGCGGCCGGGGCCTGTCCGCGCGCGGCGATTTCCAGCGACTGGATCAGGCGCGCAAGACGGCGCGGTTCGGCCGCGCCGTAAGGCTCCCCGCCGCCGTCGTGCAGCTCGAACACGTCCAGCGCCATGCCGTCCGCGGCGGTGGCGACGCGCGCGCCGACCACGTCGGCGCCGGCGGCGGCGAGGGCGGCGGCCAGATCGACGAACAGGCCGGGCCGGTCGCG
>NZ_DASWNO010000212.1:0-3442 GCF_036399195.1 Brevundimonas sp.
GCGGACCGTGATCGGCGACGGGAAGCCGCCGGCCACCGGGCTGACGGGCGGGGTGCGCAGCTGGCCCAGGCTCGCGGCGGCGAGGTCGCGGGCGATGCCGGCGACGCCGAGCCAGTCGGAGCGATTGGGCGTGACCTCGAAATCGATCACAGGCTCGGCGCCGAAGACGCCGGCGGCGGGAGCGCCGACCCGCAGGTCGTCTGAGAGTTCGAGAATGTCGTCGCTCTCGGCCGACAGCTCCAGCTCGGCGGCGGAGCACAGCATGCCGTTCGAGACGACGCCGCGCACCGGTTTCTCGACCAGGGTCACGCCGAGGCCAGGCACAAAGGCGCCGATGGGCGCGTAGATGGTTGTCAGGCCCGCGCGGGCGTTGGGCGCGCCGCAGACGATCTCCTTCGGGCCGTCCACCGTGTCGACCTGACAGACCTGCAGCCGGTCGGCGTTGGGATGGCGTTCGGCCGAGACGATGCGGGCGACCGTAAAGGGCGCGAGGGCCGCGACCGGGTCATGCACCTCCTCGACCTCAAGACCGGCCCGGGTCATGGCGTCGGCGACGCCCGCCGCGTCGGCGTCCGTGTCGAGATGGTCCTTCAGCCACGAGAGGGTGAATTTCACGCCTCGGGCTCCGCCGCCCGGGTCTCGCCGGCCATCGACTTGATGCCGCCTTCCAGCTCGGCCAGCAGACCCTCCTGACCGGTGAAGCCCACCTGAACGAAACGACAGCGGACGAAACGGCAGTTCGATACGCCCACCACGCCGGCCAGCTTGGTGGTGCTGAGCGGGCGGTAGAGCAGGTTCCGCACGTCGGTGGTCGTGCCCATGGCGCAGCTGTCGAAATGGGTGCCGTTCATCACGGCCATGACGGCGGGCCCCTCGATCAGGCAATCGGTGAAGGTCTTGCCGTCGATCGCCATCTGGCCGGCGTTCCAGTGCTGGACCGCCAGCTGTGGCAGCCAGATCGCCTCCTTCTGGAAGCTGGTGCGGGCCACGATGGCGCGGCCGGCGGCCTCCTCGGCGGACAGGGCGGGCGTCTGGTCTGTCATGCTTGCGATCTCTCTATTCCGGTTCTGGCCGTCACCCGACGGGGACCTGCTCGATCAGCATTTCGAGGAGACTGTCGTTCCCGGTGATGCCCAGGGTCTGGAATTGGCAGCCGGTGAACGTGCAGTTGCGAATGGGGATGCCGCCGATGCCCATGTCGCCCATAGGCTTGAACAGCATGTTGCGCAGATTGCCTCCGGTCGGGCCGAAGTTCGTGCTTTCGAAGTGAACGCCTTCGAGGACGAGCATCACCGCGGGTCCCTCGATGACGCAGTTGTTGAAGCTTCGCCCCTCGATCATCACTCCGCCGCCGGCCAGAACGCTGGCGCGATACAGATCGAAAAGCGAGAACCGGGCGTCCGTGAACTCGGTCGCACGCGGGTCCAGATTGCGGGAGGGTTCGCTCCACGGCGAAGGCTGGTCGGTCATCAGGACAGTCCACTTGCAGGATTGGGGGCGGAGAAGGCGGAGAAGCCGTAGTGGGCCAGCCACCGGGTGTCGGCCTCGAACATCGGCCGCAGGTCGGGCACGCCGTACTTCAGCATGGCCAGACGATCGACGCCCATGCCGAAGGCGAAGCCCTGGTATTCCTCAGGATCGATGCCGCAGTTGCGCAGCACGTTCGGGTGAACCATGCCGCAGCCTAGAATCTCCATCCAGCTGTCGCCGGTGTTGAGCTTCAGCTCACCGCCCGAGCGGTCGCAGCGGATGTCCATCTCGGCCGACGGCTCGGTGAAGGGGAAGTGATGGGGGCGGAAGCGCGCGTCGATCCCGTTCACCTCGAAGAAGCGGGCGACGAAGGTCTCCAGCGTCCATTTCAGGTGGCCCATGTGGATGTCGCGGTCGATCACCAGCCCCTCGACCTGATGGAACATCGGCGTGTGGGTGGCGTCGGAGTCCTTCCGAAAGGTTCGGCCGGGCGCGATGATCCGGATCGGCGGCGTCTGGGTCATCATGGTGCGGACCTGCACCGGGCTGGTGTGGGTGCGCAGGACCTTGCGTTCGCCTGTCTCGGGGTCGGGCGTCAGGAAGAAGGTGTCGTGCATCTCCCGCGCCGGGTGTTTGGGCGGGAAGTTCAGGGCGGTGAAGTTGTGGAAGTCGTCTTCGATGTCCGGGCCTTCCGCCACGGCGAAGCCCATGTCGGCGAACAGGGCGATCATCTCGTCCATCACCTGCATGGTCGGGTGAACGCCGCCCTTGCGGCGCGGACGCGACGGCAGGGTCAGGTCGACGTGTTCGGTGCGCAGGCGGGCGTCGAGCTCGGAAGCCTCCAGCTCGACCTTGCGGGCCGTCAGGGCCGATTGCACCCGGTCTCGCAGGCCGTTGATCATCGGGCCCTGCTCGCGCCGCTCGTCCGGGCTGAGCGCGCCCATGCCCTTGAGCAGGCCGGAGATCGAGCCCGACTTCCCCAGGGCCGCCACGCGCAGGTCCTCGACGGCCGCCGTGGTTTCCGCCGAGCCGATGGCGTTGATCAGGTCGAGTTCGAGTTGGGCGAGGTCAGTCATCGTGGCGGTGTCTAGCCGCTGGCGGCGGGGCGGGAAAGGGGCCGGGGCGGGGAGCGATGAGGAGTGGCTGGTGGCTAGTGGCTAGTGGCTGGCCGCCGTCTGCGCCACGCCGCGGTTGGTGCGCCGCCCTTCCGCTGACAGAAAGGGACTCCCCAACCAGTAATCACCAGCCACTAGCCACCAGCCACCAGCCACGAACCACTCCCCCAACAGCAGAACGCCCGCCCCGGAGACCGGAGCGGGCGTCGAGCTTTGTCGTCAGACCCGGATCAGGCGGTCTTCAGCGCGTCCCGGACCTTGTCGGCGATGGCCTTGAAGGCGCCCTCGTCGGCGGCCATCGCGGCCAGAACCTTGCGGTCCAGCTCGATGCCGGCTTCGCCAAGGCCGTGGATGAACTGCGAGTAGGTGAAGCCTTCCAGACGGGCGGCGGCGTTGATGCGCTGGATCCACAGGGCGCGGAACGAGCGCTTCTTGTTGCGGCGGTCGCGGTAGGCGTACTGGCCGGCCCGATCAACGGCGGCCTTGGCGGTCCGGATGGTGTTCTTGCGGCGGCCGTAGAAACCCTTGGCCTGCTTGAGAACCTTCTTGTGTCTGGCGTGGGAAACTACGCCGCGTTTGACGCGAGCCATGTCGCTATCCTTTCAAATTCAATGGGGAAATCAGGTCGTCGATGCGCGCGCCGATCAGGCGTACGGCATGTAGGACTTGATCTTCCTGGCGTCGGCGTCGGCCATGACCTTGGTGCCGCGGTTCTGGCGGATGTATTTGCTGTTGTGGCTGATCAAGCGGTGCCGCTTGCCCGCCACGCCAGACTTCACCTTGCCGGTCGCCGTGAATTTGAAGCGCTTCTTGGCGCCAGACTTCGTCTTCAGTTTGGGCATTTTCACTCTCTTTTT
>NZ_DASWNO010000213.1:0-2629 GCF_036399195.1 Brevundimonas sp.
CGTCTCGGTGTAGACGGCGCCCGGCGGCGGAACGCGAGTCGGATCGGTGTTCGGATCGTACTGGGTCAAGGCGGAGTCCTCCAATGGACTGCTGCAACGGCTGCGCTTGGCCTCCGTTCCGCCGTTAACCCACCCGCCTCAGCACCAGCGCGCTCCAGGCGTCGCGATGGATGCGCCGCTCCAGCACGAAACCCCGTGACAGATAGGCTGCCGACACCCGCCGCTCCTGCGTTCGCAGAAGGCCCGACAGGATTGCGACGCCGCCGAGACCCAAGGCCTCCTTGATGTCCTGCGACAGCGAAACCAGCGGCGGCGCCAGGATGTTGGCGAACACCAGGTCGTAGGGCCCCTGCCCCCGCACCTTGCGGTCGTTGAGCCCGAAGGCGTGGACGAAGCGGGCACCGGCCTGGTTCAGCTTGGCGTTCTCGTTGGCGATCCGCACGGACGGCGCGTCGATGTCGGTCCCCAGCGCCACGCGCGACCCGGTCTTGGCCGCCGCGATGGCCAGCACGCCCGTGCCGCAGCCGACGTCCAGCACGCGCTCGAACCGTTCCTTCTTCAACAGTTCGTCGAAGGCCATCAGACAGCTGACAGTCGTGCCGTGGTGGCCGGTGCCGAAGGCGGCGCCGGCGTCGATCTTCAGGTTCACCGTGTTGGCGGGAACGCTCCCCTGATCGTGGGCCCCATAGACGAAGAACCGGCCCGCCCTTACCGGCGGCAGGCCGGACAGGGACATCGCCAACCAGTCCGCGTCGGCCAGCTTCTCGACCAGGACGGTCAGGCCGTCGTGCTCCTTCAGCCGCGCCTCGATCCCGCGCGCATCTTCCGCGTCGTTGGGGAAGGCGTCGATGCGCCAGACGCCGCGATCCTCGTCCTCCTCAAGGATGGAATAGGTCGCGCCTTCCAGCAGCGGATCCAAGTCGAGCGAAGCGGCGGCGGCCTCGGCCACGGCCCGCGGCCCCCTCGCGATTATTTGAACTGCGGACTCGGACATTTCTCAAACACCGGTATCATTGCGAATCGAGCCTGCGCGGGCGTGTGCGCGGGGCGGCATCAACGAAACAACCGAGGGGTCGGGGACACCATGGCTAAAGCACCGTCGAAGCCGAGTACGGCGAAACCGAAAGCGGCCGCCGCCGCTTCCAAGCCGAAACCGGCGGCAAAGTCGAGCGCCGCGCCGAAAGCTGTCGCCAAACCGGCCGCTCCGAAAGCCGCCGCGAAGCCGGCGGTGAACGCCGCTCCGAAGGCGACCAAGCCCGCGACCACCACTCTGGCTCCGGCCAAGGCGCCGGCCGCCAAGACGGCCGCGAAACCGGCTGCGTCCAAGGCCACGGCTTCGAAGGCCACCGCCAAGCCGGCTGCGAAAGCCGCTGCGAAGCCAGCCGCACCGGCCGCCAAACCCGCAGCGCCGAAAGCTGCTCCCAAGGCTGCCGCGCCCAAGCCCGCGCCGGCTCCCGCCATGGCCTCGGTCGCTCCGGCTGCCGCATCTACGAAGCCCGCCGCCTCGACGTCCGCGCCCGCAGCCGCGGCCGCCAAGCCGGCCGAGAGCAAGGGCTTCCTGAGCGGCCTGCTCGACATGGTTTTCGGCAAGAAGTAAGCCGTCGCCGCTGAAACGAAGAAGCGCCGGTGGAGCGATCCACCGGCGCTTTTCTTTGAGCCCGTTCTCAGGCGATCACGCCTCCGGCAGGTCTTCCGCCAGGATCGCCATCTCGAACATGAAGCTGCCGGCCTCGTCCTCGTCCTCGAACACGACGCCGATGAACTCGTCGCCGACGTAGACCTCGCAGGAGTCGTTGGGCTTGCCGCGCGGCTTCAGGATGATGCCGCCCGTGTTGAACGTGCGCTTCAGGTGCGTCTCGACGCGCTTCATGTCGGCGGTGTTCATGGATCGGCCTCGTCGTCGCTTTTGAAGCCGCGGACCCTAGAGAAACGGGCGCCGGAGGGAAACCCTGAGATTACCGTCTCCTCCCCATTTCATGGGGAAGGTGGATCGTCGGCGCAGCCGGCGAGACGGAGGGGGCGACGCCGAACGCAGGATTTCGCGCTCCACAGAAGACCGCCTCCGCTGCCCCCTCCGTCACGGCGCAAGAGCGCCGCGCCACCTCCCCACTCCGTGGGGAGGAGACACTGCTCAAATCACGAAGTCGTAGACGATGTCGGCCAGCGTATGGTCCATCGTCCGGGCCGGCGTCGCCTCGGTGGGGCAGTTGACCAGCCGCGCGGGCACCCCGGCCACCGTGCATCCAGGCGGCACCGCTTTCAGCACCACCGAGCCCGAGGCGACCTTGGCGTAGTCGCCGACCACGATGTTCCCGAGCACCTTGGCGCCCGCCCCCAGCAGCACGCCGCGGCCGATCTTCGGATGCCGGTCTCCGCGTTCGGCGCCTGTCCCGCCCAGCGTGACGGCGTGCAGCATCGACACCTCGTCGCCGACCACGGCCGTCTCGCCAATGACGATGCCGGTGCCGTGGTCGAAGAACAGGCCGGACCCCAGCCTTGCGGCCGGATGAATGTCGACCTGGAACAGTTCCGAAATGCGGCTCTGGAAGTGGAAGGCCAGCGCCTCGCGACCCTCTCGCCACAGCCAGTGCGCCACGCGATACGCCTGCAGCGCCTGAAAGCCCTTGAA
>NZ_DASWNO010000214.1:0-8132 GCF_036399195.1 Brevundimonas sp.
GGCCCACTACCACATGGGCGGGGTCGTCGCGGGGCCGGACGGCCGCACCAGCCTTCCGGGCCTGTTCGCCGTCGGCGAGTGCGCGGCGACGGGGGTGCACGGCGCCAACCGGCTGGCGTCGAACTCTCTGCTGGAGGCAGCCGCCTTTGGCCGCCGCACCGGGCGCGCCGCAGCCGCGCTTGAAGCTGTGGCCGGCCCGGCGCGGGCGACGCCCGCCGCGCCCGATCTGTCGGACGACCAGTTGCAGCGGCTCAGGGCGACGATGAGCGCCGATGTCGGGGTGGTGCGCAACGCCAGCGGGCTGCACCGTGCGCTGCGCGTCATCGACGAGCTGACGGGGACGGCCGGACCCGCTCTGCCCTTGATCGCCGCCCGTCTGATCGCCGAGGCCGCCCTGGCGCGGCGCGAGAGCCGCGGCGGGCACTTCCGCAGCGATTATCCGTCGACCGAAGCCGAGGCGCAGCACACCCGCTTGCGGCTTTCGCAAGACGTTCCCACTCCCGCCTTCGCAGGATGACGCCGTGATCCGACAACTGCCCGACCTGCTGGTCGAGCCGGTGGTGCTGATGGCGCTGACCGAGGACCTTGGCCGCGCGGGGGACGTGACCGGTCAGGCCTGCATTCCCGAAGGCGCCCGGATGCGCGCCGCCTTCGTGGCGCGGAAACCGGGCGTGGCGGCGGGTCTCGCCTGCGTTCGCCTCAGCCTGCTGGCGCTGGACCCTGAGGCTGAAGTCACCGTGAACCTTCACGACGGCGACGTCTTCGAAGCCGGCGCGGTGCTGGCCGAGGCCGAAGCCGACGCGCGCGCCTTCCTCGCCGCCGAGCGCACGGCGCTGAACCTGCTCGGCCGGCTGTGCGGGGTCTCGACCCTGACCCGCGCCTACGTCGACGCCGTCGCCGGGACCGGGGCGCGCATCGCCGACACCCGCAAGACGACGCCCGGCTTGCGCGCGCTGGAGAAGCACGCGGTTCAGTGCGGCGGCGGCTCCAACCATCGCTTCGGGCTCGATGACGCGATCCTGATCAAGGACAACCACGTCGCCGTCTGCGGGGGGGTCGGCGAGGCGATCCGCCGGGCCCGCGCGGCCGTCGGTCACCTGATGAAGATCGAGGTCGAGGTCGACGGGCTGGAGCAGCTCGACGAGGCGCTGGCCGAACGGCCCGACGTGATCATGCTGGACAATTTCACCCTGCCGATGCTGCGCGAGGCCGTCGCCCGCGCCGACGCCACGGCCCATGGGCGGCCGGTGCTGGAAGCCTCCGGCGGGGTCAATCTGGAGACGGTTCGCGCCATCGCCGAGACGGGCGTGGACGTGATCTCCGTCGGCGCCTTGACCCACTCCGCGCCGTCGCTCGACATCGGCCTCGACGCCCTCTGAAGCGGTGCAATAGGGAACGGGCCCTCACCGGGGCCGTTCATTCCTCACATTTCAGAGGAGTGCGCACGTGAGCAAACTGCCGAAGATTCCAGAAGAGCAAGCCAGCGTCGCCGGGCAGAAATCCGACGTCCAGGGTGAAGGCGCGGACCGCCGCGACCTGCGCACGGATGTGCGGGACGGCCAGCCGGGCGATGCGGCGATCAACACGGATCAGCAGGGCCGGTTCGGCGACATCAAGCAGAACACGACCCACCAGGGCTACCAGCAGGACCGTTGATCATGGACAACAACCAGCACACGCCTGAACCGGTCGACGAGAAGCGCTGGGGCGGGCCGGGCTCGAGCCATCAAAACGCCAAGCAGGATCCGCCAGAGTTCGAGGATCCGCGCGACGGCGGCCCGACCAATCCGAAGAACAGCAAGGTCTCGGGCGGGGGCGGGGAGCGCGATCTCAAGCACTCTCACATCGACTCGCGCCGCTCCAGCAAGGGCGACCGGGACGCGTGAGATCAGGCGGGTGAGGCTGTCGTCGCGGGTGTAGCTTCCACGGTGACCGTCGGAGGCGTCGCGGGCGTCAGCGCGGCGGCGGCGGCGGGCGCAGGCGCGGTGGCCGCGGTCTCCGTCTTCGCCGTGTCGGATCCAACGAGCAGGGTGTAGGCGACCGCGCCGGCGTCACGGACCGCGCTGGTCGGGTCCATGCTGGCCTGAATCAGACGGGGCGCCGCCACGGAGGTCGAAGGGCGGGCCGCGTAGGCGAAGGCCCCGCGTGAACCCGAGCGCCCGCCGAAGCGGTAGAACAGGTGGTCGCCGACCTGATTGACCCTCACCAGCGCATTGCGCCAGCCGGGCGACACGCCGGTGGTGTGGAAGTGGGTGGCGTTGCCGACCGCCGCGTACACCCGGCCGGAGAGGGCGCTGGAGGCGACGTCGCGGGCCCGGTTCCAGGCCGCGCGGTTGACCGGGCCGCGCATGGACCCGTCGCAGGTGAAGCTGAACTGGCAGCCGGTGCGGCGGCCGGCGCCCTGGAATACGACGCCGCAGACGGTCTTCGGGAAGGCCGGGTGGCGGGCGCGGTTCAGCACGACCTGGGCCACGGCCTGCATGCCGTCGCGGCCTTCGCCACGCGCCTCGTAATAGGCGGCCTGCGTCAGGCATTCGAGGTCGCGAGAGGCGTCCAGCGCGCCGCCGAGGCGGAAGGGCTGGGCCGCGACCGGTCCGGTCAGGCTGACCTGGCGGAGGCCGCTCGCGGATTGGGCCGTGCGCAGTTGTTCGAGACGGGCGGTCAGCAGCTCGGCCTGGCGGTCGCGCTGGGCGCCGCCCGCGACGGTATAGGGGTCATGACGCCGCGCGATGCGCAGGGCGCTTTCGTCGAGACCGCCGGCCGCGGCGGCGAGCGCCTCTTCGGTAAAGCCGGCCGCCGTGGCGCCTTCGATGCGTTCGGCCTGTCCGCGCACGGTATTCGCCTTGGCCGCCGCGCCGCCCAGGTAGGCGCAACCCATCGCCAGCCCCATCAACGCGCCGACCGCCACGGCCGCCGAGCCCGGCCGGATACGGGCCAGACGATCGACAGTCGCTTTCGCGCACGTTTCAGGGGCGTTCGGCAAGGGCTCGATCCTGTTCGGCAGGGCGCGATGCCGCCCCCGGGTCGTCTTGCGAGGAGAGGGCGCTCTCCGATCGTGGAGACCGGCGCCGCGTCTGCCCGCGCATATCGATGGTCGGCCAGCGGGCCGGCGATCGAGGAGGCGCCTTAAGCCAGCCATTTGTGGCGCCAATGTGTTTGATTCGCAAATTTCGTGTGCAGCGCAGCATGATGGCCGGTCCCACGTGCATACCGGTTCGAAGTACGAATAGGGGCTCGTACATATGACCAATGTTGGGGCGGTATACTGTATTCCGTCACACTAAGACTACACAGGGCCGGGAATGGCATACACGGGCCAACGCACGTCGTCTGTCTCTATAGTGTTAGAGCTGACGCGCTCAACCTGAGCCGTTTGCCCGTTCGGCGCCGGAACCGGTCCCGACCAGGGAGCGTTCAGGCTTCACCATACAGGAGAGCATCGTCATGAAACGCTTCACAACCATCGCCGTCGTGTCTTGCGCCGCCCTGGCCCTCGCGGCCTGCGGCACGACCCGGGACCAGAAGGCCGCCACCGGAGCCGTCGCCGGCGCCCTCGTGGCCGGACCGGTCGGCGCCGTGGTGGGCGGGGTCGCCGGCGCCGCTTCGGCCAACAAACCCAACTGACACACTTCGCCGCGTAGTGAGGCCAGCCGGGAGCGATCCCGGCTGGTTTCCTTGATTTCGGCGCCTATATGCGCTTAGCCGACGCGCCGGGGATGGAACTGCTCGCCCCGGCGCGTTTCCGCGTATTCAAAAACCGCCCAAGGACATCGACGCCCTCCGCATGAGAGATCTGAAACAGACCGGCTTCACCGATCGCCTGACGACCCAGCAGGAGGCCAAGAAGGCCCTGCTGGCCCGCTTCAAGCCGAAAGCCGCCGCCCCGGACCCTGAATTCGACAAGCTGGCCGCCAAGCGCGCGGCCGAGAAAGAGGCCCTGCGCCAGCAGCACGAACTGGCCAAGGCCGAGGCGCGCCGCGAGAAGGCCGATAAGGAAGCCGCGCGAATGGCGGCCGATCAGGAGGCCCAGGAAGCCGTCGAGGCCGAGAAGCGCGCCGCCCGCAAGGAGCGCAAGCAGCTCACCAAGGAAGAGCAAAAAGCCGCCCGCGACGCGCGCTACGCCGCCCGCAAGGCCCGCTCCCGCTAAGCGCCTTGCACGGGCGGGGCCGTCGGCTCCGCCCCATCGCCCAGCACCCGGGCCAGCTGCTCGCCCGAATACGGCTTGCGAAGGAACGGCCAGGGCGCGTCGGCCAGCGCCGCATCGACGTCCTCTCCGGCATAGCCCGAGGTCAGGACGATCCGCATATGCGGGTGTTCCCGCTCGCACCGGCGCGCCAGTTCGATGCCCGTCATTCCGCCGGGCATGACGATGTCGCTCAGCATGACGTCGAACCGCTCCCGCGCCAGCAGATCGAGCGCCTGCGGGCCATTCTCCACCGTGCGGACCTCGAGCCCCAGTCCTTGCAGAAGCTCCAGCGCGACCACCGCCACGCTGATGTCGTCCTCGACGAGCAGCAGTCGGCCGCCTGAAGCCAGGGGCGCGGTCATGCCGGGAGCAACGTCCTGAGCCGGCTGCGTCGCCTGCGCGAGCGGAGGCAGGTAGAGCCTGATCTCGGTGCCTTCCCCAACCGTCGATAAGATCTTCGCCGCCCCGCCGCTCTGACGCGCAAATCCATAGACCTGGCTGAGGCCGAGGCCCGTGCCCTTGCCCACGGCCTTGGTGGTGAAGAAGGGCTCGAACACGCGGCCGATCACCTCCGGGGTCATGCCCATGCCGTCGTCCGACACGACCACGCAGACGTAGTCGCCGCCCTCCAGATCGGCGACCTCTCCCGGCTCCACGGTGCAGGACATGGTCTGAATGCTGATGGCGCCCCTGTCGCCCACGGCGTCGCGCGCGTTGACCACCAGGTTCAGCAGGGCCGCCTCGAACTGCGAGGGATCGACGCTGACGCGGGCGCCGCCGCGGCGCAGCTTCAGCTTGAAGTCGATGGCCTCCCCGACCGCTCGGCGCAGTAGGGGCTCGCTCTCGCGGATCTGGGCGTTCAGATCGAGCGGCTCGGGCCGTAGCGCCTGCCGGCGTGAGAACGCCAGCAGCTGGTGCGTCAGACCCTCGCCGCGCCGCGCGGCCGCCAGCGCCGCCTCGCCCAGTTTTTGGCGTTTGGCCGCGTCGTTCGGCGACCGCAGCATGATGTCGAGCGCTCCGATGACGACGGTCAGCAGGTTGTTGAAGTCGTGCGCCACGCCGCCGGTCAGCCGGCCGACGGCCTCCATCCGCTGGGCATGCATCAGGTCCGCCTCGGCCTTGGCTTTTTCGGCCAGAGCCTCGCCGACGCGCTCCTCAAGCAGCTCGTTTATGCGTTTCAGGTCATCCTCGGCCCGCTTGGCCTCGGTGACGTCGAAGGCGACGCCGACGAAGCCGAGCACGGCTCCGTCCGCGCCGAGCCGCGGCCGCGAAAACGATCTCAGCCAACGGTATTCGCCGTCGTGCCGGAGGTAGCGCGCCTCCATCGAAAAAGGCTGGCCCGTGGCTTCGCCCTCGGTCGACTGCTGGATGATGCGCGCCTGATCGTCCGGATGGATGACCGCGCGCCAGTCGGCCAGCCGCGCCTCCTCGTAACTTCCGCCGTTGAAGGCCGCATAGGCCTGATTGACGAAGGCGCGCGTGCGGTCCTGCTGGGTCACCCAGATCAGCACCGGCGCCGTGTCGGCGATGGCGCGGAATCGAGCCTCGCTCTCGCGGACCTCGGCCTCGGCGCGGGTCCGTTCAACCTCGGCGTAGGCGCGGGCGGCGACGTGCTCGATAAGGCCGACCTCCTCGTCGGACCATCGGCGCGGCGTGGTCTGGTGCAGGAAGAAGAGGGCCCGCATCCTGCCGCTGCGCATGACGGGCGCGCCGAGCACCGACGCAGTCTGGATGGCGCCGAACGCTCCGGCGGCGGCGGCCGTCAGGGGATCGGCCGCGACGTCCTCGACACGCGCCGACCGGCCCTGGCGGAAACAGTCGATCAGCTCCGGTCCGAAGTCGTCCATGCGCCATTCGCCGGTCAGGTCAGACAGGGGCGGACGCGCCGAGGCGCCGCGGACGCGGATGGTCGTCAGTTCGGCGTCGATCTCCCCGTAGCCCACGCGGTCGACGCCCAGTTTCTCCGCGACAGAGCGGCTGGCTTCGGACATCACCGCCTCGGGCGTGCCGAGATTGCGGAGGCGGTCGCTGAGGGCGAGCAGGAAGCTCTGGCGCCGCTCGAGGGTCGCCAAGGCGTCGAGCGCGTCCCGGGTCTCGCTGACGTCGAACGCCATGCCGACGTAGCCGAGGAAAGCCCCGTTCCTGTCGAACCTCGGATTGACGGAGATGCGCATCCAGCGCCAGTCGCCGTCCGCATGGAGGAAGCGCGCCTCGAACCCATAGGGCAGGCGCCGGGGCCGGGCCGCCTCCATCGCGGCCTGAACCGTCGCCTGATCGTCCGGATGGATCGCCTGCTTCCAGACGTGGCCGAGGATTTCGGCGGCCGGCTTGCCGTAGAAGCGCTCCAGCGCCGCGTTGACGAACTCAACCTCAGCGTCGGGATTGGTCATCCACACCGGCGAAGGCGCGGTATCGGCCATCAGGCGGAACCGTTCTTCGCCCTCGTTGACCCGCGCGTCGGCGGCGGAGAGGTCGAGCACGGACCGATCCAGACGAGTCAGGGTCTTGCGCAGGGAGGCGGCCACGAAGGCGACGAACACGCCGACAACGATGAAGTTGACGGTGGCGATCCGACCCATGGGTGAGGACAACCCCACGCCGGTGGCGTCCGGCCCCGCGACCACCCACCCGCCGAGCAGGGCGGCTGCGACGGCGGTGACGCCCGCGACGCGGCCCGCTGCAAGGCCGGCCAGCACGATCCCGGGCAACAGGATGATGAAGCCGGTCACCCCCTGATACCAGAAGTTCAGGCCCCAGCGGACGGCCAGCACGGCCGCGGCGAACCCGAGGCCGATCAGGATGTTGGCCCACCACGGCTGGGCCGGAACGCGGGCGAGCGCCGATAGCGCGGCGTCGGCGGCGCTGGACCCGCGTCTCGGAATGCGCTCGCCGTTCACTCGGATACCCCCGCTCGCGCCCTGCGCGATCTACCGCAACGTATTGGGAGGCATGGCGTTTGTTCAAGCGTCGTGCGGGGTATTTTATCCGCCGCCAGCCGTCGGCGGTTGGCGAAGTCCCCGGGGATGCCCACCTCGTGGCCTGAGACCCACCTTCCCAACGGAGTTTTCATGACCGCCACCATCGATACCGGCCTGACCAAGACGGAGCGCGCCGACGTGGCGCAGGAACTCACGAAGGTGCTGGCGGACAGTTTCGCCGTCTATCTGAAGACCCACGGCTATCACTGGAACGTCCGGGGGCCGGAGTTCTTCAGCTTCCACAACCTCCTGGAGCAGCAGTACCGCGACATCTGGGACGCGCTGGACGATATCGCCGAGCGCATCCGGGCTCTTGGGGTGTTGGCCCCGCAGAGTTATTCCGCCTTCGGCAATCTGACCTCGATCAAGGACGGCGATCCCGAGAAGGACGCCACCGCCATGCTCAAGGAGCTGATGCAGGACCACGAGACCCTGATCGCCACCGCCCGGACGGCCTTCGAGACCGCCTCGGCAGCGGGCGACGAGGCGTCCGCCGACCTGATGACGCAGCGGCTGACGGCGCACGAGAAGTTCGCCTGGATGCTTCGCTCGACCCTCGGCGGCCGTTGAACCTTGACCGACCGGCGCTTTTCGGCCTGAAAAGCGCCCCGCTGTTCAGGTAGCGGAAGACGTGACGCGGCGTTTGCCGCGGTGGAGCTGGGATTGACCGCGATCGACTGGAGCACGGTGCAGACGAAGGCGCGGCGGTTCGCAACCGCCGCGCCCGTCGTGCTGGCCGCCTTCGGCGTCGCCATGGCCGCGAGCTCCACCCCCCGGCCGGAGATCGACCGCCGCGCCGAGGCCGTGCGCCAACTTACGCGGGGCGACCTCGGTCCCGGCGGGCTGGCCGCGATCACCCGTCGGATGGATCCGGCGCAGTTGGCCCTCGCCGCCCGCCACGACCCATCGGACCCGCAGCCGGCGCTGTACGGCCTGACGCCGGGCTGGGAGAGCCTGACGCTGGCGGG
>NZ_DASWNO010000215.1:0-4068 GCF_036399195.1 Brevundimonas sp.
GGCCGGGGAGGACGTCTGGGCGATATCTCGCATCGAAAAAATACTCACTGGACGGCGGCTGACATCCGCCGGGAAACTGAACGCAAGAGCGGTGAGACGGCGGGCGCTCGGCCCGGCTCGCCTGTGAGGCGAATTCGCGCAGTCATCACGCAACGATGACCAAAATGGGGTAGCGGGCCAATCCGCGCCTGACCAGCGGCCCGAGCCCCGGCCCGCAGGACCCGCGCGCGGTGCGGCTCAGCGACGCAGTGTCGAGCGCAGCGCCCGCGGGCGGCGCGGGCCGTCGCCTTCGGGCATGGCCTCCTGGAACATCTTGCGGAACCCGTCGCGGCGTTCATGGATCGAGGCCAGCACCAGACCCATGGGGACGCCCAGATCGACTAGCGTGTTCTCGGCCAGCTGCAGACTGGCCTCGGTGGTTTCCGGCACCGCGTCCGTGACCCCGAGCCGGTACAGACGGACCGCGTGCTTCTCGTCGCGCGCCCGAGCGATCAGGCCGACGTCGGGCCTTATGGCGCGCACCGCCCTGACCACCTCGTCGACCTTGGCCGGGCTGTCCATGGTCACCACGACCGCCCGCGCCGTTTCGATGCCGCACAGGGCCAGCATCTCGGCCCGACCGGCGTCGCCGTAGAAGACGTTGGCCCCCTCCTGCCGGCCCTTGGCCACTGTCGCCGCGTTGGCGTCGATGGCGAGGAACGGCTGCTCGTGTGACTTCAGGATGTCGCTGACCAGTCGGCCCACGCGGCCGAAGCCGACGATCAGAACCTGCCCCTCCTCCGCCACCGGCGACATCGCCTCGTTCGGCAGGTCCGGCCTCTCGGCCTTCGCCCGCAGCAACAGCCTGTCGGCCAGCGCGGCCATCAAAGGAATGCTGAAGATGCTCAGCGTCGCCGCCAGCAGCACGGTCTGGGTGAAGGCGGGCGAGGCGATGCCCTCCACCAGCCCCGCGCCCAGGATGACGAAGGCGAACTCGCCGGCGGGACCCAGCACCAGCGCCGCCTCGATCGCGGTGCGAGGTCCCAGCTTCCACGCCCGCGCCGCGCCGTAGATCAGCACCGCCTTCAGCAGGGTCAGCAGGGCGGCCAGGCCGAAGACGCCCCATGGATTGGCCACGACCGCGTCCACATCCAGCCCGATCCCGACCCCGACGAAGAACACCCCGAGCAGGAGCCCCTTGAACGGTTCAATCGAAACCTCGACCTCGCGCCGGAATTCCGTCTCGGCCAGCAGCAGGCCGGCGATCAGGGCGCCGAGGCTCATCGACAGGCCGGCGGCCTGCGCCGCGAGGCCGGCCCCGACGACCACGAGCAGGCTGGCGGCGATGAACATCTCTTGCCCCTGCCCGCGCGCCTTGGCTTTCGCGACGGAACGGAACATCGGGCGCAACACCAGCCGCCCGAGGATGACCAGAAGCGCCAGACCGATGGCGGCCGGAATCAGTGTGAACAGGGCGGGTCCCAGAACGGATGGATCGAACTCTCCCGCCGGCGTGGCGCCGGTGTTGGCCATGGCGGCCAGCACCGTCACCGTGATCAGGATCGGCGCGACCGCCAGGTCCTGCGCCAGCAGGACGGCGAAGGTGGCGCGGCCCGCGGCGGTCGTGATCCGGCCGCGCTCGGCCATCACCGGCATCACCACGGCGGTGGACGAGAGCGCCAGCCCCATGCCCAGCACGGCGGCGGACACCAGCGGCTGGCCCATCAGCATGAACACGGCCCCGAGGGCGACGGTGCAGACCGCCACCTGGGTCAAGCCCAGACCGAACACCAGCCGGCGCATCGCCTTGAGCCGCTCCCACGACAGCTCGAGCCCGATCATGAACAGCAGGAAGGCGACGCCGAGTTCCGACAGCGACCGGATCTGGGCCGCGTCGGAAATGGTCAGCCACGAGAGCCAGGGCGCCTCGTCGGCCAGTCGGGCGAGACCGTGCGGGCCCAGCAGCACGCCCGCCGCCAGAAAGCCGAGAACCGGGCTGATCCTGAGACGGTTGAACAGCGGCACGATGACGCCCGCCGCGGCCAGAAAGACGACCAGATCCTTGTATTCGCCGCCGGCCCCGTGACCCGTCATCCGCTCTCCCTGACGGCTCAGCCTACAGGCTGAAACGCCGTCCTGTCTGGATTTCCGTCGATCATGACAAAAAATTCAGGCGACAGTCATGTGACGAGGCGTAGGGTCGCGCCCGACGCTGTCCGGAACGGAAGCGAAGTCGAGGAAATCCATGAAACGTCTGCTGGTCGGCGCCGCTCTCGGCGCCCTGCTGCTGCCCGCCTCCATCGCATCCGCCCAAACGGCCGACGGTCACGATCACGGCTGCATCGACGACGGATGCACCATCGTCGAACTGTTCCAGACGCCGGCGGAAGGCGCCACGATCCTCGGCTATCAGGGGACCGAAACTCCGAAGTACGGAACCTGGGGCGTCGACCTGAACGGGCGCGACACCTCGGTCAACCCAGGGGACAGCTTCATGCGCTACGCCAACGGCGCGGCGCTGGACCGGATGCAGATCCCGTCCGACCGCACCTCCTACGGCTCATTCGCCCTGCTCCGCGAACTGTCAGACAACCGGGTGAAGGCGATGGTCGAGGACCTCAGCGCCCGCACCGACCTGACCGCAGGATCCGACGAACAGAAGATCGCGGACGCCTACCGGTCCTACATGGACGTGGAGCGGATCGAGGCGCTGGACGCCCAGCCGCTGCAGCCCTATCTCGCCGCCATTCGCGCGGCCAACACCCATGATCTCGCCGCGGTCTATATGGGCGAGATGCAGGGCCGCCTGGGCGCCTCCATCTTCGGCACCGGCATCGGCGCCGACCAGAAGGCCCCCACCCGCTACGTCGTGACGACGAGCCAGGGCGGCCTCGGCCTCCCCAGCCGCGACTACTATCTGGAGGAGCGCTGGGCGTCGAAGAAGGCCCTCTATCAGGCTTACGTCGCCCGCATGCTCGGCATGATCGGCTGGGAAAACCCCGAGCGAGCCGCCGCCGACGTTCTCGCGTTCGAAAACCGCATCGCCGAGGCACACTGGACAGCCGCCGAGAACCGCAACCGCGACGAGACCTACAACGAATTCACGATCGCCCGGCTGGCCGAGGACGCGCCCGGCTTCCCCTGGCAGGACTATTACACCGCCGTCGGTGTCGGGGAGGTTCCACGCCTGATCGTGCGTCAGGACACCGCCCTGCCGAAGATGGCCGCCATCTACGCCGAGACGCCGATCGAGGTGATCCAGGCCTGGCAGGCCTTCCACACCACCGACCAGGCCGCTCCACGACTGTCGAACCGCTTCGCCGACGCCCAGTGGGAGTTCCGCTCGCGGGATCTCAGCGGCCAGCCGATGCAGCGGCCGCGTGACAAGCGGGGCGTCAGCTTCGCCGAAGGCATGCTGGGCGAGGCGATCGGGCGCCAGTACGTCGCCGAATACTTCCCCGCCGACTCCAAGGCCAAGATGGAGGATCTCGTCGCCAACCTGCGCACGGCCCTGGGCAACCGCATCCGCACCTATGAATGGATGAGCCCGGCGACCCAGGCGGCGGCGGCCGAGAAGCTGGCGAAATTCACCGTCAAGATCGGTTATCCGAACAAGTGGCGGGACTATTCCGCCCTTGAGATCCGCCCTGACGACCTGTTCGGCAACGCCGAGCGCGCCGGGCTCTTCCGCTGGAACTATCAGCTCAACCGTCTGAACGACCCGGTCGACAAGACCGAGTGGGGCATGACCCCGCAGACGGTGAACGCCTACTACAACTCGACCAACAACGAGATCGTGTTCCCGGCCGCGATCCTGCAGCCGCCATTCTTCGATCCGGACGCCGACCCCGCGGTCAACTACGGCGGCATCGGCGGCGTCATCGGCCACGAGATCGGCCACGGCTTCGACGACCAGGGCTCCAAGTCCGACGGAGACGGCGTCTTGCGCAGCTGGTGGACGCCCGAAGACCGCGCCAACTTCGACGGCCTGACGAAGCGGCTGGGCGAGCAGTACGCCCAGTTCGAGCCGCTGCCAGGCTTCACCATCAACCCCGGCCTGACCATGGGCGAGAACATCGGCGACGCCGC
>NZ_DASWNO010000216.1:0-14876 GCF_036399195.1 Brevundimonas sp.
AGGGATGGCGGCGTCTGACACGGAAGGCGGCTCCTTGCGCGCGCGACGACGGGCGCGGCGGGGCGCCGGCGCGGTCGGGCGGATTGTCGGTCAAGCGGCCCGTCTAAAGACGGGGGAGGGCGGGGGCAAGGGACTTGTGAGATCCCGGGAGACCAGCTGTTTGATCGCCAGGAACTCGGGCGCGCTTTGAATGCCCATTGTTCACAGTGTGGTCACATTTCAAGCGCAACCCTGCCATGTTTAAGCGTTGCCGTTCAATCGCATTGGGAGAGAGCGGCTCCCCCCTCTTCTGGAGTGAAAACGTGCGCCAATCACACCTCCTGGCCAGCACCATTCTTTCGGCAGCGACGATCTGCCTCGCGAGCGCGGCCCATGCACAAACCGCCACAGGCGCCCAGGCGCCGGATCCGCAGGACGCGACCGAGGTCGGAGAGGTCGTCGTCACCGGCACGCGGTTGCGCCTCCAGGACTATGTCGCGGCCAACCCGGTGACGTCCGTCAGCGGTGAGAGCATTGAGCAGTCGGGGCAGACGAACCTGACGCAGTTCCTCCAGGACGTCCCCTCGTTGGTCAACTCGATCGACATCGAGACCGGATCCGACGTCAATGCCAATTTCAACGGACTAGCGCTGCTGAACCTGCGCAACCTGGGTTCGTCGCGGACGCTGGTGCTGGCCGACGGTCGCCGTCACGTCCCATCCAATCCCGGCACCTCCGCGGTGGACGCGACAGCCATTCCGACGGCCCTGATCGAACGCGTCGAGGTGCTGACAGGCGGCGCCTCCGCCATCTACGGCGCCGACGGGGTGTCGGGCGTGGTGAACTTTATTCTCAAGAGGGATTTCGAGGGCGTCGATATTCGCAGCCAGTACGGCTGGTCCGAAAAGGGAGGTGGAGACAACACCTTCGTCACCGGGCTGGTCGGCCATAACTTTGCGAATGGCCGCGCCAACATCACCATGGGGTTCGAATACGACCACACCCAGGACCTGAAATTCGAGGACCGCGAGTTCACAAGGACGGGCACGCTGCGCTCGCTCGTGGACAACCCGGACGACGTGAACGAGGACGGGAGCCTCGACAACCCGAACATCGTCGATCAGATCGCCGTCTCCGGCGTCCGGTATTACGACACCTCGCTTGAGGGCTCGGTTTACACGAACTTCTTCACAGCCCCGACCGCATCGGGCGTCTCGTTTCTCGGCAACGGCCAACCGTTCACCGACGGCTCCATCCAATACGGATCCGCCCTCATGCAGGGCGGGTCCGGAACGCCCGTTGATCTGTTCAACGACGACCTGATCCCGGGGCAGGAACGCTATTCGCTGTACAGCACCGCATCATTCGAACTGAGTGATCGTCACGAACTATTTGGCGAGGTCAAATACACCAGCTCGACCGTCGATTTCGAAGGTCAGCCGCCTTACGATTACGGCCTCTTCATCAGCGAACAGAACCCTTTCCTGCCGGCCAACATCCTGGCGGACGCACGGACGCCCGGCGGCTTCGCTTCGACCCCGGCGGGCGGGCCCTTCGGTCCTCAACTGGGGCTGCCTGGCCCCGGCGTCCTGGTCGCCCGAGACAATTTCTATCTGGGACGCAGCCAGCAAGAGACCGAAAACGAGACGTTCCGCACCGTGCTCGGTCTGCGAGGCCAACTGGCGGACAACATCGATTACGAGGCCTCGTACGTCTTCGGCCGAGCCAACCAGACGATCAACTACGACAACGTCATCCAGTATGACCGCTATTACGCCGCGAGCGATGTGGTGCTGAACCCGGCCACGAACACGCCGACCTGCCGCAGCAACCTCAATCCCGGAGCCGCGGCGCCTGGCGACCTGTTCGGCCAGTTCCCCTACGACGCGCAGTATCTGGGGCAGGGCACCTTCACGCCGGGCGCCAGCAGCGGATGCCTCCCGCTCAACGTCTTTGGCGCGGCCGACGCCGCGGCGATCGACTGGATCATGGGGGAAGGCGTCTTCGAGGCGGAACTGACGCAGCACGTTCTGAACGCCTATGTCTCGGGCGACTCGGAGCGCTGGTTCTCTCTGCCCGCTGGTCCGATCTCGTTCGTGCTGGGCGGCGAATACCGGAAAGAGGAAAGCACCACCAATCCGGACCCGTTGCAGACCCTCGCCGAGTCGATCGAATACGCCGGCCTGACCAGCCTCGGCCGCGTGGTGCCGACGAACGGCGAGTACGACGTGTCGGAGGTGTTCACCGAAGTCTCCATCCCCATCCTCAGCGGCGTCCGCTACGCGGAGGAACTGACCCTCAGCGGGGCCTACCGGTTCTCGGACTATTCGACGGTCGGCAAGACGGACACCTGGAACGTCGCCTTCCGATACCGCCCCAGCACCGAGCTGATGTTCCGCGGCACGATCGCGCGAGCGGTTCGCGCGCCCAACATCAACGATCTGTTCCGTGGACGTCAGCAGGTCTTCGCGGGCTTCTCCGACCCCTGCGATCGGAACAACCGCAACGACGGGGAGAACCCGACGCAGCGTCAGACCAACTGCAACGCGGCGCTCACCGCCATCGGCGTCAACCCGCTCACGTATGAGGACACCTCGTCCGAAACGATCGCCGGCTTCGCCGTCGGCAACCCCAACCTCGAACCGGAGGAGGGCGACACCCAGACGATCGGGGTGGTGTTCAGCCCCGAGTTTGCACCAGGCCTCAATGTCACCGTCGACTATTATGACATCGAGATCACCGGGCTGATCCAGCCGTTCACGGTGCAGCGCATCGTCAACAACTGCTACGACCTCCCTGCCGGGAACGAGTTCTGCGATCTGATCACCCGCAATCCCGGCGGCGTGAACCCGGGGCGCATCAACAGCTTCGAGCAGATCCCGGGCAACCTGGCGTTTTCCGCCACGCGCGGCATCGACTTCGGCATCCGCTACAGGCTGGATCCGGCCAACTTCGGCGTTCAGAGCGACATCGGCACGTTCAACCTTCAACTGCTGGGCAGCCATCTGCTGGAGCTGGACACGCAGGACACCGAAGAGGCGCCGGTCGTCGACGGCGTGGGGGTGGAGGGCGCGCCGGAGTGGCAGGCCACCTTCGATGCGACCTGGACCATGCGGAACTTCAGCGTCAACTATGGGATCAGCTGGTTCGATCGCACCAGCCGCTACTCAAACACGACGCTGCGGACCCAGCCCGACATCGCCGAAGAGAACGTCAAGTACTACGACGAGCGCTTCGTCCAGGACATCCAGGCGCGGTACGCCTTCGATAACGGCCTGGAAGTCTTTGGCGGCATCAACAACATCGGCGATCAGGAGCCGCAACCTCTCGGCTTCGGCGACGCCAGCTATCCGGTCAGCGGGCTCGGCCGGTTCTTCTACGTGGGCGCGCGTGCGCGTCTCGACTCACTCGGAAGCCTGATGTCCTGGCGCTGATCGGGTATTCGTGACCTGACAGGAAGGGCGGCGTCTGCTGGCGCCGCCCTTTTTGTTTGGCGATCGGTCGAAGCCCGACTGCTTCCCGCCCTCTAGAAGCGGCAGCCGCCAACCTTCCACCCATGAAAAAGGGCGGCCCTTGCGAGCCGCCCTTCGTCATCCGTGTTCGTGAGAAAACTCAGAACGGGCGGAAGTTCAGGCCGATGAAGAAGCGACGGCCGTAGGGATCGAAGTTGGAGTACAGCGTCTGCCCGAGAGCCGGCTGTTGCTCCGCATCGAAGGCGTTCACGACACCGGCGCGCAGCGTCAGCGCGTCGGTGACGTTGTAGCGGACCGTGAAGTCGTTCCGGACGAAGTTGCCCGTGTTGTAGAACTCGTACTCGCGGTTGTCGCTGTTGACCTGCTGGTCGCGGTTGCGGGCGATGTTCTGCGCGCTCTGCCAGTCGGCCGTCCAGTTGACGCTCCACACGTCGTTCGGCGTGTAGGTGAGCGACGAGGTGAAGCGGACGTTCGGGTAGAACAGCGTGCCGCGGCTGGTGGTGAAGGCGTTCGGGTTCGCCGGATCCAGGAAGTTTTCCTGCTCCAGCAGCCACGAGCCGGCCAGTTTGTAGTCGAGACGGCCCAGGTTGCGGCCGGTGACTTCCTCCAGATCGAGGCGATACAGCGCCGTAAAGTCCAAACCACGGGTGGTCAGGGCGGCGTAGTTGCCGGCGCCTTCGATAAAGCCGCCGATCGGATCGGTCGACGGGGCGCCGAGGCCGAATGGAACCTGCGGGTTGTTGCGGAAGATGACCGAGCAGGCCGAGGCGTTCAGCGACGGTCCGTTGACGCAGTTGTTAGCCGCGGTCTGGGCCGAGATGAACGCGATCACGTCGGTGATCTCGATCTCGTAGTAGTCGAGCGCCAGCGTGAAGTTCGGGATGAACCGGGGCTGGAGGACGGCCGAGAAGGTGAACGATTCCGACTGTTCCGGCGTCAGGAACGGGTTGCCGCCGGTCACGCCGGAGACGCCGCCCGTGTAAACAGGGGCGAAATCGTCGGTGTTCCCGGCCGTGTTGCCGTTGAAGTCAAACGTCCGGCCTTGGGCAGCGGCGAGAGCCGTGCAGTTGGCGACCCGGTTGGCCCGGATGTCCGCGTTCTGCAGGATGATGTTCGCCGTGGCGCAGGGATCGACGAACCCGTTCGCGAACGTCTCGCCCAAGGGAGAGAAATTCTCGCCCAGGTCCGGCGCCCGGAACGAGGTGTTGAAGCTGGTCTTGAACGTGATGTCCTGGATCGGACGGTAGATCAGGTTCACGCCATAGACGTCGCCATGGCCGGCCGTGGTGTAGTCGAAGTAGCGGTACGAGCCGCTGAGCTCGGCATACTCGCCCAGCCAGCTGTCGCGAAGCAGGGGGATCGAGAGTTCGGCGAAGACTTCCTCGCTTTCGTATTCGGCGGCGGGGAAGTCTGGACCACCGTTGAGGAAGAGCGCACGGCCGGCGACGCCGGCGTCACGGCCGATCGCCTGGGTGAACTCGCGGCGATGCTCGGCGCCGAGAGCCACGCCGATCGCGCCGGCGCCCCAGAAGTCCCACAGCTGGCCGGCGACGCTGAAGATGGCGTCTTCCTGCTCGTTGCGTTCCGTATAGGTGATGGAGGCGTTGATGTAGTCGCGAGCCTCCTGGCTCTGGTTGCCTTGGCCGAAGATGTTCAGCGGCTGGCACTGGGCCACCGCGTCACGGCCGACCTGGCTGTCCCGCAGGTCGTTGAACGGCAGGAAGTAGTCGTCCAGCGGCAGGCCGCGGGCGTTCAACAGACGCGCACGGCAGACGATCGCGCCCGGCGTGCCGAGGATGCCGGCCGTATCGCGCACGGCGTCAGCCGCAAGGTTGAAGCGCAGCGCGTCGGTGCCGGTTTCCGTCTCCGTCACATCGACCTGACCGTAGGTGTAGGACAGGCTCCAGTTGATGTTCTTGATGAACGCCAGCTGGTCGAAATCGCCTTCGAAGCCGACGACGTAGCGCTGCAGTTCGCGGTTGCTGATCTGGCTGCGGTCTTCGCCGAACAGGGTGTGACGGGCGTAGGGCGCGGCCACAGTGCCGGTCGCGACGCTGGGAGCGTCGGCGGTCGGCGCCGAGTAGGTGGTGATGCGGTTCGCGTAGATCGCCTGACGCAGATTGTCGGGGATGTAGGCGTTGTCCGCGATCCGCAGGGCCTGCAGGTTAAAGAAGGTGTAGTTGGTGCCGATTTCATCCGCCGTGTTCGGCGTGGCGCGGTAGATGCCGTTCGGCAGGTTGTCGCCCAAGATGAAGTCGTAGAAGTCCGGCTGCGACGCGAACTCCGTGTCCTCGGTAACGTATTTGGCTTCGGCGAAGGCGCGGATGTTGTCGGTCAGGCGGAAGTTGGCGCCGACCTGATAGCGCTGGGACTCCGATTGCGGCACGCGGGTGATGGTGCTGAACGTGGCGGGGTTGTCGCCGTCGCCGCCGATGTTGTTCGGACGGTTTGCACCGGTGTTGCCGATGCGGGTGCCGAAGTTGGCCAGACGGGCCGTGTTGCCTTCGAACACGAAGGTCTTGCTCGGATCGACCGAATAGCAGAGCGAGCTGGTCACAGACGCGCAGTTCTGGAACGGCACGTCCGGGTCGTTCAGGGCGCTGGCCTGCTGGTTGTTCGCCAGCGTGGTCTGGCCCCAGCGCGGACGCTGCAGCGTGACATAGCCGCGGAACAGCTGGTTATCCCGTACGCCGTCAAGGCGGGCGGCGGCCGGATCGGCGTCGACGCCGATGAGTCCCGTGGAGTTACGAAGCCAGTCCATGTCAAGCGAGTTGACGGCGTCGAGCTGCTCGTATTCGGCGAAGGCGTACACGTTCAGACGGTCGTCGAGGAGGTTCTGACCGATCAGGGCCGACAGACGCTTGGAAGCCTGGCCGTCCTGGTTGATCTGGCCGTAGCTGGCGTCGATCTCGAGGCCCTCGAAGTCCTTGCGCAACACGAAGTTCAGCACCCCCGAGACGGCGTCGGCGCCGTAGACGGACGAGGCGCCGCCGGTGATGATCTCGACGTCCTGGATCAGCAGGCGGGGGATGGTGTCGACGTCGACAGCCAGCGTGCCGCCGGCCGAGCCGACGTGACGACGGCCGTCCACGAGGGTCAGCGTGCGGCCGGCGCCCAGCGAGCGCAGGTTGGCGAACGACAGACCACCGATGCCGAGCACGCCCGTCACATCAGACGGAACCTGCGAGTTCGACAGGGCCGGGATGGTGGCGAGGTAGTCAATGACCGTCGATTGGCCGGTCGTCAGCAGGTCTTCGCGGGACACGGAGATCAGCGGGGTCGGCGTATTGACGGGATCGCGGCGGATGCGCGACCCGGTGACGACGACTTCACCCAGGTTGGAGGCGTCTTCGTCGTCCTGCGTCTGGGTGACGACGACGCCCGGCAGCTGGGTCGAGGGCGCGGTCTGCGCCAGGACGGGGCCGGTGACGGCCATGAAGCCCGCCAACACCGAGGATGCAAGCAGGCCGCTTCGCGAAACTATCATTTATTCGGGTCTCATTCTGGAGAGGGGAAATCAGGTCGCATGCTCCCCCAAGCATGCACGCCGGTCACAAACTCATCACACATGTGTCCGGTCAAGCGTTGCGATAAAATATTCGTAACTGTGGCGGAAACTGGCGCGGTTTAGCTTCTGTTGGGCCACAGTTCGGAAACATTTCGGTCACAATGCGACAGAACGGCGTTATTTGTCGATGGGGGCCTAAGTTCGGTTCCGCACCCACCCCGGCAGGTCGGCGATGTTCGTCAGGGCCCCGTACCGTGGGTGATCCGCCGGCGCGTCCGCCAGTTCGTGGGCCCAGGTTATCGCGTACGGAATGTGGACGGCCCAAGCGCCCGCGGCGAGGGCCGGCAGCACATCCGATTTCATTGAGTTCCCGGCCATTACGGCTTGTTCGGGGCCGGTCCCGTGGCGGGTGAAGACGCGCTCGTACGAGACGCGGTTCTTTTCGGACACAATCTCGACGGCGGCGAACAGGTCGCCCAGACCCGAGGCGGCGAGCTTGCGTTCCTGATCCAGCAGGTCGCCCTTGGTGACGAGGATCAGCCGGTACGCCCCTGACAGAGCCGCTAACGCCTCATCGACGCCCGGCAGCGTCTCGACCGGGTGGCCGAGCATGTCCCGACCGGCGGCGAGAATCTCGCGAACGACGGAGGCCGGGGCTTCGCCGCCGGTCAGGTCCATCGCGGTCTCGATCATCGACAGGGTGAAGCCCTTCACCCCGTATCCATACAGCCGCAGATTCCGCGCCTCGGTCTCGGCGAGCCGCGCCTCCAGCGTGTCGCGGTCGGCGTGGTCGGCCAGCAGGTCGACGAACCGGTCGTGGGTCAGCCGGAAGATCGTCTCGTTGTGCCAGAGCGTATCGTCGGCATCGAGGCCGACCGTGGTGATGGTCATGTTCGGCCTCCTAGCAGGCGCGTGGGCCATTGTTGACCCCGCCGGGCCGCCTGTTTAGCAACGCCGCCGTTTGCTCGCCGGGATTCGGTGCTAGGAAGCCAGCATGACCATCCAGCTTCTCCCCGGCGTCACCGGCGTGCTCGTGCTCGCGGACGGAACCGTCCTGCAGGGCATCGGCTGCGGGGCGGCGGGATCGGCCGTCGGAGAGGTCGTCTTCAACACCGCCATGACCGGGTATCAGGAGATCCTGACCGATCCGTCGTACATGAGCCAGATTCTGGCATTCACCTTCCCGCACGTCGGAAACACCGGAACGAATGTCGAGGACGTCGAACAGATCGGCGGCGGCTCGGACACCTCTGCGCGGGGCGCGGTGTTCCGCGAGGTTCCGACGGACCCGGCCAACTGGCGCTCCGACAGCTCGTTCGACGGCTGGATGAAGCGGCGCGGGGTCGTGGGGCTGGCCGGGGTCGACACGCGCGCCCTGACGGCGGCCATCCGCGACGGCGGCGCCCCGCACGCCGTCATCGCTCATGATCCGGACGGGCGGTTCGATCTGGATGCGCTGACGGCCGAGGCGCGCGCCTGGCCGGGGCTGGTGGGGCTCGACCTCGCCAAGCCCGCCTCGACGTTGCAGTCGTTCCAGTGGGACGAGGGCCTGTGGGACTGGCCCGAAGGCCATCCGCGTGTCGACGCGGCCGACAAGTCGGTCGTGGTGGTCGACTACGGCGTCAAGCGCAACATTCTGCGCGCGCTGGCCTCGACGGGCGCGAAGATCACCGTCGTGCCGGCGACGACGAAGGCGGAAGAGATTCTGGCGCGCAATCCCGACGGCGTGGTGCTGTCGAACGGGCCCGGGGATCCTGCGGCCACCGGCCTCTATGCGGTGCCGGAAATCCGCAAGCTGGTGGACAGCGGAACGCCGCTGTTCGGCATCTGCCTGGGGCACCAGATGCTGGCGCTCGCGCTGGGGGCGAAGACCGTGAAGATGGATCAGGGCCACCACGGCGCCAATCATCCGGTCAAGGACCTGACCACCGGCAAGGTCGAGATCGTGTCGATGAACCACGGCTTCACCGTCGATCGCGACAGCCTGCCCGAGGCGGTGACCGAGACCCACGTCAGCCTGTTCGACGGGACCAACTGCGGCATCGCGTTGAAGGACCGTCCGGTGTTCAGCGTCCAGCACCACCCTGAGGCCTCGCCGGGCCCGACGGACAGCCTGTATCTGTTCCAGCGGTTCGCGGATTCGATGAAGGTCTGACGAGCGGCTCAGGGTCGGGCGCGCAAGGTCACGCTCTGGCGCCTGGCGAAGGTCCGGTCCATGCTCCGCTTGGGGAGGACCGCCATGACCGCACAAACCGCCGAGACCGTGCATGACGCGCCTCTCGCGTCGCCGGCCCCCTCTGGCCGCACCCGCTCCGGCGCCGTCCGCATCGACGGCATTGACGCCCTGAGGGGGCTGGTGATCGTGCTGATGGTGCTGGATCACGTCCGGGATTTTTTCCACGCCACGGCCTTCACGGCGGACCCGATGGCGCTGGATTCCGGGGATCCGGCCCTGTTCATGACGCGATGGGTGACGCACCTGTGCGCGCCCACCTTCGTCTTTCTGGCCGGCGTGTCGGTCTGGCTGCAGAAGGCGAACGGCAAGACGCCGGGCGACCTGTCGCGCTTCCTGCTGACGCGGGGCCTCTGGCTCATCGTGCTGGAGTTCACCCTGATCGGGATCGGCTTCAATTTCGGCTGGTGGCTGTTCGCCCAGGTCATCTGGGCGATCGGCTTCGGCATGGTCGTGCTGGCCGCCCTGCATCGGACGCCGAGATGGCTCGTCCTGGCTCTGGGCGTGGCGATCATCGTCGCCCACCCGGTGCTCAATCTGATCTCGCCCTCGACCTTCGGGCCTCTGGAGCCGGTGTGGCGGATGCTGGCGGCGCGTGGGCCGATGCCGACCGAGGCCGGACTGTTGCTGGTCGCCTATCCGGCTATTCAGTGGACCGGCATCCTGCTGCTCGGATACGGCTTGGGGGGCTTTCTGACCGACGCCGTTGGGCTGAGGCGGCGGCGGGTGATGCTGGTCGCCGCCGGATTCCTGGCCCTGTTCGCCATCGGCCGCGGCTTCAATCTCGCGATTTTCGATCCTGTCCCATGGACGACGCAGGAGAGCCCGCTCTGGTCAGCGTTCAGCTTCATCAGCGTCAACAAATACCCGCCCTCGCCAGCCTATGTGCTGCTGATGCTCGGACTGGCCTTCGTCCTGCTGCTGTTGCTCGACCGGGTGCGGGGAGCGGCCCTGCGGTCGCTGCTGGCCTTCGGTCGGACGCCCCTGTTCACCTATCTGCTGCATGTCTGGCTCGCCCATGGGCTGGCCGTGCTGGTCGGCGTGGCGGTCGGGGTGCCGCCGTCGGCCTTCCTTCAGACGATCACCGATCCGTCGCGTCTGATCGAGGCGGGCTGGGGCTTCGGACTCGGCGGAGTTTACGTCGCGTGGGCCGTGGTCCTGCTGGTCCTGTATCCGCTGTCGCGATGGTTCGAGGCGCTGAAGAGCCGTCGCCGGGACTGGTGGCTGGGATACCTCTAGGCGGGGCGCCGCCTCCGGCAGACCTCAGGGCAGGGGGGCGAAGCTGCGTTCCTCGCGCAGGGCGCTGGCCTTGCGAACGGCGACAGGCGCGGCGTGCAGCCAGTAGTCCGCGTCTTCCAGCCTATTGCTGCGCAGCCGTTCGACGCCGCGCATCCGACGCAGGGCGGCGTTCTCGAGCAGACGCGCGTGCAGCGCGCGGGGGGTCAGTTCAGTGATGGACGGGGAGCCGGGGACGGCGACGGTGTCGGGGCCTTGGGGCTCCACCGCCGGGCGGGCGATGGTCACAAACATCAGTCTCTTCTCACTCTCGACCGGGGTCGCGGTCTTCGCCGCGCCGCCAGCCACACCCGCCACTGTTCATCGGCGGACACATGGTTAATCCACAGGCCTGTGGACCGTTCCATGTGTGGAAGAAAAATGTGCGTTTAATCAGGCGCTTATGGCCGCGCTTTGGCCTTGGTGGTTAACAAAAGGTAAATGCGGCGCAACGCGCGAGTCGCGCGCTATAAGAAGCTGGTGCGCTTCGACGACCGCTTCCTTGAAGAACTGAAGGCCCGCCTTCGCCCGTCCGACATCATCGGACGGACGGTGAAACTCAAGCGTCAGGGCCGCGAATATGTCGGCCTGTCGCCCTTCACCAAGGAGAAGTCGCCGTCCTTCTTCGTAAACGACGACAAGGGCTTCTTCCACGACTTCTCGTCGGGCAAGCACGGCGACGTCATCTCCTTCCTGCAGGAGACCGAGCGTCTCAGCTTCGTCGAGGCGGTGCAGCGGCTGGCCGGCGAGGCGGGCATGGCCCTGCCGGCCGAGGACCCGCAGGCGGCCGAGCGCGAGGCGAAGAAGCAGGGCCTGACCGACTGGATGGACCTGGCCCAGAAATGGTTCGCGGCCAATCTGCGCCGCTCGCCTGGCAAGGCGGCGCGAGAGTATCTGGAGAAGCGCGGCCTCCCCGAGGACCAGTGGGAACGGTTCGGCCTCGGCTATGCGCCGAACGACCGTGAGGGTCTGAAGCAGGCGCTGGTCCAGCGCGGCGCGCGGCCGGGCGATCTGGTCGAGGCCGGGATGCTGATCGCGCCTGAAGGCGGCGGCCAGCCCTACGACCGATTCCGCGACCGGTTGATGTTCCCGATCCTCGACGCCCGCGGCCGGATCGTCAGCTTCGGCGGGCGGGCGATGAACCCGGACGACCGGGCCAAATACCTCAACGGTCCGGAGAGCCCGCTCTTCCACAAGGGGGCGACGCTGTACGGCCTGCCCGAGGCGCGGAGGATCCTCGGGGCCGAAAGCCGGTCGGATCAGGCCATCGTGGTGGTGGAAGGTTATATGGACGTGATCGCCTGCCACCGGGCCGGCATCCCGGCCGTCTCGCCCATGGGCACCGCCCTGACCGAGGAACAAATGGAGCGGCTGTGGCGCGTCTCGCACGAGCCGGTGCTGTGCTTCGACGGAGACGCGGCGGGGCGCCGTGCGGCCTATCGCGCCATCGAGCGGGCGCTGCCGCAGCTGAAGGCCGGGCGCTCGTTCCGCTTCGCCCTCCTGGAAGGAGGGCAGGACCCCGACGACATCCTGCGCGATCGCGGCGCTCCGGCCTTGCGCCAGGCTCTGGCGGCGACCCGCCCGTTCGCCGAAGTGCTGTTCCAGAAGGAGGCCGAGGTCGAGCCGCTGGACACGCCGGAGCGCCGGGCGGGCCTGAAGGGGCGGCTGCGGCAGGCGGCCGCGGCGATCCAGGACAAGGATCTGGCGGAACAGTACCGCCGCGAGCTGTTCGACCGCTTCGACGGCCTGTTCCCCGCCCGCCGGGCGCTCCCGAACGCTCCGGCGCAGGGGCAGGGCGGCCGTTGGCGTCCGGGACCGCCGCCCAAGCTGGGTCAGACGGCGGAAGGGGCCCAGGCGATGCAGTCGCTGTCGCGGTCGATCGAGCCTGTCGCCGCCGCCCTGGCGCACGGAGCGGTCGAGGATCCGGAGCGGATGGACGACCATCTGGAGGCCATCGCCGCGCACGGTTTCGGCGATCCGGCGCTGGACGGGCTGGCGCAGGAGATGGTTCGGCTCAGGTTCTCCAGTCAGGACCTTGACTCGGCGGCGCTCCGTCGCCATCTGGCGCAATCGGGTCATGGCGTCTTAATGCACGAGGTCGAGAAGGCGGCGGCAAAGTCCGGCGCGCCCTTCCTGGCCACAGACAAGCCCCTCGGCGAGGCGCGGATCCGTTGGTCGCAGGCGTTCGACGCGCTTACACGCGTGGCGGCGCTGGAGGATGCCCTGACTTCGGCGCGCGGCGTGCCGGGGCAGGATGACGCGTTTCGCCGGCTGAAAGCCGAGCGCGACGCGCTGCGTCGTGCGATCAAAACCGGCGAGATATGGGAAGACAGCGCGGGCTCGTAACCAACGACCCCGCCACACGTTGTATTTGGCGGACGGCCTGATCAGCCCTCCGCCCGGAGAAGAGACTGCATGAGCGCCCAGACCGAGACGCAGGAAGCCGAAGTTCAGAGCGACGGCCCGCTGCTCGACCTCACCGACGCCGGGGTGAAGAAATTCATCAAACAAGCCAAGGCGCGGGGCTATGTGACGATGGAGGACCTGAACAAGGTCCTGCCGTCCGAGGAAGTGACTCCCGACGCTATCGAGGACACGCTGGCGATGCTGTCCGAAATGGGCGTCAACGTCGTCGAGGCCGAAGAGGACGCCGAGACCAAGGAAGGCGAGGGAGGCGAAGTCGTCGAGCGTGCCGAGACCGCGGTCGCCGAAACCCCGGCCAAGTCAGCCTATGACCGCACCGACGACCCCGTCCGTATGTATCTGCGCGAGATGGGCTCGGTCGAGCTGCTGAGCCGCGAGGGCGAGATCGCCATCGCCAAACGCATCGAGGCCGGCCGCGACGCCATGATCTCGGGCCTTTGCGAAAGCGCCCTGACGTTCGAAGCCATCATGGTCTGGCGCGACGAACTGGCGAACAACCGCATCCTGTTGCGCGAGGTGATCGATCTCGACGCGACCTACGGCGTACTGAACCCGTCGTCGCTGCCGCACAACCAGCCGCCGGCCGGTACGGTCGTCGCGCCCGCCGAGCCGGAAGAGGGCGCCGAGCCGAAGCCGGAAACCGACGACGAAGAGGACGAAGACTTCGACGACGGCGGCGGCATGTCGATCTCGGCGCTGGAAGCCGAACTGCGCGACGGTGTCATGGAAGTGCTGGACGCGGTCGCCTCCGACTTCGGCGCCTTCCGCAAGCTGCAGGACCGGCTGGTCGAGAGCCGCCTGAAGGGCGAGCAGCTCAGCGCCAAGGACCAGAAGAGCTATGACGCCCTGACGACGGCCATCTCGGGCCGTCTGAAGACGATGAAGCTGAACAACCACCGTATCGAGGCGCTGGTCGAGCAGCTGTACGCCATCAACAAGCGGCTGATGGGCCTGGAAGGGCGTCTGCTGCGTCTGGCCGACAGCTACGGCATCTCGCGCCCCGAGTTCCTGAAGGCCTATTTCGGCCGGGAGCTGGATCCGAACTGGGCCGAGACGGTCAAGGACATGGGCGTGCGCTGGACCAAGTTCAGCGACAACGAAGCCGCCCAGATCGCCCAGATTCGCGGCGACGTCGCCGCCGTGGCCACCGAGGCGGGCCTGCCGATCGACGACTACCGCCGCATCGTCCAGACGGTGCAGAAGGGCGAGCGCGAGGCCCGTCAGGCCAAGAAGGAAATGGTCGAGGCCAACCTGCGCCTCGTGATCTCCATCGCCAAGAAATACACCAACCGCGGCCTGCAGTTCCTAGACCTGATCCAGGAGGGCAACATCGGTTTGATGAAGGCGGTCGACAAGTTCGAGTACCGCCGCGGCTACAAGTTCTCGACCTACGCCACCTGGTGGATCCGCCAGGCGATCACCCGCTCGATCGCCGACCAGGCCCGCACGATCCGCATCCCGGTGCACATGATCGAGACCATCAACAAGATCGTCCGCACCAGCCGCCAGATGCTGCACGAAATCGGCCGCGAACCGACGCCGGAAGAACTGGCCGAAAAGCTCGCCATGCCGCTCGAAAAGGTCCGCAAGGTCCTGAAGATCGCCAAGGAGCCGATCAGCCTCGAAACCCCTATCGGCGACGAGGAAGACAGCCACCTCGGCGATTTCATCGAGGACAAGAACGCGATCCTGCCCATCGACGCGGCGATCCAGAGCAATCTTCGCGAGACCACGACCCGGGTTCTCGCCTCGCTCACGCCCCGCGAAGAACGCGTGCTGCGCATGCGCTTCGGCATCGGCATGAACACCGATCACACGCTGGAGGAAGTCGGCCAGCAGTTTTCGGTCACGCGCGAACGCATCCGCCAGATCGAGGCCAAGGCGCTGCGCAAGCTCAAGCACCCGAGCCGGTCCAGGAAGCTGCGGAGCTTTCTGGATAACTGACATTGGTCAGTCATCACTGACCAACGGTAATCCCGCGAAG
>NZ_DASWNO010000217.1:0-6992 GCF_036399195.1 Brevundimonas sp.
CCTGTCGGCGATCCAGGGGGAGGCGGGCGAGGTCGGGCAGGTCATCGTCTGCGCGCCGGCCGACGCGGCGGATGGCGTCGATGTGGTCGACCGGTTCTTCGCGCCGGGCTGTGGCGTCGACGAGGATCCGGCGACCGGCTCGGCCCACTGCATTCTGGGGCCGCTGTACGCGGACAAGCTGGGCCGCGCTTCCGTCCGCTTCCGGCAGGTGTTCCCCGGACGCGGCGGCGACATCGCAACGGAGGTGCGCGGCGACCGGGTGATCCTGCGCGGCGCCGCGGTGACGGTGATCGAGAGCCGGCTGCGCCTGAACCCATAAGGAAAGGGCGCGACCCTCTCGGATCGCGCCCTCGAACCTTCAATGAAGGAAGGTTTTAGTTGCGGCGGTTGTCGCGGTCGCGGCGCTCTTCGCGAACCTGACGGGCCAGCATGTCGTAGCGCCGGTCCAGCTCCATCCGCTCGCGGGCGTTGAGGCCGCCGCGCATGTAGCTGGCTTCCAGGCGAACCAGTTGGTTCAGCTCGGCCTTGAGGCGTACGGCCTCGCGGCGGCTCAGCATGCCGTTGCGCAGGCCGTTGTCGATGCGGCGGTCCAGCTGGTATTTGCGCTGCGAAATCGACTGCCAGCCGCCGCGGTTGTCGCGCTCGTAGCGGTCGCCGCGATCTTGTTCGTAACGGTCGCCGCGTTGCTGCGGGCCGTAGTTCTGAGCCATGGCGGGGACCGCGACGGAAGCCGCGGCCAGGGCGATGGCGGGGATGAGGAACTTCTTCATCGTCGTCTCCTTGGCGGATCCACGCGGACCGGATGGCCGGCGTTGACGAGAGAAGAGCATTCCTCGGGTGAGCCCCGTCTGAACGGCTTGCGTCAGGAACCGTTCATACGGATGACATCGCGGTAATCGGCCTCAGGACGACCGCTCGGGCGCGTGAAGGCGAGACAGCCGTATCGCTGAAATGCGTCTATGATGCTTGTTCAGGCATCGTTCAGAGCCCGAGGACTAGACCTGCCGACATGTTCCGCGTGACCGCCATGACCCTGACCGTCCTTCTCGCCGCCCTGCCGCTGTCGCAGGCGTTGGCGCAGGACCGCGACCAGCGCGAGGACCGCCGCGAGCGCCGGCCCCAGTTCGAACAGCGCGACGAGCGTCCGCGCGTCGGCATGGGCGAGGCGGTGCAGCGCGCATCTTCCGGCCGGTCCGGGCGTTTTCTGGGCGCCAGCGAGCGGGGCGGCATGATCGTGGTCCGCTGGGAGTATCCCGGCGGCCGGATCGCCGACATTATGGTGGATGGCCGCACCGGCCGGGTCATCGGAGAACGCTGAATGCGCGTGCTGCTTGTCGAGGACGACGTTGACCTGTCGCGCCAGCTGAAGATGGCGCTCGGCGACGCCGGCTATGCCGTCGATCACGCCGCCGACGGCGAAGAAGCGCATTTCCTCGGCGACACCGAACCCTATGACGTCGTGGTGCTGGACCTCGGCCTGCCCAAGATCGACGGCGTCTCGGTGCTGGAGCGCTGGCGACGCGACGGCAAGACCACACCGGTGCTGATCCTGACGGCGCGTGGGGCCTGGTCCGACAAGGTCTCGGGCTTCGACGCCGGCGCCGACGACTATCTGACCAAGCCTTTCCACACCGAAGAGCTGCTGGCCCGGCTGCGCGCCCTGCTGCGGCGCTCGGCCGGCATCGCCTCGGCGACCCTGTCGTGCGGCGGTCTGCGCCTCGATCCGCGCGCGGCCCGGGCCACGGTCAACGGCGAGCCGCTGCGGCTGACGTCGCTCGAGTACCGGCTGCTGCATTATCTGATGATGCATCAGGGCCGGGTGATCAGCCGCACCGAACTGGTCGAGCACCTCTACGACCAGGACTTCGACCGCGACTCCAACACCATCGAGGTGTTCGTCGGGCGGCTGCGCAAGAAGATCGGCTCCGACCGGATCGAGACCGTGCGCGGGCTCGGCTACCGATTGACCGCCCTGGCCGGGGAGTCCGAGGCCGCGTGACCGAAGAGGCGGGGGGCGCCGCGGCTCCGACAGCCGCCCGGAGCTGGGGCCGCTGGTTCGGACGGCCCGGCCGCAGCCTGACCCGCCGCCTGATCTGGCTGGCCTCCGGCTGGATCGTGCTGGCCCTCGTCCTCACCGGGTGGGCCCTGACCACCCAGTACAAGGAATCCGCGCTCCGCCGGCTGGGCAACGACCTGTCGGCCATTCTTGACGAGGTCGTTGTCGCCACCAACGCGGGGCCGAACGGCGTGACGGTGGCGGACATCCATGACGCCCAGACCGAACGCGCCCTGTCCGGAAAATACTGGATCGTGGCCGAGATGGAGGGGGAGGACCGGCTGCGTTTCGTCGCCGGCTCGCCGTCTCTGGCGGGCGAACGCCTGGCCGTGCCGCGGGACGTGCCGGGTCGGCTGCGCTCGGCCCAGGGGGCCATCGTCAGCTACAACGATCCCGGCCTGCTGCGGCCGCCGCTGCAGCAACCGCTGCGGGTCGCGGCCAGCCTCAAGTCGCTGCCGGGCCGCGACGAGCCGCTGGTGTTCATAGCCGCCATCGACCGGTCCAATATCGAAACCGACACCCGCCAGTTCGCCACCTTCACCTGGACCGCCCTGCTGGCGCTGGGGCTGGGGCTGGTCATCGCCGTCTTCCTCCAGGTCCGCATCGGACTGCGGCCGCTGTTCAGCCTGCGCAACGAGATCGCCGACGTCCGAAAGGGCCAGGTCGCGCGCATCGCCCGCACCTATCCGATCGAGATCCAGCCGCTGGCCGAGCAGGTGAACCGGCTGCTCGACCACAATCAGGAGACGGTCGAGCGTCAGCGCACCCATGTCGGCAACCTGGCCCACGCCCTGAAGACCCCGCTGTCGGTGCTGCTGGCGGAGGCGGGCGACCAGCCGGGGGTGCTGCCCGACATGGTGCGCAAGCAGACCGAGGTGATGAAGGCGCAGGTCGACCACCACCTGCGGCGGGCCCGCGCCGCCGCCCGGGCCCAGTTGCTGGGCGAGCGCACACCGATCGCCGAGGTGCTCGACGAACTGGCGGTGATGCTGGAGCGGGTGTTCGAGACCAAGGGTGTCGAGATCGACTGGCGCGCCCCCGACGAGCTCGGGTTCCGGGGCGAGCGCCAGGACCTGCAGGAAATCCTCGGCAACCTGATCGAGAACGCCTGCAAATGGGCCCGCCGCCGCGTCCGCATCTCCGCAGGCCCGACCGGACTGGGCCAGATGGTGGTGGTGGTCGAGGACGACGGGCCCGGCCTGCCCGAGGACCAGCGCGAGGGCGCCCTGCAGCGCGGGGCCCGGATGGACGAGACCACGCCCGGGTCAGGCCTCGGCCTGTCGATCGTGGTCGAGCTGACCCGCGCCTACGGCGGGCGGATCACCCTCGCCGACAGCGACATGGGCGGACTCAAGGTGCTGCTGGAGTTGCCCGCGGCGGAGGCCTGAGTCGGCCGCCGGGCTCAACGCTTGTTAACCCTGAGCGGCCACTATCGCCGGGCCGGGCGTTTCCCGGCATCGGGAATCTCGAATGGCCGGCCTGTCCGTCGCCCATAAAGTCGCGCTCGCCGCCCTGCTGGAGCGGTGCCCCGACGCCATGCTCAGGACCGTGTCCTCCGCCGTGGGGGGGCTGCCGGGTGAACGCGCCGAGGAACTCCGGGTCATGCTGGCCGAGGAGACGCGCGACCGCGTCCGTCGAGCCTTCGTGCTGGCGCCCCTGGCCCCCATGTTCCGTCAGCGGGCGGACGGGATTGCGGCCCTGACCTTTCCCCCGGCGGTGCTGGCGCGGCTGTGGAAGGCCGCCAGCGGGCGCGAGCCGCATCTGTTGCCGCAGCTGGACGGGGAAGAGCCGTCCATCGCCGTCGCCGACCGCATCTGCCTGGCCGCGGCTTCAGCCGCCCGCGACCATCCCGGGCTGATCTGGCCGGGGGCGGATCGCGACGCCGGTCCCGCGGATCTGGCCGCCTGTCTCGACCTCGCCCACATGGCGCGGCGCGGCCTGTCGTCGCTGGAGGTCTGGCTGAAGCGGCCCGACGACGATCAGGTGGCCGAGCTGCGCATCCTGCTCAAGGACTGCGCGACCATCCGAGAGGACGGGGCCGAGCGCCTGCTGGAAATCCTGTTCGCCCATCTAGAGGACGCGGTCCTGATCCTGCGGATCGTCACCCAGACCTCGGCGGCGGTCGATCAGGAAGGCTTCCTCAGCGCCTCGGAACTCGCCGGATTCGTCGACCGTCTGATCGCGGGCGTGGAGGCGCGCGCGGTGCGTATCGCGGCGTTCAAGCCGGGCGCCGACGCGGCGCGGGTGCAGGACGTCATGGCGGACCTGACCTGGTGCGCCAATGTCCTGGGCGAACTGGACGTCACCCTCGCGTTGGACACGCAGAGCCCGTGGGGCAAGTCGGTGCGGGACGGCCGCGTCGCCATCGCCGCGCGCCTGTCCGGCCTGCTGCGCGCCGCCGACAAGGCCGTCGATCAGGCCCTGCCGTGGGAGCGGGTGCAGACGGCCGGCCGCATGACCCGAAAGGCTCCGCACCTGAACGCGCCGGTGTCGGGCGAGACGGTCCAGGCCGCACGCAACCTGCTGCGGCTGGTGGGTTCGGTGCGCGGCCCCGCCTCGACCTTCGGCTGCGAGGCCGACCGCAAGACCCTGGTCGAGACCCTGACGGCGCGGCTCAGCGACTACGCCGACCAGGCGCTGCGCATGGTCAATGACGGCGAGGCGGGCGACGAAGCCCACGCCATGAAGCTGATCGCCTTCACCGCCCAGTGCCTGGATCTGATCGCGGCCAAGGAGGCGGCGCGGGCGGTGCGGCGTCGGGCCGCGGTGGCGGGAGCCCCCGCAGGGGGCGGCGAGGCCTCGTCGCGAGCCGCCTGATCGGCTACATCGCGCGGCGATGACGGTTTTCTGGATCATGACGGGGCTGATGGCGGCCCTCGCCGGCCTGCTGGTGCTGTCCGGCGCGCGCCGGGGCGTCGGCGCGGCCGAGCCCGCCGCTGAAACCGTCGCGGTGCAGAGCGCCCGCACCGAATTGGACGAGCTCGACCGCCTCAAGGCCCGCGGCTTGCTGGACGAGGCTGGCTGGACCGCGGCGCGGGCCGAGGCCGGACGCCGGCTGCTGACGTCGGACCGCCAGATCGTCGCCGTCGAGGCGCGACCTTCCGACCGCCTTTGGGTGCTGGGTGGGCTCGCTGTCGCGGCCCTCGCGGCGCTGGGGCTGTATTCGCTGTTCGGCGCGCCCGGCTCGGCGGATCAACCCTACGAGCGGCGCGTCGACGAATGGGCGGGCCGGCTGGAGACGCTGGAGGCGCCGCAGCTGGCGGCCGTCGCGGCGCGGGTGGTGCGTGAGCGTCCGACCGATCATCAGGCCCTGACCATGCTGGGCGCTGCCCGGTTCGAGGCCGGCGATCCGATCGGTGCGGCTTCGGCCTTCCGCCGGGCGCTGGCGATCAAGCCGGACGACGCCCAGAGCTGGGCCCGTCTGGGCGAGAGCCTCGTTCGCGCCAACGAAGGCGCGGTCGGTGCGGACGCCGAGGCCGCCTTCGCCCAGGCGCTGCGCCGCGATCCTGGCCAGCTGGGCGCGCGATACTTCCTCGGCGAGGCGGCGCTGGCGCGGGGCGACGCCGCCATGCTGCGGGCGATGTGGGGGCCGCTGATCGCGGCCTTGGCGCCGAGCGATCCGCGCCGCGCCGATCTGGAGCGGCGCATGGCCGCAGCGCGGGGCGGCGCATGAGCTGGCTGCCGAAATCGCCCAAGGCGCGGCGACGGCTGTGGGTCGTGGCGGCGGTGACGCCGGTGCTGGCGCTGGCCGTCGGCCTGTCGCTCTACGCCATGCGCGACAGCGTCACCTTCTTCTTCTCCCCGTCCGAGGCGACCGCCGAAAAGGCGCCGGCCGGCCGGGTGGTGCGGCTGGGCGGGTTGGTCGAGGCGGGCAGCGTGGCCCGGGGGACGGGCGGCGAGGTGGCCTTCGCCGTGACCGACAATCTGGCCACGACGCGCGTCGTCTATCAGGGCGACCTGCCCGACCTGTTCCGCGAGGGGCAGGGGGTGGTGGCCCAGGGCGCCTTCCTGCCCGACCGCTCGTTCCGCGCGACCCAGGTGCTGGCCAAGCACGACGAAAACTACATGCCGCGCGAGGTCGCCGAGCGCTTGAAGGAAAAGGGCGAGTGGCGGCCGGAGGCCGGGTCGCCCCCGCGCTCGAGCAGGCCCCCGGCCGATAGCGCACCGGCTATGCCGTGATCGCCGAGCTCGGCGCCTTCGCGCTCATCCTCGCGTTTGCGCTTTCCCTGCTGCAGACCGGCATGGCCGTCGCCGGCCGCTGGCGGCGCAGTCCTGTGCTGACCGGAGCCGCCGAGGGCGCCGCCGTGGCGGCCGCGGCGGCCGTCGCCGTGTCTTTCGCGGCCCTGATCTTCGCCTTCGCCGTGTCCGACTTCTCTATCGCCAACGTCGCGGCCAACAGCCACACCGACAAGCCGATGCTCTACAAGGTCGCCGCGGCCTGGGGCAGCCATGAGGGCTCGCTGGTGCTGTGGTGTCTGGTGCTGACCGGCTTCGGCGCGGTGCTGGCGCGCGGACGCGGCCTGCCGTTCGGGCTCAAGGCCTCGGCGGTGGCGGCTCAGGGCCTTCTGGGCGTGCTGGTCCTCGCCTTCGCGGTGTTCACCTCCAACCCGTTCGCGCGGCTGAGCCCGGCGCCGTTCCAGGGCGCGTCGCTGAACCCGCTGCTGCAGGACCCGGCCTTGGCCTTCCATCCGCCGCTGCTCTACTGCGGCTACGTCGGATTTTCGGTCTGTTTCTCGCTGGCCGTGGCCGCGCTGGTCGAAGGCCGGGCCAACGCCGGCTTCTGGCCCGCCTGGGGCCGTTGGGTGCGGCCGTGGGCCCTGGCCAGCTGGGCCTTCCTGACCGGCGGCATCACCCTCGGCGCCTTCTGGGCCTATTATGAGCTGGGCTGGGGCGGCTGGTGGTTCTGGGACCCGGTCGAGAACGCCAGCTTCATGCC
>NZ_DASWNO010000218.1:0-12450 GCF_036399195.1 Brevundimonas sp.
CTCCAGCGTGCCGATCTCGGCGGAGAGACCCAGCAGGTCGGCGGCGTTGACGGTGGCGGCCTCGATGGCGGTCATCGGGGTCATGCCGTGCTGAACCATCAGGGCGAACTCGTCGGCGTTGCGGCCGTGCTTCGAGACGCCCGCGTCGGTGCCGAAGGCGATGCGGACCCCGGCTGGCACGGCGCGGCGCAGGGACTCGCCGGTGATCGAGATGCGCCAGCGAATTTTGGGCAGGACCTCGGGCGGATAGGCGTTGGGGTCGGCGGCCAGCCGTTCGACATAGCCGTTCACCGTCGACAGGGTCGGGACGTAGTAGGCTCCGGACTGGCGGAACAGGCGGATGGTCTCGTCGTCGAAGATGGTGCCGTGTTCGATCGAGTCGGCGCCCAAGCGGAGGGCTAGGTTGATCCCGTCGGCGCCGTGGGCGTGGACCGCGACCTTGAGGCCGTACAGGTGGGCGGTGTCGATCAGGGCCCGGGCCTCGTCCTCGAACATCTGCGCGCCGAGGCCGGCGCCGATGCGGCTGTTGACCCCGCCGGTGGTGGCGATCTTGATGACGTTGGCCCCGCGGCCGACCTGAACGCGCACCGCCTCGCGGCAGCTCTCGGCCCCGTTGCAGACGTTGTCGTGCGGCGTGACCTCGCGCAGGTCGTCGTTGAAGCCAAGGCGTCCGTCCATGTGGCCGGAGGTGGTCGAGATGCTGTTTCCGGCGTCGACGATGCGCGGGCCCGGCAGGCTGTGCGCGGCGGTGGCGTCGCGCAGGGCGAGGGTGACCCCGCCGTCATCGCCGAGATTCCGCACGGTGGTGAAGCCGGCCATCAGCGTCTTGCGGGCGTTGTCGGCGGCGCGGAAGGCGTGGACCGGCAGGTTCTCGGTCACGCCCGAGAGGAAGCCCGCCTGCCCACCCAGGTCCGACACCAGATGGACGTGGCTGTCGATCAGCCCTGGCAGGACGAACCGCTCTCGCTGATCCACCACCGTCGCGCCCGGAAAGGCGGCGGCGTCGACGAAGCCGTCTCTGATCTCGACGATGCGGCCGTCGCGGACGACCAAGGTGGAAGGGCCGCGGGGCGCGCGACCGGGGCGGTCGAGCAGCCGGCCCGCCTGGATCAGCGTCACCGCGCCGCCCTCGGAACCCGGCGCCTGCGCCGACACCGGCGCGGCGGCCGTCAGCAATGCGGCCGCAGCCGTCCACGCCGTCAAGTTTTTCATGATCGCTCCCCTGTGCGGCCTCATATTGAGCGCACATCCGCCGCCGCCGCCAGACCGCCGGCCCGGCAATCACATAAAGATATCCTTATGGGTTTCTTGCCCCGCGCCCGCGACCGGTCTATAGCCGCGCGAACAATTCTCCCCGGAAAGCCCTCGCCCATGACCGACTACATCGTCCGCGACATCTCCCTCGCCCCGTTCGGCAACAAGGAGATCGCGATCGCCGAAACCGAAATGCCAGGCCTGATGGCGCTGCGCGAGGAATACGGCGCGGCCCAGCCGCTGAAGGGCGCCCGCATCGCCGGCAGCCTGCACATGACCATCCAGACCGCCGTGCTGATCCAGACGCTGGAAGCGCTGGGCGCCGACGTCCGCTGGGCCTCGTGCAACATCTTCTCGACCCAGGACCACGCCGCGGCCGCCATCGCCGCCTCGGGCACCCCGGTGTTCGCCACCAAGGGCGAGACCCTGGTCGAGTACTGGGACTACGCCCACAAAATCTTCGAATGGTCCGACGGCGGCTATCCGAACCTGATCCTCGACGACGGCGGCGACGCCACCCTGCTGTGCGTGCTGGGTCCCAAGGCCGAGAAGGACATCTCGGTTCTGGCCAACCCGCAGAACGAGGAAGAGGAAGCCCTGTTCGCGGTGATGAAGCGCTACATCGCCGAGAAGCCCGGCTTCTACTCGGCCATCCGCGACGCCATCGGCGGCGTGTCGGAAGAGACCACCACCGGCGTCCACCGCCTGTACCAGATGGCCGAGCGCGGCGAGCTGCCCTTCCCCGCCATCAACGTCAACGACAGCGTCACCAAGTCCAAGTTCGACAACCTGTACGGCTGCCGGGAATCGCTGGTCGACGCCATCCGCCGCGGCACCGACGTGATGCTGTCGGGCAAGGTCGCCGTGGTCTGCGGCTACGGCGACGTGGGCAAGGGCTCTGCCGCCTCGCTGCGCCAGGGCGGCGCTCGCGTGAAGGTCACCGAGGTCGATCCGATCTGCGCCCTGCAGGCCGCGATGGAAGGCTATGAGGTCGTCACCGTCGAGGACGTGGCCGGCGAGGCCGACATCTTCGTCACCGCCACCGGCAACAAGGATGTCCTGACCGTCGATCACATGCGGGCGATGAAGAACAACGCCATCGTCTGCAACATCGGCCACTTCGACTCGGAGATTCAGGTCGCCGGCCTGAAGAACTTCAAGTGGGACGAGATCAAGCCGCAGGTGCACCACATCGAATTCCCGGACGGCAAGAAGATCATCCTGCTGTCGGAAGGCCGTCTGGTGAACCTGGGCAACGCCACGGGCCACCCGTCCTTCGTGATGTCGGCGTCCTTCACCAACCAGACGCTGGCCCAGATCGAGCTGTGGACCAACAAGGCGCAGTACCAGAACCAGGTCTACGTCCTGCCGAAGCACCTCGACGAAAAAGTCGCCATGCTGCACCTCGCCAAGCTGGGCGCGAAGCTGACGACCCTGTCGAAGGAACAGGCCGACTACATCTCGGTCCCGACCGAAGGCCCGTTCAAGCCGGACCACTACCGGTACTAAATCCGGCCTCCCAGCGACCTGTGTGGTGGCTGGGGTTCATCACAACGGGCACAACGAGGACACGACGAACACGACGGGACTGAGCTCGTGGCGCCGCAGGCGTTAAACGCCCCCCATCCGGATAAGGCGCTGCGCGCGAGCAAAGGCGCCGGACCCGTCGTGTTCGTTGTGTCTTCCTTCCGTTGTGTTCGTTGTGATGAACCACCTTTACCGCCCGTCCGGGATGACAAAAGGTCCACTGGCTTCACTCCACGCCGCAGCCTAGATTGCGGCCATGGGCGACGTTCTGAACATCCTGATCCTGCTGGCCATCGCGGCGGTGGCCGTGACGCTCGGGTTCGGCATCCACTCGCTGTACAAGGGCGGGGAGTACGCTCGGTCGCACTCTAACAAGCTGATGCGGCTGCGGGTGGCGCTGCAGGCGCTGGCGATCGTGCTGCTGTGCGTCGGCATGTGGTGGAAATCCACCCAGGGCGGCGCCTGAGCCCGTGGTCGTCCTGAACCGCATCTACACAAAGACCGGCGACGGCGGGGAGACGCGGCTGGCGTCCGGCGCGCCGGTCTCCAAGAGCGATCCGCGGGTCGAGGCCTATGGCGCGGTCGACGAGCTGAACGCGGTGATCGGCACAGCCCGCCTGCACTCGGGCCAGAACGACCGCATCGACGCCATGCTGGGCCGCATCCAGAACGAGCTGTTCGACCTGGGCGCCGATCTGGCCACGCCGCTGGAGCCGGCGCCGAAATGGGAGGCGCTGCGCATCGTCGACAGCCAGGTCGAGCGGCTGGAGGCCGAAATCGACTGGATGAACGAAAGCCTCAAGCCGCTGGACAGCTTCATCCTGCCGGGCGGATCGCCGCTGTCGGCGCACCTGCATCAGGCGCGGACCGTGGCGCGGCGGGCCGAACGCGAGGCGGTGCGGCTGATGGAGGCCGGCGAGGCCGTCACCCCGGCGTCGATCCGCTACCTCAACCGCCTGTCCGACCACCTGTTCGTCGCCGCCCGCCGCGCCAACGCCAACGGCGCGGACGACGTCAAATGGAAGCCCGGGGCGACGCGGTAGCTTTCCACCGGTGGCGGCAGGACTTGCCGGCCGAGGTTCGTCACGAAGAACACGAAGAAGAAAAGCCACGAAGAACACGAAGGGTTCTGAGCCCGATCTTGCGCGTAGCGCCTTCAATTCTGACGAAGACCGAATGCCTGCGGCGCCTCAGACGCCGTCGCTTCGTGTCCTTCGCGGTCCTTCGCATTCTTCGTGACGAACCAGCGAACGATGCCGCTGGCCCGGACCCGGAAGGAGAGAACGCTCGCCCCTAGTCTTTCGTCGGGCTGATCTGGGCGGCGTCGCCGTAGGTGAGGGCGAGGAAGACGTCTTCGAGGTCGGGGTCCTCGGTGGTGATGTCGGCGATGGTGACGCCGGCGGCGCGGACGGCGGCGAGCACCTGCTCCACCGACGACCTCCCCTTGCGGTAGGTGACGACGAAGGCGCCGTTGGGCCGGGCCGCGACCTCGAAGCCCGGCAGGTCTGGGACGCGCGCCAGCTCGCCTTCCGGCGTCACCACCACGTTGCGCGTGTCGAGCCGGCGCAGCAGCTGGGGCGTGGGCTCGCAGGCCACCACCTCGCCGCGGTTCATGATGGCGATGGTGTCGCAGAGCTCCTGCGCCTCCTCCAGATAGTGGGTGGTCAGCAGGATGGTCACGCCCTCGGCGTTGATGCGCCGGACGTACTCCCACAGCTGGCGGCGCAGCTCGACGTCGACCCCGGCGGTCGGCTCGTCGAGGATCAGGATGGGCGGATTGTGCACCAGCGCCTTGGCCACCATCAGGCGGCGCTTCATGCCACCGGAGAGGGCGCGGACATAGGCGTGGGCCTTGTCCGACAGGCCCAGGGCGGCGAGCAGTTCGTCAGAGCGGCGCTCAGACGCCGGGACGCCGTAGTAGCCGGCCTGCACCTCCAGCGCCTCGCGGGGGGTGAAGAAGACGTCGGCGACGATCTCCTGCGGCACCACGCCGAGGGCGGCGCGGGCGTCGCGCGGCTGTCTGTCGATGTCACGGCCCCAGATCTCGGCCGTGCCGCCGGTCTTGTTGACCACCCCGGCGAGGATGTTGATCAGCGTCGACTTGCCCGCGCCATTGGGCCCCAGCAGGCCGAACATCGCGCCGCGCGGGATGACCAGATCGACGCCGCGCAGGGCCGTCTTCGGCGGCGCCTTCTTCGTTCCGGCGTAGGTCTTCTCCAGCCCGCGCACCTCGATGGCGTTGACGGGCAGCGTCGCGGGCTCGGTCATTCAGGCGCTTTCAGGTATCGGAACGGCCCCGTTTGACGATATGGAGCGCGGGCGCATACCTATGCGCGCGCACCCGCCCCGCCAAGACCAGAGCCGAACGAATGCCGCCGCGCCACCCCGATGCCGTCATCCCGCCGCCCGAGCACGTCGTGGTCTCGACCAAGCGCGTGGCCTGCGACGGCGGCGGCGGCGTGCTGGGCCACCCGCTGGTCTATATGGATATGGGCGACGAGGATTTCGTGGAATGCGGCTACTGCGACCGCCGCTTCGTTCTGGACGCGCACCCGAAGCCGGAAAGCGAATATCTGAGCCCGGCGGCAAGGCCGCCGGAGGCGCACTGACTGATCCCAGCCGACGGAGCCGCCCCCCTCCGTCACGGCGCAAGCGCGCCGCGCCACCTCCCACGCGTGGGGAGGAGACAGGGGGCTGAGTCTCCTCCCCATCTTGATGGGGAGGTGGATCGACGGCGAAGCCGGAGAGACGGAGGGGGCGGCGCGGACCCCGACCCGCTCGCGTGATCAGTCCACCGCCGGCGGCGCCGGCATCAGGTCGCCGAACGGGGCGGCGTCCTCGAGCGCGCGGACGAACGACGGCCGGGCCATCAACCGTCTGTGCCAGGCCCTCAGCCGCGGCCGGTCGCCGAACGGGATCAGCCGTCGGGCGTAGGTCAGGATCGGCGCGGCGCCGCAGTCGGCGAGGGTGAAGGTCTCGCCCGCGCCCCAGGTGCGCCCGTCGGCCAGCCGCTCCTCCAGCCAGTCCCAGGCGTTGGCCAGAACGGCCTCGTCCTGGGCGTCGCCGAACGGATCCTCGTTGCCGGCCGGGCGGAATTTGCGCGGGATGATGCGGTTCATCGCGCCGCCGACATAGGTGTCCACGATCCGGTCGATCAGACGCGCCTCCAGCGCCGCGTTGGGATCGGCGGGGATCAGGCGGCCGCCGCCGGCCAGCCGATCCAGATGCTCGATGATGATGCTGGATTCGACGACCTGACGCTCGCCGTCGATCAGGACGGGCATCTTGCCGAAGGGCAACACGGCCCGGAACTGTGCGAAGTCGTCCGGAGAGGCCGCGGCGACCAGCTTCAGTTCGAACGGCAGGTCGAGCTCATACAGGGCCACCGCCGCCTTCTGGCCGTAGGCGGCGTAGGGGTGGGACCAGAGCTTCAGGGCGGGTGCGGTCATGGCCTGTTGTTCGGGATCGGAGCCGTGGGCGCAACCCCTCGTTAAGCAACCCGGCGCACCCTCCATTCCGCCTCCAATCGGAAGACGGGCCATGTCGACCATCCAGACCGCCAGCTACCGCCGCCAGCGCGACCATTTCGAGCCCCAGGACGCGGATCCCGCGGAGCAGCGCCGCCTGCGCGGCCTGCTGGAGCAGATCGACTACTCGGCCTTCGTCGCCAACCGCGAGGTGATCGGCTCGATGTTGCCCAAGCTGGACGCGGCGGCGTTCCAGAAGCTGGCCATACTGACGGCCACGGCCCGCGCCAAATGGGTGGCCGAGAGCCTGCGCCAATCGGAGTCCGGCGCGCCCTCCACCCCGGACCAGATCGCCCGCCTGACCTCGGCCCGCACGGCGTACGAGGAGCTCGCGGAAGCCTATGAGGGCCTGCGTCGGATGGTGGAGCGGGGGTACGCCTCGATCCGGTAGGGGCTGGCGCTAGCCTGTTGTCATCCCGGACGCCGCGACAGCGGCGATCCGGGACGCTCGGCATCAATAGGTCAGAGGCTCCCGGAAAGCGCCTGCGCTTGTCCGGGATGACAAGGCGCCTGTGCGCTACCCGATCGGCTGCGGGCGCGTCGCGATGGGCGCGTCGGGGTCGGCGGGCGGGCGCTCGGCCTCCGTCGGCGGGGGACCGGCGGGTTGGGCGGGTACGATCACGATGGGAGCGGCGGGCTGCACAGCCGGGCCGGGCGGTGGGGTGGGCGCCGGCGTTGTCGCGGCTGGCGGCGTGCGGGCGGGAGCGGCTGCGACCGGCGGGGCGGCGGCGACCGGAGCCCGCGCCGGCGCGGCTGCCGGACGCGTCTCCGCTGCAGCAGGCGGCGGCGCGGCTGCAGGCGTCACCGGCGCCGACGGACCGTCGCCCGTCACACTGTCCGGCAGGGCGACCGAGGCGGCTTCGACCGGGGCGGCGGTCAGCGGAACCGCCGGGCCCAAGGCCGGCGCCGTCGCGGCTGGAGCCACCGGGGCGGGTCGGGTCAGGAACCAGCCGCCGACGGCGAGAACCGCCACAGCCGCGACCGCCGCACCGGCGTACAGGGGCGTGCGGCTGGCTGGCCGGCGGCGCGCGCTGGCGCCCTGCAAGACCGAGCCGGCGACAGCCGGGGCGTGGGACGGCTCGACCGGCGCAGGCGCGTGGACGGGCCGGGAGGAGGCGGGGCGCGGGGTCGGGGCCGGCTCCGCGCCCGGCAGGGGGCGGACGGTCAGGTCGGGCTCAGGCGCCGCTTCCGGCGCGGCGTTCACGGGCGCGGTCGGGACAGGTTCGGAACGGGGGACGACGGGCGCCGGCGCGGCCCGGGTCGGGGCGCGCGGGATCATCGAGCCGCTGAAGATGCCGGCGCTGGCGGCCTGCGCCCGGGGACGGGCGGCTTGTGGCTGGGGGGCCGGCGCGGGCTGCGGCGGCCGGGCCTGCGTCTGCACCGGACGGGCCGGCGTCCGCGCGGGCGGGGCGGGCTGAGCTTGGGCGGCTTGAGGCTGGGCCGGCTCGGGCCGGATGACCTGCGGTGCGCGCTCCGGCGACGGCTCGGGCAAGGGCGGCAGCGGCGGCAGGCGCTCGGCCGTCGGCAGGGGACCGGCGCGGAACACCGTCTGGGGCGGGCGGCCCCAGGTCACCGGCCGGCGGAAGGGCTCGGGCGTTCCGTTCAGCGGCTTTTGCGGATCGTTGGACATGCAGGCTCCCGCGCCGCGTCGGGCGCGCTTATCAAACGCACAGGGCGGGCAAGGTGTCCGCCGATCTGGCCCGTTTCGTGACGGATCAGTTCTTCAGCCGATAGCCGGTACGGAACATCCAGCCGACCACCATGAGACACACCAGCAGGAAGCCCAGGGTCGCCGCCAGACTGGCCCAGATGCCCACGTCGCCGGAGCCGTAGAAGGTCCAGCGGAAGCCGGAGATCAGATAGACCACCGGGTTGAACAGGGTGATCGTCCGCCACATCGGCGGCAGCATGTCGATCGAGTAGAAGGAGCCGCCGAGGAAGGTCAGCGGCGTGACCACCAGCATGGGGATCATCTGCAGTTGCTCGAAGCCGTTGGCCCAGATGCCGATGATGAAGCCGAAGACGCTGAAGGTGGTCGAGATCAGGATCAGGAAGGCCAGCATCTCGACCGGGTGCAGGATCCGCAGCGGCACGAAGAAGGCGGCCGTGGCGAGGATGATCAGACCCAGCACCGCCGACTTGGTCGCCGCCGCGCCGACATAGGCGACGACGATCTCGAGCGGCGACACGGGAGCCGACAGCAGCTCGTAGATGGTGCCGGTGAATTTCGGGAAGTAGATGCCGAACGAGGCGTTGAAGATCGACTGTGTGAACAGGCTGAGCATGATCAGGCCGGGGACGATGAAGGCGCCGTAGGGCACGCCGTCGATCTCGGTCATGCGGCTGCCGATGGCCGAGCCGAAGACCACGAAATAAAGGGCCGTGGTGATCACCGGGGTGACGATCGACTGCCAGACGGTGCGCAGGGCGCGCGCCATCTCGAACCTGTAGATGGCCCAGACGCCGTGGCCGTTGAAGGCCGGAACCCCCGAAGGTTGGCTGCTCATGCGGCGGCTCCCGTCGTGTCGTCCGTCTTGTCGCGATGAACGAGGCTGACGAAGATGTCCTCCAGCGAGCTCTGGCTGGTGTTCAGGTCCTTGAAGGCGACGCCGAGGTCGCTGAGCTTGCGCAGCAGCGAGGGCACGCCGGTCTTCTCGAGGTTGGAGTCGAAGACATACTCCAGTTCGTGCCCGTCGTTCTTCAGCGTCACCTTCCATTCGGCCAGCTCGGGCGGCACGGTCTCCAGCGGCTCCTGCAGGTTCAGCGTCAGGGTCTTCTTGCCCAGCTTTTTCATCAGGGCGGCGGTCTCCTCGACCAGGATCAGCTCGCCCTTGAGGATCACGCCGACCCGGTCGGCCATCTCCTCGGCCTCCTCGATGTAGTGGGTGGTCAGGATGATGGTGACGCCCTTGTCGCGCAGGCCGCGGACCAGGTTCCACATGTCGCGGCGCAGCTCAACGTCGACGCCCGCGGTCGGCTCGTCCAGGAACAGGATGTCGGGCTCGTGGCTCAGGGCCTTGGCGATCATTACCCGGCGCTTCATGCCGCCGGACAGGGTCATGATCTTGGCGTCCTTCTTGTCCCACAGGGACAGGTCGCGCAGCACCCGTTCGATGTGACCCGGGTTCGGCGCCTTGCCGAACAGGCCGCGACTGAAGGTCACCGTCGCCAGCACCGTCTCGAAGGCGTCGGTGGTCAGCTCCTGCGGCACCAGGCCGATCTTCGAGCGGGCGGCGCGGTAGTCGGTCTGAATGTCGTGACCGTCGGCGATGATCGTGCCGGTGGTCGGGGTGACGATGCCGCAAACCGCCGAGATCAGCGTCGTCTTGCCCGCGCCGTTCGGTCCGAGGAGGGCGAAGATTTCGCCCTTGCGGATCGTCAGGTCGATGGGCTTCAGGGCCTGCAGGCCGGACTTGTAGGTCTTGGTCAGACCCTGGATCGAGATGACCGGCTGCATGCGCGCCCTCCGTGGCGGACCGCAGATATGCGTCCGGAGGCCGCACCTCAAGGCCGCCAAGGTTCAGCGGAGCCATATCCACCCACGGGAGTTACGCTCGCCGTGCCCGATCCCCTGATTTCTCTCCGCGCCCGTCTGGCCGCCCTCGGCGATTTCGGGCGGCGGAACTCGCCGGTGCTGCGCAGCGTGCCGCCGCTGCAGACGCTGCTGGAGCTGGCGGCGCGCATCGGCTACGGGGCGCTCGGTTTCGTCTATCTGTCTGCGGGCGTCCTGACCTTTCTGGCCGCAACCGACCGCATCCGCGACGCTGCGGGCTCCAAGGAGGCCACCTTCTGGCTGGCTGAACAGCCGTTCGGGCGGGTGTGGCTGGTCCTTCTGGCAGTGGGTCTGCTGGCCTTCGTGCAGTGGTGCGTCCTCCAGTCGGTGTTTGACGCCGACCACGAGGGGACAAGGTTGAAAGGGTTGATGAAGCGCGGCAGTCAGGCCGGCAACGGCCTGTTTCACGGCATTCTCGCCGTCTCGATCTTCGGGCTGCTGCACAAGGAACCGGTCGATGCGAATGCGCTTGAGACAGCGGCCAATCAGGATAAGGCGGCCATGGTGCTCAGTCTGCCGTTCGGCGACTGGCTGCTGATCGCCATCGGCCTCGGGATCATCGCCGCAGGCCTCAGCAACATCATCAACGGGGCGCGCGCGGACTTCACCCAGAAGCTGTCCTGCTCCGCCGAGGTCTGCCGTCGCGTTGCGCCGCTGGCCAAGGCGGGAAATGTGGCGCGCGGAGTCTCCTTCGTGCCGCTGGGGATTTTCGTCGTGCTGGGCGGCCTGCACTCGCAGGCCTCGGAGGTGCGCAGCTTCGGCGCCGCACTGGATGGGCTCGAGGCGCAGCCGGGCGGACCATGGATCCTCGCCTTCACGGCCTTGGGGCTGGTGGCCTTCGGAGCCTTCTCCTTCATTGAGGCCCGTTACCGACGCATCCAGCCGCCGCGCGATCTCAATCCCCTCTCCTGAGCGTCCGCAGCCCGGGCTTGGCCGTAGCTGCGGCGTCCCCTCGCCGGAGCCCGTCCGCCATGCGCCTGTCCCTCGTCATGCTCGCCGCCGCCCTAACCCTCGCCGGCTGCGCCTCAGGCCCCCGCCCGGCAGACGTTCGCGCGCCCCAGCCCGTGCGCGCCGTGGACGCCGAGCGGTTCTACACGGGGCAATGGCTGGAGATCGCCCGCCTGCCCATGCGCCTGACCGACGGCTGCGTGGCGGGGGCCACCAACTATGTGCGGGTGAACCCGACCCGGGTGGACGTTCGCGACACCTGTCAGGTCGACACCCCGCAGGGCCGCGAGAAGGCGATCGGCGCGCGGGGCGAAATCCTCGATCCCGGCACGAACGCCAAACTGCGGGTGCGCTATTTCGGCGGGCTGGTGACGTGGGACTACTGGGTGCTGGACCACGCCGAGGACTACAGCTGGTTCATCTCGGCCGACCCGAACTTCGACAAGCTGTGGATCTACACCCGCGAGGTCCCCGGTCCGACGGAGCGGCAGGCGCTGGTCGCGCGCGCGGCGGCGCTCGGCTACGATGTCAGCCGTCTGGAATTCCCCGCCTTCTGAAGTCGCTTCCGGAGCGCCGTCCATGTCCCGTCCCTTGCTGATCGCCGCGGCCGCCCTGACCCTGTCCGCCTGCGGAGGGCCGGAGGCGCTCGATCCCGCCGCCGGATACGGGCCGGACCCGGCGCTGCCGGCGCCGCACAAGGCGCTGCTGCCGCGGGTCAACATCGCCGAGGCGACCGGCTGGCCCGAAGGACGCACCCCGGTCGCCGCCCCTGGCTTTCGGGTGCAGGCGTTCGCCTCGGGCCTCGATCATCCGCGCTGGCTGTACCGCCTGCCGAACGGCGACATCCTCGTGGCGGAGAGCAATGCGCCGCCCAAGCCGGAGGGCAAGGAGGGCGGCTTGCGCGGCTGGATCCAGGGGCTGGTGATGGGCAAGGCGGGCGCCAAGACGCCCAGCGCGGACCGCATCACCCTGCTGCGCGACGCGGACGGGGACGGCGTAGCCGAGGCGAAGACCGCCTTCCTGCAGGACCTGACCTCGCCGTTCGGCATGGCGCTGGTCGGAGAGACGCTCTACGTCGCCAACGCCGACGCGGTGGTCGCCTTCCCGTACCGGAGCGGCGAGACGCAGATCACCGCGCCCGCCCGGCGTGTCGCCGCCTTGCCCGCCGGCCGCAACCACCATTGGACCAAGAGCCTCGTCGCCAGCCCTGACGGGTCGCGCCTGTATGTCGGCGTCGGCTCCAACTCGAACATCGGTGAGAACGGGCTGGACGAGGAAGTCGACCGCGCCGCCATCCTCGAGATCGACCCGGCGACGGGGACGCGCCGGCTGTTCGCCTCGGGCCTCCGCAACCCGGTCGGGCTGGCGTGGCAACCGCAGAGCGGCCGGCTGTGGGTCGCCGTCAACGAGCGCGACGAGCTCGGCAACGATCTGGTCCCCGACTACATGACCTCGATCACGCCGGGCGGCTTCTACGGCTGGCCGTGGAGCTACTACGGCCAGATCGTGGACGAGCGGGTGAAGCCGCCCAACCCCGACATGGTCGCCCGCGCGCTGAAGCCCGACTACGCGCTGGGGGCCCATACGGCGTCGCTGGGGCTGACGTTCGGGGAGGGGGCGCTGTTCCCGGCCCGGTACGCC
>NZ_DASWNO010000219.1:0-4024 GCF_036399195.1 Brevundimonas sp.
CGGAGCCTCGCCCGTGTCACCCGCCTTGACGGCGTTGATGCAGGCCATGACCGCCTGGCGGTCGGACCCGGTCAGCCGCAGGATCTTCGCGCCCCGAGCCTGCAGAACGCGCGTGTACAGCGCCTCGCCGCCGGGGGTGGCCAGCACGCCGATCTTCTTCGCGCCGTCGGCGACCGCGGCGGCCGCCGTTTCCTCGATCATGTCGATGAAGGGAAGACGCGCCTTTCGAATGCTGGCGGTCAGGGCGTGCGCCGTATTGCAGGGCATGGCGAGCACCTGCGCCCCCGCGTCCCGCAACCGCATCGCCATCTGTCCCAGCATCGCCTCGGCCGCGTCGGGCGCGCGCTGGCGGTCCGGCACGTGGGGGTTGATGTCGGCCAGTATGCGGATGTGGCCGGAATCCTCCGATGCCGGCGTCAGGGCCTGTACTCGCGCCAGAAACGCCACCGTCGCCGCCGGACCCATGCCGCCCAGTACGCCCAGTATCTTGCCCATGTCGCCTCCGCTGTGCGCCGGCGTCTTGCCAGCATCGCCGTTCGTCGTCCTTTATGCGACGAAACCATGAGAGGACGCCAATGCAGACCGAAGCCGCGGCCGCGACGGCCCTGATCACCAACGACGCCGTCGTCCTCGGCCTGCTCGCCGTCATCCTCGGGGCGGTCTTCTGGGCCTCCAGCCTGTCGCATCCCTGGGTGAAGCGGTTCTTCACCGTCATCCCGGCCCTGCTGCTGTGCTATTTCCTGCCTTCGCTCCTGACCACGTTCGGGGTCGTCGATCCCGAGACTTCGCAGCTCTATTTCATCGCCTCGCGCTTCCTGCTGCCCGCCGCCCTCGTGCTGCTGACGGTCTCGGCCGACCTGCCGGCGATTGCGGGACTCGGCCCCAAGGCGGTGATCATGTTCTTCACCGGCACCGTCGGCGTGATGATCGGCGGCCCTGTCGCCCTGCTGCTGACCAGTTGGCTGGCGCCGGACCTGATGGGGGCGGGGCCGGAGGCGATCTGGCGCGGCATGGCCACCGTGGCAGGCAGCTGGATCGGCGGCTCCGCCAACCAGACCGCGCTCTACGAAATCTATGGCGCGGGCCCTGACATCTTCTCGATCTTCATCGCCGTCGACGTCGTGGTGGCCAACATCTGGATGGCCGTCCTGCTGTGGATCGCCGCCAACCAGCGCAAGGTCGACAAGCTGTTCCGCGCCGACGTGACCGCCGTCGACCGGGTTCGCGACAAGGCTGAGGCCTATGAGCTGGAAACCGCGCGCATCCCGTCGCTGAAGGATCTGATCTTCATTCTCGCCGTCGCCTTCGGCGCCGTGGGCCTGTCGCACGCGATCGCCGACCCGCTGTCGGCCTGGTTCGGCGCCACCTTCCCGTGGGCCCAGCGGCTGTCGTTCGATTCCAGCTTCTTCTGGCTGGTGTTCATCGCCACGGCCGTGGGCGTGGCCCTTTCCTTCACCGGCGCGCGCAAGCTGCAGGGGCCGGGCGCGGCCAAGATCGGCTCAGTCTTCGTCTACATGCTGGTCGCGACGGTCGGCCTGAACATGAACATCGGGGCCATCCTCGAGTCGCCCGTCTACTTCCTGATCGGCGGCGTCTGGATGCTGATTCACGTGGCCCTGATGTTCGGCATGGCCTTCTTGATCCGCGCGCCCAGTTTCTTCCTCGGCGTCGGCTCCATGGCCAACATCGGCGGCGCGGCCAGCGCGCCGGTCGTGGCCGCCGCCTTCCATGCGTCGCTGGCGCCGGTCGGGGTGCTTCTGGCGGTGCTGGGCTACATCATCGGCACCGCCGCCGGGTGGTTCACCGGACTGGTGATGATGCAGATCGCGGCCGGGGCGGGGTGAGCCTTCGACCCTGATCGGCTTCGCGCCCCGGTCTCACGGGACGAGGCCGGTCACTGGCCCCACGCCCTCCTCGTCCTGATCGTCGGACAGCGGGATCTCGCGATCGGGCCGTTCCATGTCTTCCGCCTGATCCTCAATGCGGTCGATCCGTTGGTCGAGGTCCTCGGAGGCAGCGGGTTTGGGATCGGACATTCGCGGCTCCTGCTCATCGTGTGCAGCAAAAACCGCGGCGCCGACCCCGCGTTCCCGACGGGCCACGCTCATACATCAGAGTTCAGGAGGCGAGCGCCCTCCTACAGCCCCGCGCCCACCACGCTCTCGTAGCCGAACAGTCCCTGGGCCCCGCCGGTGTGCAGGAACACCACCGTCTCGTTCTCGAAGCGGCCGGCGCGGGCCAGGGCCATCAAGCCCTTCATCGCCTTGCCGGTGTAGACCGGGTCCAGCACGATCGCGTCGGTGCGCGCCGCTAGCTTCAGCGCCGCGATCACCCCGTCGTCGACCAGCCCATAGCCCTCGCCGACGTAGTCGCAGTCAGCGACCACCATCTCGGGCGTGACCGCATCCGGCCGCCCCAGCAGGGCGGCGGTCTGGCGCGCCAGCTTCAGGACATTCTCTTCCTGTTTCGGCTTCGGCGCGCGCACGCCGATGCCCAGCACCGGGATATCGGCGGCCATGACCGCGAGACCGGCCACAAGCCCGGCATGGGTGCCCGCGCTGCCGGTGGCGGTGACGATCCGGTCGACCTGCATGTCCAGCTCGTCGGCCTGCACCACGATCTCGCGCGCGCAGTCGACATAGCCGAGGGCTCCGACCGGGTTGGAGCCGCCGCCGGGGATGATGTAGGGCCGCCCGCCCCGCGCCCGCACCTCGGCCGCCGTGGTCTCCAGCTCGGCCGGCATGTCGCTGCCGCCCGGCACGAAGCGGACGCCCGCCCCGAACAGCCGGTCCATGAGCACGTTCCCGTTGGCGACATAGTCGTGCGCCTTCGACCCGGTGCGTTCTTCCAGAATGACCTCGCAGGCCAGGCCGTGCGCCGCGGCGGCCGCCGCCGTCTGGCGCACATGGTTGGACTGCACCGCGCCCTGGGTGACGAGCGTGTCGGCCCCCTGCTCGAAAGCGTCGCCCAGCAGGAACTCCAGCTTGCGGGTCTTGTTGCCGCCGCCCGCCAGTCCGGTGCAGTCGTCACGCTTGATCCACAGCTCGACGCCCAGCGCCTCGCTCAGGCGCGGCAGCGGCTCCAGCGGCGTCGGCAAGTGGGCGAGGCGGATGCGGGGGAAACGGGCGAGATGCATGGAGGGCTCCTGTGGTCCGCTCTTCTAGACGCGCCGCCCGCGTTTGCCGACTGGCTGTTTCAGGCCTGGTCGGCGCCGCCGACGGCCTCGCGCAGGATGGCGACGATCCGGGCGGGCGTCCTGTTCGAGCTGGCGGCCAACTGGTCGAGCAGCGCGCCCTGTTCGGGGTTGATCCGGGCGCTGGCCATGGTCCAACGGCCGAACTGGCGTGCGTCGACCGGTTCGCGGCCGATGACCTCAATGTCCCGGTGGCGCGGGTCGCCTTCCAGGCGGCGCAGCAGGCCGTCCAGCGCCTGGGCCGGGCCCTCGATCACCTGGATGTAGCGTTCCCGGTGGGCGGCCAGGGCCCCGGTAAGCCCGTCCCGGTCGTTGTTGCGCTGCGACTCCGCGAGGATGACCGCCAGATTGCCGAACGACTCCGTCGTTCCCGTGGCCGTGCTTTCGTACACCAGCCGTTCCAGTCGCAGGCTCATTCACACTCCCCGGTCGTTCGTCCTGCCTAATGCCAAGCCTGACAGGCCGGTTGCAACAGGGGCTTGTCTTTGCACAGCAAAAGCCCGGGCGGAGAACCGCTTTTTCGTGCTCCGAAATTTTTTGCGCGGTCGCGGAACGGTTCGCCGGAAACGCGGTTTACCGATCGGACCTTGCGGCGATGCGCGCTCGACAGAGTCCTCAGCGGCCCGGTCTCTGCCACGCCCCCCGACGCAGACCGGGCCGCACCTTTATCCAGCCTCCACTTGTCCGACTCAGGCGATCCGCCCGAGACTGGGACATGGCCGAATCGCCCGCCGCCCGTCCGCGCGACCGCTCCTCGACCGAACGCCTCATCGTCGAGGCCGGCGAGCGCATCCTGCTGCGCGATGGCTTCCCCGGGCTGAACGTCCAGAC
>NZ_DASWNO010000220.1:0-8406 GCF_036399195.1 Brevundimonas sp.
GCCACCCCCGGCGGCGAGGCGCTGTACACGCGCGTTCTGCAGGCTCGGGGCGCGAAGATCCTGCGGCTGACCGGGTCCGACCGCCAGGCGGTCATGGCCTGCATCAACGCCGTCAAGGCGGGTGACACGGGCGAGGCTCCGCGGGCCGAGATGCGGCGGCTGGCCGGGGCCCTCATCGCGGCGGGGGCGGAGGTCGTCATCGCCGGCTGCACCGAGGTGCCCCTGCTGCTGGGGGCGGACGACGTGTCGGTTCCGCTGGTGGACTCGGCCGAGGTGCTGGCGGCGGCGTGCGTTCGCGCCTGCGCATGACGGAAGCTTAAGTTGAGGGCTCCGGCGGCTGGGGGCATGACAGGCGTCTGAACCGGAGCCCTGCCATGCGCCTGCTCGCCGCCCTCGCCGCCCTGATCCTCGCCGCGCCCGGCGGCGCCTTCGCCCAGGCCGCCGACTACCCGCGCCGGCTGCCCGCGCCCGGCGGCGAGGTGATCATCCCCGGCGCGGGCGGTCAACGCGCCCATGACGAGGTCGGCTACGCCCCGGCGCGCCGGGCGGGCGACACCCTCTATGTCTCAGGCGCCATCGTCTTCCGCGCGCCCGACGAGGGCAGAGACGTCGCGGCCTTCGAGGCGCAGGTCCGACGGACCCTGACGCACCTGAACCGGACCCTGGCGTCCGCGGGCGCGACGATGAACGACGTGGCCCTGATCAACAGCTTCCATGTCTGGGACGGCCCCGACTTCTCCGGGACGAAGGACCAGCAGATCGAGGTCATCGCCCGGGTCTGGCGCGAGTTCTCGGAGGGACCGCGGCCCGCCTGGACCGCTGTGGGAACGACCGGACTGCTGGGAACAGGCGGCGTCGTCGAAATCCAGCTGACGGTGCATGCGCCCGCGCCTGCGCGCTGAACCGTCGGAAACGGTTGCGTAAATTCACCATGCCCGCCAACCTGACGTGGTGAATAGACAAGCGCTCATCATCGACTGCGATCCAGGCGTGGACGACGCCGTGGCCCTGATGCTCGCCTTCGGGGCGCCCGAGTTCGAGCTGCTGGCCGTCACCACCGTCGGCGGCAACGTGCCGCTGAAGAAGACGACGCGGAACGCCCGGATGCTGCGCCAGATCGCGGGGCGCGGCGACGTCCCCGTCCACGCCGGCGCCGATCGGCCGCTGCGGCGCAAGCCGGCGGGCGCGGGCGAGTTCCACGGAGAGGAGGGGCTGGGCTTCATGGCGCCCTTCGCCGCCACCGGGCCGGTCGCGGATGGCCACGGCGTGGACGCGATCATCAACGCCGTGATGGAGCGAGAGCCGGGATCGGTCGCGTTGGCCGTTCTGGGACCGATGACCAATCTGGCGCTGGCCCTGCGCAAGGAGCCGATGATGGCGGCGCGGCTCGGGTCTGTCGCGGTGATGGGCGGGGCCCGCGGCGAGGGCGGCAACATCACCGCCTCGGCCGAGTTCAACGTCTGGGCCGACCCCGAGGCGGCGGACGAGGTGCTGCGCAGCGACTGCAAGGTGACGATGTTCGGCCTCGACGCGACGCATCAGGTGCGGGCCACCGACGCACGGATCGCCGCCGTCGCCGCGCTGCAGACGCCGCAGGGCGACACCGCGGCGGCGATGATGCGGTTCTCGCAGAAGGTCGAGCGCGAGATCGTCGGCTGGGACGCGCCGCCGGTGCACGACGTCTGTCCAGTGGCGTGGCTGGCCCGGCCGGACCTGTTCACGCTGAAGACCTGCCGCATCTCGGTCGAGTGCCAGAGCGAGCTGACGCGAGGCCATACGGCCGTCGAGTTCCGGCCGGCCATCGCCCGCAACCTGCCGCACCAGTGGGCCGTCGGCGCCGACGCCGACGGCGTCTTCGAGCTGATCACGGAGCGGCTGCGGTGAAGATCACCGTCGTCGGGTCCATCAATCTCGACTTCGTCGCCTCGGCCCCTTCGCTTCCACGGGCTGGCGAGACCGTCACGGGCGCGACGCTGGCGCGGCATCCGGGCGGCAAGGGCGCGAATCAGGCGCTCGCCGCGCGGCGGCTGGGCGCGGACGTCAGCCTGATCGGACGCGTGGGAAACGACGCCATGGCCGGGGAGGCTACGGCGCTTCTGGTTGCCGGAGGGGTCGATCTGTCGGCGGTGGCCGCCGATGCGGATGCGCCGACCGGCGTGGCCCTGATCGCGGTCGATCCCTCGGGCGAGAACCAGATCGTGGTCGCCGCGGGCGCCAATCACCGCTGCGCGCCGGAGGACCTGCCGGCCCGGATGGAAAGCCCCCTCATCGTGCAGCTGGAGCTGCCGCTGCCGACCGTCGAGGCGGCGGTGGCGCGGGCCGCGGGCTTCGTCTGCGCCAACCTCGCTCCGGCGGCTCCCGTTTCGGAGGCGCTGCTGCGGCGGGCCGACCTGATCGTGGTCAATGAGACCGAGGCGGCCTTTTACGGCGCGGGGCTTCATAGCGGCGGGGCGCGGGTCGTGACGACGCTTGGCGCGCGCGGCGCGGTGATGCACCAGAGCGGCGTCGAGATCGCCCGGGCGGTCCCGCCTCAGATACAGGCGTTGGATGCGACCGGCGCCGGCGACGCCTTCGTGGGCGCGATCTGCGTGGCCCTTCTGGAGGGGCGGGAGCCAGAGGCGGCGCTACGCTTCGCCTGCGCCGCGGGCGCGCTTGCCGCGACCCGGGCCGGAGCCCAGCCGTCCCTGCCCTCACGGGCCGAGGTCGAGGCAATCATTACGGCGTCGTAACTTGGGGCACGCTCCGGCGCTGCTAGGGTCCGGCGCTCAACAGACATCGGACCATCGCCATGACCCGTACCGCCGCCCTCCTCGGAGCCTCGCTGCTGGTCCTCGCGACGCCGGCCCTCGCCCAGACCCCCGCGCCGACGCCGACCATCGTCGTGCCGCCGCTGCAGTACACGCACCGTGAGCTGACCAACGGGCTGGACGTCTACGCCATGCCCGACGCGACCGCCGGCACCGTGACGGTGACTCTGTGGTACGACGTCGGCGGCAAGGACGACCCGGAGGGACGGAGCGGCTTCGCCCACCTGTTCGAACACATCCTGTCGCGCAAGACGGTCAACCTGCCCTACGGCCAGATTTCGACCCTGGTCGAGAACGCCGGCGGCAGCCGGAACGCGTCCACGGGCCAGGACTTCACCAACTATTTCGAGACGGTGCCGCCCCAGTATCTGGAACAGATGCTGTGGACTCACGCCGAACGGATGGCGCGGCCGGTGGTCGATCAGGCGGTGTTCGACGCCGAGCGGTCGATCGTGCAGGAAGAGCTGCGCCAGCGCGTCTATGCGCCGCCCTATGGCCGGCTCGGTCGCTTCGTCATCGGCGACAACAGCTACGACGAAAGCATCTATCGCCGCAGCGTCATCGGCTCGCTGGAGGAGTTGAACTCGGCCCGTATCGAGGACGCCCGCGCCTTCCACGAAGCCTACTATCGCCCCGCCACGGCGACCATGATCGTGTCGGGCAATTTCGATCCGGCCGAGCTGGACCGACTGGTCGACCGGTACTTCGCTGACATTCCAAATCCCGCGCGTCCCGTCCCGATTTTCGAGCGACCGGTGGAGACGCAGCGCACCCAGCCGCGGCGGGTCGACGCCTATGCGCCCAACGTGCCGCTGCCCGCCGTCGGCGTCATCTATCCGGGCGTCGCCGCCAATCATCCGGACGCCGCCGCGCTCGACGTGCTGCAGGCCATCATGTCGCGCGGCGAGAGCTCGCGCCTGTACCAGTCGCTGGTGTACGAATCGCAGCTCGCCTCGAACGCGAGCTTCGGGATCAGCTCGCAGGAGGAGGACGGCGTCATCCAGGCCACGGCCACCGTGGCGCGCGGTAAGGCGATGGCCGACGTCGAGGCGGCGCTCGACGCCCAGCTCGCGCGCGTTCGGAACGAGCCCGTGACGGCGGCCGAGCTGGCGGAGGCCAAGACCGAGATCGTCGCGGGCGAACTGCGCCAGCGCGAGACGGCCTCGGGGCGCTCCTTCATCCTTGGCCAGGCGATCGTGTCCGAGAACGATCCCGGCGCGCCTGACCGCCGCATCGCCGCCGTTCAGGCGGTCACCGCCGCCGACGTGCAGCGCGTGGCGCGGGCTCACCTGAACGATCAGGCTCGCGTCTCGGTGCGCTATCAGGACGAGAGCGCCCGCCCGACCGGCGTGCCGGAGGACAGCTGGCGCAACCCGGCCCCGGTTCCGACCTTCCTGACCCTGCCGCCGGCCATCCTGCCCGCCAACGAACTGCTGCCCGAGGGCCGGCGCATGGCCCCGCCGACCCCCGGCCCCGCCCGCGCCGTGGCGACACCCGCGGTGGTCGAGCGCACGCTGTCGAACGGCTTGCGGGTGATCGCGGCCAAATCGACCAACCTGCCGATCATGAATGCTCAGCTGGTCATCGCCGGCGGCGCGGCCGGTGATCCCGCCGACCGTGCGGGACTGGCCTCGATGACCGCCGATCTGGCGACCCAAGGCGCCGGCGGCCGCTCCGCCCCGGAGATCGCCCGTACGCTCGAGGCGCTGGGCGCGAACATCGGCGGCGGCGCCGGCGCGGACGCCACCACCCTGTTCCTCTCCGCTCCGGTGTCTTCGGCCGATCAGGCCGGATCCGTCTTCGCCGACGTCGTCCAGCGCCCGACCTTCAGCCCTGCCGAAGTTGACCGCAGCCGGATTCAGAGGATCAACGCCCTGACCGTCGCCCTGCGCGAGCCGGGTCCGCTGGCGGCGTTGACGCTGAACCGCCTGGCCTACGGCCCCGCGCCCTACGGCGCCCCGTCGGGGGGCACGCCCACGTCGCTCGCCGGGCTGACACGAGAGCAGATCGCCGGCTTCCACGGTCGGTGGTGGCGTCCTGACAATGCGGCCCTGATCATCACCGGCGGCATGGAGCCGGAGGAGGCGTTCGCCTTCGCCGAGCGCACCCTGGGCGGCTGGGCCCGGCCGGCCGGCCCCGTCCCGGCCGCGGTCAATCGCGCGGGCCGAGCCACGCCGGCGCCGCGCGTCGTGGTCGTTGATCTTCCGGGCGCGGGGCAGGCCGCCGTGTCGGCCGCCGTCCGCGCGCCCCGACGGGCCGACGACGCCTGGTATCCGCTCGCCGTGGCCAACAGCGTCATCGGCGGCGGTCAGAACGGTCGCCTGTTCCAGGAAATCCGCGCCAAACGGGGCCTGAGCTACGGCGCCAACTCCTCGATCGCCGCGCGCGTCGACGGCGGCCTGCTGACCGCCAACACCCAGACCAAGAATGAGAGCGCCGCCGAGGTCGTCGGCCTGGTGCTGGCCGAGTTCGACCGGCTGAAGGCCGAGCCGGTCGCGGAGCAGGCGGTCGTCGACCGCGAAACCTTCGTCAACGGCGGCTTCTCGCGGGCGCTGGAGACGACCGGCGGCCTCGGCGGCATCCTCGCCGACGCGGTCACCTATGGTCTGCCGCTGACGGAGATCGAGACCTATCAGCAGAAGATCGCGGCGACGACGCCCGCCAGTCTGGCGGAAGCGGCCGGCATCGTCGGCTCGGATCAGGCCTATGTGGTCGTGGTCGGCCAGGCCTCGATGTTCATCGACGCCCTGCGCGCGGCGCACCCCGATCTGGTGGTCATTCCCGCCAGCCAGCTGGACCTCGACAGTCCGACGCTGGGGCTGTGACTCACTAGGGGGTGGGTGATTAGTGGCTGGTGGAACGAGCCGGATGCCTCTGAGCGGCCGTCTCAAATGTGGGCGAGGACGCTCGTCGCCAGTCACTACTCACCAGCGGCCAGCCACTAATCACTAGCCACTAACCACCTATCCCGCGAAACGCGGCGACTGCATTCACAGTCTTCCGCACTTGACCCTCGATCGCGGCCCAGTCGCCGGACGACACCGCCGCGTCGGTGATCAGTTTCGATCCCATGCCGGCGGCGACGATGCCCGACCCGAACCATCGGGCGATGCTGGCCTCGTCCGGATCCACGCCGCCCGTCGGCATGATCTTGGTCCAAGGCATGGGGCCCAGCACCGCCCTGACGAAATCCGGTCCTCCGACGCTGGCGCCGGGGAACAGTTTGACCACCTCGCAGCCCAGCTCGTGCGCCTGCCCGATCTCGGTGACCGAGCCGCAGCCGGGGAAGTAGGCGGTCATGCGGCGGTTGCAGACGCGCGCCACTTCCGGAACCAGACAGGGGCTGACCACGAACCGCGCGCCGCGGTTGAGGTAGAGGCTGGCTGTCCCCGCATCGACGACCGAACCGATGCCGAGGATTATGTGCGGGTCGGTTCTCTGCAGCTCACGCGCGACATCGCCGAACAGGTCGCATGCGAAATCGCCGCGGTTGGTGAACTCAACGACCGGGGCGCCGCCGCGGGCGCAGGCGCGGATGACGTTCAGGCACACCTCGGGGTCGGCATGGTAGAACACCGGCGCGACGCCGTGGGTCTGCAGCGCGTTCAGCACGGCGAGGCGATCGTGGCGCATGTCGGGTTCTCCGCCGGTCGGTCCGGTGACCTGTCCTGCTTAGCCCACGCACGCCCGCGCGGGAAACCGTCGGTCAGGCCGTGCGGGAAACTTTGTGTTTCGTTCGTCCGCGGGGCTCTGGCCGTTGCCGCTTGGCGCCGCAGAGGTCGCAGAATTCCATCGTCTCGCGGCGGCGATCCGGGCGCCACCGGTGGCGGCGGCAGGTCAGACGGCGGAAGAATCTGCGGATCGCGCGAAACATCGTTTCTCTGTGCGGGATGACGCGCCTCCCCCGAGGCCGCGTCCGGCGCCGTGGTCAAACAGGCAACCGGCGGCTGCGTCAATCCCTCAGGCTGAGGGCCGCGATGCGACGTGTCGTCCCGCTGTCCGATTTGTACAAGCTATTCAGCACGGTGAAGTGATTGAGCCCCGCCAGAATTTCGCAGCGGGTCTCGACGCCGCGCGCCGACCAGCGTTCCGCCATCTCACCGGACTGGCGGATGAACTCCGGACTCTCGTCCCCGCCTACGATGCAGTCGAGCACCGTTCCCCCCGGTGTCGAGCCGTTCGGCGTCGGCCAGAAGATCGGCGACAGGGCGGCCGCCTCATGCGCGTCGAGGTTGAGCGCCTCGTTCAGGGATGTTTCCAGCAGGGGGCGCAAGTCGAAGACCCCGCTGATCGCCACCGCCGCCGAGGCCCGGCCCTCGGACAGCATGCAGGCGGCCATGTGCCCGCCGGCGGAGTGGCCGAACACGACCGGACGGGCGCCGTTGCGGCCGCGGATCAGTTCGACCGCCGCGCGCACCTGTCCCAGGATCGTCCCGAGCCGCACTGCGGGACACAGGTCATAGGACGGGATGGCGAGGCTGACGCCATGGGCCAGAAGGGCGGGAGCGATGCCGGAGAACCAGCTCCTGTCCAGCGCCTGCCAGTATCCGCCATGGAGAAACACCGCCACCGGCGCGCCGGGCCCGGCCTCGAACAGGTCCATGACCGCCCGTGGCCCCGAGCCATAGGCGATCTCGAGCGGCGGATGGGCTACGCGGGCGGCCTCGGCCGTCTCGCGCCACATCTGCATCACCGCCGGATGGTCGGGCACGCGGGCGCGGTTGTTGTACTCGGCCTCGAGGTTCACGGGCTTAGGGGCTCAGGACTTGGGTCTTGGGCAAGGTCGGCTCCGTGGCGGCTGGCTCGCGACCGTACTAAGCCCTAAGACCTAAGTCCTACGACCGCGAACCGGAGCCGCCGCCATGATGACCGCCATCTTCGTCTTCATCAAATGCGAGCTGGGTCACGCCAACGACGTGGCGGCGGATGTCGTCGACAACGTCGAGCACGTGTCGGAGGTCTATTCCACCTCGGGCCAGTACGACCTGCTGGCCAAGTTCCAGTTGCCCAAGGAGATGGACATCGGGACCTTCGTGACCCGGTCGGTCCAGACCCGGCCACATATTCGCGACACCTTCACCGTCATCACCTTCTCGCCCTTCCTGCCAGGCGGGACGGTTTGACCGGAGCCTACCCCATGCGCATCGCCCTTCTCGCTGTTCTCGCCCTTACGGCCTCGGCCTGCGCGCCGATGTCGGAGGCGCCCGCGACCGGCGGCGACCTGCCGGGCCGGAGCGTCGATGCGACGTCGTGCACCGCTCGCGGCGGGACGATCCAGCGTGTGGGACGTATGCAGAGCGAACAGTGCGTCATCGCCTATGCGGACGCCGGCAAACAATGCACCGACGGCGACCAGTGCGAGGGCGATTGCCGAATCGAGGACGCGCCTTTCCCAGCCGAGGGCGCCGCCGCGCGCGGTCAGTGCCAGGCCGACAGCCGCCCGTTCGGTTGTCATGCCACGGTCGAGAGCGGAAAGGCGACGCCGGCGCTCTGCGTCGACTGATCCAGACGTGAAAAAGCCCCCGCCGCTTTCGCGACGGGGGCCTGATCGAGATCGCGGACGATCTTAGTGCTTCGGCGCGGGCTCGCCCGGAGCCAT
>NZ_DASWNO010000221.1:0-3092 GCF_036399195.1 Brevundimonas sp.
TACAAGGTCGGCGACCTGGTCAAGATGAACATCCTCGTCAACGCCGAGCCGGTCGACGCCCTGTCCATGCTGGTCCACCGCGGCCGAGCCGAGATGCGCGGGCGCAGCATGGTCGAGAAGATGAAGGAGCTGATCCCGCCCCACATGTTCGTCATCCCGATCCAGGCGGCCATCGGCGGCAAGATCATCGCCCGCGAAACGGTGCGGGCGCTGCGGAAGGACGTGACCAGCAAATGCTACGGCGGCGACGCCACGCGGAAGAAGAAGCTGCTGGAGAAGCAGAAGGCCGGGAAGAAGCGCATGCGTCAGTTCGGCAAGGTCGAGATCCCGCAGGAAGCCTTCATCGCGGCGCTGAAGATGGACGACGACTGAGGGCCTCCCACGGCCGGGCCTTGGCGTAGTCGGCGGGTTCCACCAGCCGCAACTCAGCCAAGGTTTCCCTGATGTCCTTGGCGTCCATCTCGGCGCCTGCCGCCTTGAGCGCGCGCACCACATGAGCGGGCGCGAGGACCGTCTGGTTCTTGGCGCCGATGTTCCTGGCATACACATCGACGAACGTGTCGATATCTATTCCGTGGGTTTCACGCAGGTTCAGGAGCCGCACCTCGGCCGCCTTGCGTCTCTCGTCTTCGGAATTGGAGATTCTCCAGCCGACGACGCTCTCGCGCCGCCGCCAATCCGCTTTTGCGCTGAGGTTCTCGGTGTCCAGGAAGATATCAGAGTGGACTTCGACGTCGTAGATGACCCGCGCCGCATCGATGATGTCGTCGTAGGCGGCTTTCAGCCACCCGATAAGAATGGAGTCGAGTCCGCTCCAGTCGGCCTGGCCGTATCGCCTCTTGTGGTCGGGACGGGCGTCGAGATGAGTGACATCCCGCACGAACAGGATCTCGTCGTCGGGGCGGCTCCAGCCGTAGGATGAACCACGGGGTGGAAGCGCCCAGGAACTGTCCTCTCGCTCGTCGGGATCATAGAAGTAGGCGGAGAAATTGCCCTTCTGCGTGATGTGACAGCCGATCCCGATACGCGGCTTCGAGAGCGTGCGTCGGCCCAGGTGACCGGGTTCAGACAGCAGCCTGCCCCAGTTCCAGTCTCGGGGGCGGTACATGGTCTGGATCGCCTGCACCACCGGATCGCGATATGATCGTCGAAGGTCCGAATAGACGGACCTTTGGTACGGCAAGGGCAGCTCGTGGCGTTTCAGTCCGAGCGCCGCGATCTGTCGCTCGAAGAAGGCCTCGACCTCCGGCGCGGACATCGACGGGGACCAGCGCAGCGGTTCGATCTCGGCCCTTGAGATTGCTGATGGCTCGTCATCAGAGTCCAGCTCGTCGCAACCACCCGAGGCTCCACTCAGAACGTGAGGAACGATCTCGCTGGCGCAGGCGTCCAGAGCAAGCTTGAGGAACTCGTGTCGATCGAAGCTGATCGTTTCGATCTTGTGTGTCCGCAGTAGCGGTTTGAACCGGTCCGGCACGATCTCGGCCATGAGCATCAACTCAGGCTGGACGCCGTGAACATCCTCATAGAGGTCGCGATACTCCAGCAATCGATAAAGGTGGTTCCGATCAAGCGCGTGGAGCTGGATTTCGAGTATGAGCGGCTCTCCCTCTCTCGAGAGGATGAGGTCCGGTATGAAACCCCCCAGCTTTGGTTGTCGGTGGTCTACTGAAGCCGCGAACGGCAGGAACGTCGTAGGCGACGCCGCGACGCAAGCTTCCACCAGCTTTTCGGTGAAGGCGATCATCCGATGTCGCAGAAGCCGCTGGAGTCGCCGTGCGTTTGGTGGCGACCCCGGACTCCAAACGTTCGAGCGATCACCGGCAGCTTCACGACGCCCCCTTCGGGGTCATCCTAACCCCAGCCTCTCCGCGCAGGATAATCAAAGCGCGTCTTCTTGCGGATTGCAACTCTAGGGATAGGGCTGCGGGGCGGGGGCCGTGTAGTGAAGCCACGCTTCCTCAGGGTGGCGTGTATCGTCGAAAGCGATCATATTCCGGTTCTGTCCGCCTTTTCGGACCGAGACGCGAGCCCGAGCCCGCCGCATGGCGCCTGAAATGACCTACGGTCCAGAGGCCGACGCGCTGTACATCCGTCAGTCGCACGGGCGTGCGGTCGGCGGCTCGGACGCTGGCCCGTTCGTCCTGGACTACGACGCCGACGACCGGGTCGTGGGCGTCGAACTGCTCGCCGCCAGCACGGTGCTGGCCCCCGGCGGCTGGACCAAGACCCCCCGGCCCGCCTCCGGCAAGGGCGGGCACGCATACGCCGTCGAATAGCCGCCCGCAGCGGGCGAACGCTGTCTCAGGGTCTGACCTCGGTCGAGGCCTGACCTACACCTGCAGTTCGGTCTGCTGACGCACCTGAAGGAAACGCGACGACATGGCCAACGACACCTCGAAGCCCTCCGGCCGGCCGCCGCGTCTTGCGGTGCTGATCGATGCGGAGAATGCGTCGCCCAAGATCGCCGAGGCGCTGTTCACCGAGATCGCGACGCTGGGCGAGGCGTCGGCGCGGCGCATCTATGGCGATTTCGCCAGCGCCCAGATCCAGGGCTGGACCAAGGTGCTGGCGCGGTTCGCCATCCAGCCGCAGCAGAATTTCGCCAACACCAAGGGCAAGAATTCGGGCGACATCGCCCTGGTCATCGACGCGATGGACCTGCTGCACTCGGGCCGGTTCGACGGCTTCTGTCTGGTCTCGTCGGACGCCGACTTCACCCGGCTGGCGTCGCGCATCCGCGAGGAGGGGGTCGACGTCTATGGCTTCGGCGAGCGCAAGACGCCCGAGAGCTTCCGTCAGGCCTGCACCCGCTTCATCTACACCGAGAACCTGAGCGCCCCCGCCGCCGCCGGCCTGTCCGACAACGACGACGAGGCCGCCTCGGCCCCGGCCGGGTCGGGCCGCGGCCGCAGGTCCGAGCCCGCCTCCGCGGGGGCCGCGCCGGCCCCCGGCAAACGCCCCCCGTCCGAGGCCGTGCGCCTGATCGCCACGGTCATCGCCGACATGGACGAGGACGGCGACGGCTGGGTCAACGCCGGCGGCATCGCCAACCGGCTGAGGAACGCCTACCCCGACTTCGACCAGCGCAC
>NZ_DASWNO010000222.1:0-8411 GCF_036399195.1 Brevundimonas sp.
GATGGCCTCTTCGGGGCGGATCGGTTTGGCTTTGGCGGTCATGGCGGCTAAATCCCCGCGACATTCATACGTTCAACCAACATAGGGGCTGCGGCCATGAAACTCGACGGTTCGATCGCGGCGGTGGTGACGGGCGGCGCCTCCGGGCTGGGCGAGGGCACGGCGCGCGCCATTGCGGCGACCGGCGCCAAGGTCGCCCTGTTCGACCTGAACGAAGAAGCGGGCGAGCGCATCGCCGCGGAGATCGGCGGGGTGTTCTGCAAGGTCGACGTCACCGACGACGCCTCGGTCGCGGCCGCCTTCGAAAAGGCCCGCGCCGCCCACGGGCAGGAGCGTCTGACTGTCAACTGCGCCGGCATCGCCACCGGCCAGAAGACCGTCTCGCGCAAGAAGGAAACCGGCGAGATCCGCGCCCACGACATGGCGGCGTTCGAACGCACCGTGCGGGTCAATCTGTTCGGCACCTTCCGGGTCTTGTCGCAGTCGGCGGCGGGTATGGTCACGATGGAGCCGATGACTGACGGCGAGCGCGGCCTGATCGTCAACACCGCCTCCGTCGCGGCGCAGGACGGCCAGATCGGACAGGCCGCCTATTCGGCCTCCAAGGGCGGCGTCTACGCCATGACCCTGCCGGTCGCGCGCGACCTCGCCCAGGAGGGCGTGCGGGTGAACACCATCCTGCCGGGGATCATGTGGACGCCGATGATGGCGGGCATGGACCAGAAGATCCAGGACGCCCTGGCGGCCGCCATCCCCTTCCCGAGCCGTCTGGGCACGCCCGCCGACTACGCCTCGCTGGTGCTGGAGCTGGCCCGCAACGTCTACATCAACGGCGAGTGCATCCGGCTGGACGGGGCGATCCGGTTGGCGCCGCGGTAGGCGGTTCCGATCGCCTTCCTCCGTCCTTCCGGGGCCATGGCCGGCGCAGCCGGACGGGGAACCCGGAATCCAGGGGTGCTCGCCCAGCGCGTCGCGGCGCGGCCTTCGCCGGTGTCCGGTCGCCTGGATTCCGGGCTCCGCTGCGCGGCCCCGGAAGGACGTGGCCCGCCGCTCGAAAAAGAGACTTGCGAGGAGCCGCGCCGCTCCGCTATACGCCCGCCTCCGACTGAAGTGCGGGCGTAGCTCAGTGGTAGAGCACAACCTTGCCAAGGTTGGGGTCGAGAGTTCGAATCTCTTCGCCCGCTCCAGTCGAAGCCCAGGAAGCCCGGTCCCCGTGATCGGGCTTTCCTGCTTTCTGGGCCCGGCTGTGACCGGGCGCGCGCGTCCCTATATACCGCCATGTGGTTGACCCTCGCGGGCCGGCCGCTACGTTCCGCGCGCCTTTGCGCACCACGACCAGACCCGAGAGACACGATGGCCGACGCCGCCTCCTCAACGCCCGCGTATGACGTGGTGATCATCGGCGGCGGGCCGGGCGGCTACAACGCCGCTATCCGGGCCGGACAGCTGGGTCTGAGGGCGGCCTGCGTCGAGATGCGGGGCACGCTGGGCGGCACCTGCCTGAACGTCGGCTGCATGCCGTCCAAGGCGCTGCTGCATGCGTCCGAGCTGTTCGAGGCGGCCAATAGCGAGTTCGCCAAGATCGGCATCGAGGTGCAGCCGAAACTGAATCTCGGCCAGATGCACGCCGCCAAGGACGAGAGCGTCGCCGCCCTGACCAAGGGCATCGAATTCCTGTTCAAGAAGAACAAGGTCGAATGGATCCGCGGCCGGGGCCGCATCGCCGGCAAGGGTCAGGTCGAGGTGACGGCTGCCGACGGCGGCAAGACGGTGCTGGCGGCGAAGAACATCGTCATCGCCACCGGTTCGGAGCCGACGCCGCTGCCGGGCGTGGCGTTCGAACCCGGCCGGGTGGTGGACTCGACCGGCGCTCTGGCGCTAGCGGCGGTCCCGCAGCACCTGATCGTGGTCGGCGCCGGCATTATCGGGCTGGAGCTGGGCTCGGTCTGGCGGCGGCTCGGCGCGAAGGTGACGGTGGTCGAATACCTGGACCGCATCACGCCGGGCATGGATGCCGAGATCGCCAAGAGCTTCCAGCGCGCCCTGACCAAACAGGGCATGACGTTCAAGCTGGGGTCCAAGGTCACGGGCGCGAAAACCGGCCAGGACGGCGTCGAACTGACCGTCGAGCCGGCCGCGGGCGGCGCCGCCGAGACGCTGACGGGCGACGTGGTTCTGGTGGCCATCGGCCGTCGGCCCTACACCGAGGGGCTCGGCCTGGAGACGGTGGGGGTCGAGGCCGACAAGCGCGGCTTCGTCGCCAACGACCATTTCAAGGTGGCCGCCAATGGAGAGGGGGGCGGGGTCTGGGTCATCGGCGACGTCACACATGGCCCGATGCTGGCGCACAAGGCCGAGGAGGACGCGGTCGCCGTGATCGAGCTGATCGCCGGCAAGGCCGGGCACGTCGACTACGACCTGGTGCCGAGCGTGGTCTACACTGCGCCGGAGGTGGCCTGGGTCGGCAAGACCGAGGACCAACTGAAGGCTGAGGGCGTGGCCTACAAGACCGGCAAGTTTCCGTTCAGCGCCAACAGCCGGGCCAAGATCAATCACGAGACCGAGGGTCTGGTGAAGGTGCTGGCCGACGCCGCCACCGACCGGATTCTGGGCGTGCACATCATGGGGCCGCAGGCCGGCGAAATGATTGGCGAGGCCTGCGTGGCCATGGCCTTCGGCGGCGCCTCGGAAGACATCGCCCGCATCTGCCACCCCCACCCGACCCGCTCCGAGGCCGTGAAACAAGCGGCCATGGGCGTCGAGGGCTGGACGATGCAGGCTTGATCAGGCCCTAGCCCAAAAGCTCCACCGCCGCGGTCTGCCGCCGGAGGCCCACCAGGTCGATGGCGTTGGATGGAAAGTCGAGCGTCACCTCCCGGAACCGCCCCAGCAGGTCCGCCCCGATCAGGAGGGCGGGCCGACCCGCCAGGCCCATGGTGCGGAAACAGTGCAGGTCCGCGAACAGCAGCGGCGTGGGGCCGAGCCGCGACGCGCCCAACCTCAGGTCCTCGATACGCAGCAGGTCCGCGGTCAGGCTCTGCCCCGTGACCCCGTAGAGCGGGACCTCTCGGGCGCTCGCCGCGCCTAGGGGCCGGCGCGCGGCGACCGCTCGGGCGAGCGCCAGGTTGCCGATGGAGTATTGCGCGCCGCTGTCGATGAAGGCGGCGACGGGCTGTCCGTCCGCCGTCACCTGGGTGAAAATCATCTGGCCGAACCTTGCTCTGAACGACCGCAGCCTGTGGCGCAGGCGGGTGCCCAGGATCGCGTCGCCTCCCATGGTGATGTGCATGCCCGGCAGGGTCAGGCTAGCGGCGCGCCGGGCGACGTCGAAGCGCAGACGAAAGCTGCCCAGGACGTCGAGACCGAGCAGTCCGTCCGCGCCGAGCTGCTCGCGCGAGAAGACCGGGCAGACCAGGTTTCGGAAACCGTGCCCGCTGAGGCGCAGCCGGCTTATGGCCACCCCTGGCGCGACGCGCGCCTCGGTGATGCCGTGCACCAGCAAGGAGGCGGCAGGGCTCAGCCCCAGCCGGGCGGACAGGGTATCCGCGATGGCCGTCGAGCCCGCGCCGGTGTCGATCACGAAGGTGAATGGGCCGCGACCGTCGATGTAAACGGCCGCGGCGACGCGTGTGAACAGGTTGCTCAGCAGCTGGATCGGCTGCGGAACGTCAGTTGGTCCCGGCTCCTGCGCGGCAACCGGCGCACCCGGAGCCGCGAGGGCGGCGCCCAGACCGGCAAGCATTCCACGACGGTCGAGACCGCTCATGCGCTTCGCGCCTCACGCCCTGCGGCGAACGGGATCAGTGTACGCCCGCGACCCGGATGTTGGCCAGTATGGCGTCAGGCTCTCGGATGCGCGGACGCATACGCTTGCAGCAGTCGCGCCGTGTCCACCGCCGTGTATTTCTGGGTGGTGGAGAGACTGGCGTGGCCGAGCAGCTCCTGGATCGATCGCAGGTCCGCGCCCGCGCCAAGCAGATGGGTGGCGAAGCTGTGACGCAGCGCGTGCGGGGTCGCGGAGGCGGGGAGCCCCAGCCGCCCTCTAAGGCGCTGGACCGTCGCCTGCACATGGCGCGGGCTCAACGGACCGCCGCGACGCGCCCGGAAGAGGGCGTCCGCCGCCTGCAGGGGAAAGGGCTGGGCCTTCAGGTAACCGGCGATCGCTTCGCGCACCGCGGGCAGCACCGACGCCATGCGGGTCTTGCCGCCCTTGCCTGTAACGCGGAGGCTGTCGCCTAGCGGCGTGTCGGCGACGGTCAGCGACAGGCCTTCCGAGATCCGCAGGCCGCAGCCGTAGAGCAGGGTCAGGACCGCCCGGTCCCGAAGACCCTCCCACGGCTCGGCGTCGGGGTCCGCGTATGTTTCGTGCAGGAGCCCCCGCGCCTGATCTTCACTGACGGGCCGAGGCAGGGACGGCTTGATGCGGGGACCGCGCACGAGAGCCAGCTGGGGCGCGGGGGTGGCGCAGCGCCGGTCGAGCCAGCCGTGGAAGGCGCGGATCGCCGACAGGGTCTGGCTGATCGAGCGGGCAGCCAGCGGTCGGTCGCCGCTCCGGCGGTCGGCGAGGTGGGCGCGGACCTCGGCCCCCGTTACCTTGCCCAGATCAGCGAGGGTGGGCGGCTCGCCCCGGTGCTGTTGCAGGAAGGCGAGGTACAGCCGTCCGATGCGGCCGTAGGCCTCCAGCGTATTGGCCGCCAGCCGACGCTCGTGGGCCAGATGCTCCAGCCACGCGGCCAGAGCGGCGTCCGCGGATGCGGTCGCGCCTAGTTCAAGATCGGCCATCGCTCGGCTGTCCGTTCCACCACCCGGGCGATGAAGGCCACCAGCTCGCAGCCCATGGTGGGCGCGAAGCCGTCTTCCTCGGGCGAGCCGAAGGCGCAGATGGCGTGGCGGGCCGGCAGGTCGGAGCCGGGAAACTGCGGCGCCATCCGGATCAGGGCGACCGACTTCACCTCGCCCTCGACCGCGCCGAACAGGTTCAGCCCTTCGAAATTCGGGCCCAGCCAGGTCAGGCCGTGGTCGCCGAGCAGGGCGTCGACACCGCCCGGTTCGAGTCCGCGCCAGCCGAACGGCACCCCGCCGGGCTTCTCCAGCGCGATCGCGGCGCCGGACAGGCCGAACCGGCCCTGGGCCACCGCATCAAGGCGGCGGGCGAGGTCGGAGGGGTTGCGCGCCTCCATCAGGTCCAGCGCCGCGACATGGGTCTGGGTCTGGGCGGCGAAATTGGCTCGGGCCACGGCCTCGATGCGTTTGCGTGCGTCGGCCTCCCGCTCGGCCGCCTCTTCCAGCCGGGTCAGGGCGGCGCGGCCGAACTCGACGACGTTGCGGCCGTGCGGCTTGAGTCCGATCTCTTCCAGCAGGGAACGATCGTCCAGAAGCGTCTGTGGGTGGGCCTGAAGCCAGGCCCGGATGTCGGGCCAGTGCGGCTCGTCCGGCTTGGCGGAAAGGTCAGGCGAAACGCTCACGCACCTCTCCTCGAGGTCAGCAGACAGGCACGGCGAGTCCCCGGGGCGTCGGTCCTAGAGGATCGATTGGCCGGTCTTGCCCCAGTCCGCCAGGAAGGCATCAAGCCCCTTGTCGGTTAACGGGTGTTTGACCAAGGCCTTGAAAACGTCGGCGGGGATGGTCGCCGCGTCGGCTCCGGCGACGGCGGCGGCGCTGACGTGGCCGGGATTCCGCAGCGACGCGGCCAGAATCTGCGTATCGAAGCCGTGGACGTCGTAGAGCACCCGGATTTCCTCCAGCAGGCCGATCCCGTCGGCGCCGTGGTCTTCGAGCCGGCCGACGAAGGGCGAGATGAAGGTGGCGCCCGCCTTGGCCGCCAGCATGGCCTGGGCGGCGGAGAAGCAGAGGGTGACGTTGGTCTTGATCCTCTTGTCCGCGAAGGCGCGGGTCGCGCGCAGCCCGTCCCAGGTCAGGGGCAGCTTCACGACGACGTTGGGGGCGATGGCGGCGAGCTTGTCGCCCTCTCGCACCATGGTCTCGAAGTCGGTCGCCACCGCCTCTGCGGAGATCGGCCCCTCGACGAGGGCGCAAATCTCGGCGATGACCTCGGCGATGTTGCGACCGGACTTGGCGATCAGCGAGGGATTGGTGGTGACGCCGTCCACAAGACCGGTGGGGACCATGTCCTTGATGACGGCGACGTCGGCGGTGTCGAGGAACAGTTTCATGAGCGTCTCTCTAGCGGAGCGGACAGGGCGGTGAAAGTCGCCAGCGTGCTCATCCCCCTGCCGGTTCCCGAAGCCTTTGATTACGAGGTGCCCGAAGGGCTGGAGGTCGTGCGGGGCGATCACGCCGCCGTGCCGCTGGGGCCGAGGCTGGTCCGCGGCGTGGTGGCCGAGGTGCGCGAGACAACCGGTTCCAACCGGCGGCTGAAGGCGATCTCCCATTTGGTGGACGACCCGCGGGTGCCCGCGGGGACGCTGGACTTCATCGAATGGGCCGCACGATGGACGCTGAGCCCGCCCGGCGAGATGGCGGCGGCGGCGCTGAAGGGGCTACGCGCGCCCCGGCCGCGGCCCGAACGGCGGGTGCGGCGGGTCGCGGACCGGGTTCCCGCACGGCCGACCCCGGCGCGCTCGGCGGTGCTCGATGCGCTGGGTAGCCGCTCGATGCCGGGCGCGGAGCTGGCCCGCGCCGCGGGCGTCTCATCGGGCGTGGTCAAGGGCCTGCTGGACGAGGGGGTGCTGGAGACTGTCAAGATCGAGGGCGTCGCGGCCTTCGACGCGCCCGATCCCAACCACGCGCCCGCGTCGCTGAATCTCGATCAGGCGGCGGCGGCGGCGGCGCTCTCGGAGGCCACGGCGCGCGGCGGCTTCGCCCCCTTCCTGCTCGACGGCGTGACCGGCTCGGGCAAGACCGAGGCCTATCTGGAGGCGGCGGCGCGGGTGCTGGCGGCGGAGCCGACGGCGCAGGTGCTGATCCTGCTGCCGGAAATCGCCCTGACCCAGGCGCTGATCGAGCGGATCGCGAGCCGGTTCGGCGCGGCTCCGGCCGAGTGGCATTCCGGCGTGGCCCCGCCCCGGCGCCGTCAGGTGTGGGAGGCGGTGGCCGCCGGACGCTGCAACATCGTGGTCGGCGCGCGTTCGGCCCTGTTCCTGCCTTACGCCAACCTGCGGCTGCTGGTCGTGGACGAGGAGCACGACGGCTCGTTCAAACAGGACGAGGGGCTGGTCTATCACGCCCGCGACCTGGCCGTGGCGCGGGCGCGGATCGAGGGGGCGACGGTGGTCCTGGCGTCGGCCACGCCGTCGCTCGAGACGCTCTGGAACGCGCAGCAGGGCCGCTACGGCTGGCTGAAGCTGACCGCGCGGCATGGCGCGGCGGTGCTGCCGGACATCCGGCTGCTGGACCTCCGTGAGTGCCCGCCCGACCCGCAGACCTGGCTGTCCCAGCCGCTGCGCGAGGCGATCGGCGAGACGCTGCAGCGCGGCGAGCAGACGCTGCTGTTCCTGAACCGGCGGGGCTATGCGCCAGTGGTGCTGTGCCGCGCCTGCGGGCACCGATTGACGGCGCCGGATACCGACAGCTGGTTGGTCGAGCACCGCTACACCGGGCGGCTGGTCTGCCACCTGACCGGCTTCACCATGGCGCGGCCGAGGCACTGCCCGTCCTGCGGCGCGGCGGACTCGCTGGTGCCCGTCGGGCCGGGGGTCGAGCGGGTCGAGGAGGAGGTGCGCCAGCTGTTCCCCGAGGCGCGGACGGCGGTGTTCAGCTCGGACACCGCGCCCGACGGCCGCTCGGCGCGCGCCCTGATCCAGCGCATGGCGGACGGGGAGATCGACATTCTCGTCGCCACCCAGGCGGCGGCCAAGGGGCACAACTTCCCGAACCTGACCCTGGTCGGTGTGGTCGACGCCGATCTGGGCCTGAGGGGCGGCGACCTGCGCGCCGCCGAACGGACCTACCAGTTGCTGACGCAGGCGGCGGGCCGGGCAGGACGGGCCGACCGCCCGGGCCGGGCCATCCTGCAGACCTGGACGCCGGAGCATCCGGTGCTGATCGCGCTGGCGGCCGGCGACCGCGACGCCTTCGTCGAGGCGGAGATGGCGGAGCGCGAGGCGGCGTCCCTGCCGCCCTGGGGCCGGCTGGCGGCGATCATTCTGTCCAGCGAGAACGCCATGGCGGTGGAGAAGACCGCCCGTGATCTGGCCGAGGCCATCCCGAACGCCGAGCGGCTGGAGGTCTACGGCCCCGCCGACGCGCCGCTGGCGCTGGTGCGGGGGCGGCGGCGCAAGCGGCTTTTGGTCCGAGCAGACCGCGACGTTGACCTGCAGGGTTTTCTCAGGGTCTGGCTGGCGCGGGTGAAGGTGCCCGCCTCGGTGCGGCTGTCGGTCGACGTGGACCCGTACAGCTTCCTCTAACGCGGCCCCGTCAGCCGGATCTCGAACAGCTTCGGCCAGTTCTTG